>NZ_JBHYXN010000038.1:0-29058 GCF_042752335.1 Streptomyces sp. NPDC059355 | reverse complement strand
CAGCACCAGGAGGTGTGCCGGGCCGCCGCGTGCGTCAGAGGGGGGTGCGTCAGTGCACGTCGCCCATCAGCGCCTGGACCTTCTTGCGGTACGCGTAGACCGCGAAGCCGGCCAAGACGGCGGCTGCCGCCTGCAGTGCGATCACGCCCAGGCCGTTCAGGTCCACACCGCCGATGGAGAGGAGGCTGGTGATGCAGTCACCGGCGGTGACCGCGAGGAACCAGACACCCATCATCTGGGAGGCGTACTTCTGCGGCGCCATCTTCGTGGTGACGGAGAGGCCGACCGGGGAGACGCACAGCTCGCCGATGGTCTGGATCATGTAGATCGAGACCAGCCACATCGGGGAGACCTTGACGTCGCCGCCCGCCATGTTCATCGGGATGATGAAGACGAAGAACGAGGCACCGATCAGGACCAGGCCCATCGCGAACTTCACGATGGTGTTCGGCTCCTGGTTCTTGCGCGCCAGCCACACCCACAGCCAGGCGAAGACCGGGGCCAGCGCCATCACGAACAGCGGGTTCAGCGACTGGTACCAGGTGGCCGAGAAGCCGAGGCCGAAGACGGTGTCGGCGGTCTTGTCGTCCGCGAACAGGGACAGCGTGGAGCCACCCTGGTCGTAGATCATCCAGAAGACGGCCGCGGCGATGAAGAACCAGATGTACGCGGTCATCTTCGACTGCTCGGCGCCCGACAGGTCCTTGTCGCGCTTGATGCGGGTCAGGACGGCGATCGGGATGAACAGACCGGCGAGGGTCAGCGGGACCAGGGCCCAGTTCAGCGTGTACGCGCCGAGGGCGACGACCGCGCCGTAGAAGACGGCGATGCCCACGACCGCGAGGACGACCTTGGTCAGGACGGCCTTGCGCTCCTCCGCCGACAGCGGGTTCGGAACGATGCTGCTCTTCGGGCTCAGGTGCTTGGTGCCGAGCAGGAACTGGGTCAGACCCAGGCCCATGCCGACGGCGGCGAGGGCGAAGCCCAGGTGCCAGTTGTGCTCCTTGCCGACCGTGCCGACGACGAGCGGGGCGACGAAGGCGCCGAGGTTGATGCCGATGTAGAAGAGCGTGAAGCCACCGTCACGGCGCGGGTCCTCCGGGCCGTCGTACAGGTGACCGACCATCGTGGAGATGTTGGCCTTCAGCAGACCGGAGCCCGCCGCGACGAGGATCAGACCGACGAAGAACATCGCCTGGCCGGGGGCGGCCAGGGAGAGGTGACCGGCCATGATCACGAAGCCGGCGATGGCGACCGTCTTGCGGGCGCCCCAGACACGGTCACCGAACCAGCCGCCCGGCATGGCCATCAGGTAGACCATGGAGACGTACACGGAGTAGATGGCCGTGGTGGTGGCCGCGGTCATGGCCAGACCGCCACCCTGGCTGCCCGTGGCGGCGTCGGCGCCGCCCGAGACCAGGTAGTACACCAGGAGTGCACGCATGCCGTAGTAGGAGAAACGCTCCCACATCTCGGTCATGAACAGAGTGGCCAGGCCACGGGGGTGTCCGAAGAAGGTCTTCTCGGTGGACGGGTCCGCCGAGTCCCTCGTCAGGCTGGAAGCCATGGTCGATCCTTGCTTGGTCGGGACGCTTCGCTTCGTGAGCGGAACAGCGCCCGGTGGGGGGTGGCCGGCACCGGCGACGAACGTCCCACCCCACGCCCAGGGGTCTGCCCCCGTCCTCGAAGGAGGGGGGCAGGGGATGTCCGTAACCGGGATCCACGCCCCGGCGCGAATCTTTCGCACGCGGGGCCCGGCCCACAGGTCATTCACTGTCATCTGGGTCGGATGAAACCGACCAGAGCAGAATTTGAGGTCTTTGGCTCGCTTTTCGGCACAAAGGTCCCCTGGGTAGTGCATCAGGCGTCTCGCCACCATACGACAGGACACTGCGGCATATGGAAGGACTTGAGATATGGATCACAGGATTCCGGGGAACCGTTTGATCGCATTCGAAGGCCGTTAGTAGTTCATAAGCCCAGATCGAAAGGGGTCTTCAGGCGCGCCCCTGCGCGCACCTGCCGCGGACTACCATCACCCACATGACGCGTGTACTGCTCGCCGAGGACGACGCATCCATCTCGGAGCCCCTGGCCCGCGCCCTGCGCCGGGAGGGGTACGAGGTCGAGGTCCGGGAGGACGGCCCCACCGCCCTGGACGCGGGACTTCAGGGCGGCGTCGATCTCGTCGTCCTGGATCTGGGCCTGCCGGGCATGGACGGCCTCGAAGTCGCCCGCCGGCTGCGCGCCGAGGGCCACGGCTTCCCCATTCTCGTACTCACCGCCCGCGCGGACGAGGTCGACACGGTCGTCGGCCTGGACGCCGGCGCCGACGACTACGTGACCAAGCCCTTCCGCCTCGCCGAGCTGCTGGCCCGGGTCCGGGCCCTGCTGCGGCGCGGGGCGGGCGATGCCACCCAGGCCCCCGCCACCCACGGCGTGCGGATCGACGTCGAATCGCACCGCGCGTGGATGGGGGAGGAGGAGCTCCAGCTCACGGCCAAGGAGTTCGACCTGCTCCGGGTACTGGTCCGCGACGCCGGCCGGGTCGTCACCCGCGACCAGCTGATGCGCGAGGTCTGGGACACCACCTGGTGGTCCTCCACCAAGACCCTCGACATGCACATCTCCTGGCTGCGCAAGAAGCTCGGCGACGACGCCGCGAACCCGCGCTACATCGCCACCGTCCGCGGGGTCGGCTTCCGCTTCGAGAAGAGCTGAGCGGCCCCCGCAGCCATGCGCCGCCGCCTGATCAACTCCACGCTCGCCGTGGTGCTCGTCGTGATCGCCGTCTTCGGGGTCTCCCTGGTGATCGTGGAGACCCGGACGATCACGAGCAGCGCCCAGGACCGCATCGAGTCCGAGGCGCTGCGCCTGGTCGGCATGGTCGAGTCGAGCGTCCTGGAGCGCAAGCCCATCGACGCCCGGGCCCTCGCCGAGCAGCTGGACATGGGCGGCTACGCCCGGATCACCGTCCCCGGGCAGCCGCCCGTGGAGGTCGGCGACCGGATTCCCGACAGCGTCATCCGCGGCACCGCCAAGGGTGAACAGGGCGAGACCGTCGTCGTCGAGGAGTCCCGCTCCACGGTGACCCGGGAGGTCGGCCGGACCCTGGCCGTGGTCGGAGCGGTGGCGCTGCTCGCCGTCGTGGCGGCCGTACTGCTCGCCGTACGGCAGGCCAACCGGCTGGCCTCGCCGCTCACCGACCTGGCGGAGACCGCCGAGCGGCTGGGATCGGGCGACCCGAGGCCCCGGCACAAGCGGTACGGGGTCCCCGAGCTGGACCGGGTCGCGGACGTGCTGGACTCCAGCGCGGAGCGGATCGGCCGGATGCTGACCGCCGAGCGGCGGCTGGCCGCGGACGCCTCGCACCAGCTGCGCACCCCGCTCACGGCGCTGTCGATGCGGCTGGAGGAGATCACGGTCACCGATGACCTGGAGACCGTACGGGAAGAGGCGACGATCGCCCTGACCCAGGTGGAGCGGCTCACGGACGTGGTCGAGCGGCTGCTGACGAACTCGCGGGACCCGCGCACGGGCTCGGCGGTCCCCTTCGACCTGGACGAGGTCGTCAAGCAGCAGGTGGAGGAGTGGCGGCCGGCCTACCGCAGCGCGGGGCGGGCCATCGTGCGCTCCGGCAAGACGGGCATGCGGGCCGTCGGCACCCCGGGAGCGGTCTCGCAGGTGCTGGCGACCCTCGTGGAGAACGCGCTGATGCACGGGGGCGGCACCGTCGCGCTGCGTACCCGGGTGATCGGGAACCAGGCGGTGCTGGAGGTCACGGACGAGGGGCCGGGGGTCCCTCCGGACCTCGGCAACCGGATCTTCGAGCGGGCGATCAGCGGGCGCAACTCCACCGGGATCGGGCTGGCGGTGGCCCGGGACCTCGCGGAGGCCGACGGGGGGCGCCTGGAGCTGCTGCAGACGCAGCCGCCGGTGTTCGCGCTGTTCCTGAGCCGGACGGCGCCGGAGCGGCCCGAGCCGGAGCAGACGGTGCGCTGAGCGGGCGGCGCTCCCGCGCGGTCCGCGCTCCTCGCGGGCGGGCCGCTACTTGCGGGCGGGCTCGGGGGCCCGGCTCCCGGCGGCCCGGCCGCGCGGCGAGGAGACCTCGGAGGCGGGGAGCGGGGCCCCGGCGGACTCCGGTTCCGGCAGGCCCTTGAAGACCCACGTCCGGTACGACCAGAAGCGGAACACGGTGGCCGTGCCGATGCCGATGAACTTGAACACGTTCGTGGCGAGCGGGCCGTCCCAGCCGAACCCGTAGGTGGCGGTGTACAGCACGCCGTTCTCGATCACCAGGCCGATCACGCTGAAGGCCACGAACAGCGGCAGCTCGCGGGAGCCGCCGGTGCGGGCGCGGTCGCGGTAGGTGAAGTACCGGAAGCCCAGGTAGTTGGTGATGATGGCCACGACGGTGGCTATGACGCTCGCCCGGACGACCTGGAGGTCGGTCGTGTGGCGGATCAGGTTGAAGACGCCCAGGTTGACGAGTACACCGATGCCGCCGACGGCCCCGAACTTCGCGACCTCGCGGGCGAGGCCCCGTACGCGTTCGAGCGCGGAACCCTGCTGCGGCGTACTCATGTGATGGATCAGTCCTGTCGTCACCGCCCCGCTCGGGGGCGTCCGCGGAGGCGTCTGCCGCCTTCGGTCAACCCGGCCATGCTAAGTGTCGCCCCACGGGCCCGTCTGTGCCTTCGCACACCGTGCGACGCACGGCACACAGGGGCGGGAATGCTACGCGCGTCGACCAGAACGGGCCAGGGTCACGTCCGGATGGCGGAATACCGGCGGATACCCTGGAGAGGTGACGTTCCCGGTAGTCGGCATGGTCGGCGGCGGTCAGCTCGCCCGCATGACCCACGAGGCGGGTATCCCCCTCGGCATCAGATTCAAGCTCCTCAGTGACACACCACAGGACTCGGCGGCCCAGGTCGTGAGCGACGTCGTCATCGGCGACTATCGCGATCTGGAGACGTTGCGCGCCTTCGCGCGCGGCTGCGATGTGATCACTTTCGACCACGAGCACGTGCCCATCGGACACCTTCGGGCCCTGGAAGCGGACGGCATCCCCGTCCGCCCGGGGCCCGACGCGTTGATGCACGCCGCCGACAAGGGGGTGATGCGTGCCAAGCTCGACGAGATCGGCGCCCCGAGCCCCCGCCACAGGATCGTGAGCGATCCGGCGGACGCGGCGGCCTTCGCGGCCGAGGTGGGCGGCTTCCCGGTCATCCTCAAGACCGTGCGCGGCGGCTACGACGGCAAGGGCGTGTGGTTCGTCCGCACCCCCGAGGACGCCGAGGCGCCCTTCAAGGCGGGCGTGCCCGTCCTGGCGGAGGAGAAGGTCGACTTCGTCCGCGAGCTCGCGGCCAACATCGTCCGCTCCCCGCACGGCCAGGCCGTGGCCTACCCCGTGGTCGAGTCCGTCCAGGTCGACGGCGTGTGCGACACGGTGATCGCCCCCGCCCCGAACCTCTCCGAGGCCCTCGCGGGCGAGGCCCAGGCCCTCGCCCTGCGCATCGCCGAGGAGCTCGGCGTGACCGGCCACCTGGCCGTGGAGCTGTTCGAGACCGCCGACGGCCGGATCCTCGTCAACGAACTGGCGATGCGCCCGCACAACAGCGGCCACTGGACCCAGGACGGCGCGATCACCTCCCAGTTCGCCAACCACGTCCGCGCGGTCCTGGACCTCCCCCTGGGCGACCCGCGCCCCCGGGCCCGCTGGACGGTCATGGCGAACGTGCTCGGCGGGGACTACCCCGACATGTACGCGGCGTACCTGCACTGCATGGCCCACGATCCGCAGCTGAAGATCCACATGTACGGCAAGGACGTGAAACACGGCCGCAAGGTCGGCCACGTCAACACCTACGGCGACGACCTGGACGATGTGCTGGAACGCGCACGCCACGCAGCCGGCTACCTCAGGGGAACCATCACCACATGAGCAACTCCACCGCAGGTCCCGTCATCGGCATCGTCATGGGCTCGGACTCCGACTGGCCCGTCATGGAGGCCGCCGCCCAGGCCCTCGACGAGTTCGAGATCCCGTACGAGGTCGACGTGGTCTCGGCGCACCGCATGCCGCGCGAGATGGTCGCGTACGGGGAGCAGGCCGCCGGCCGCGGCCTCAAGGCGATCATCGCCGGGGCCGGCGGCGCCGCCCACCTGCCCGGCATGCTCGCCTCCGTCACCCCGCTGCCGGTCATCGGCGTCCCGGTGCCGCTGAAGTACCTCGACGGCATGGACTCCCTGCTGTCGATCGTCCAGATGCCCGCCGGGGTTCCCGTCGCCACCGTCTCCGTCGCCGGGGCGCGCAATGCCGGGCTGCTGGCCGTACGGATGCTGGCCGCCCACGACCCGGAGCTGCTCGGCCGGATGAAGGACTTCCAGCAGGAGCTGAACGACCAGGCCACCGAGAAGGGCAAGCGGCTGCGGACGAAGGTCGCGGGCGCCGACTCCTTCGGATTCGGGAAGTGAGCGCCGCGCAGCGCCTGAGCGAGGCGCGGGAGCTGCTCGCCGAGCACCCGGTGGTCGACGGGCACAACGACCTGCCGTGGGCGCTGCGCGAGCAGGTGCGCTACGACCTGGCCCGGCGCGACATCGCCGGCGACCAGCGCGGCCGGCTGCACACCGACATCCCCCGGCTGCGCGCCGGCGGGGTCGGCGCGCAGTTCTGGTCGGTGTACGTGCGCTCCGACTACGCGGGCGACACGGCGGTCAGCGCCACCCTGGAACAGATCGACGCCGTCGCCCAGCTGATCGACCGTTACCCGGCGGACCTGGTACGGGCACTGACGGCCGACGACATGGAGGCGGCCCGCGCCGACGGCCGGATCGCCTCGCTGATGGGCGCCGAGGGCGGCCACTCCATCAACAACTCGCTCGCCACGCTGCGCGCCCTGCACCGGCTGGGCGTGCGGTACATGACGCTCACGCACAACGACACGATCGACTGGGCGGACTCGGCGACCGACGAGCCGCGCCACGGCGGTCTGAGCGACTTCGGCCGCGAGGTCGTCCGCGAGATGAACCGCATCGGCATGCTCGTCGACCTCTCGCACGTCGCCGCGACGACGATGCGTGACGCGCTCGCCGTCTCGGCCGCGCCGGTGATCTTCTCGCACTCGTCCTCGCTGGCGGTGTGCGAGCACCCGCGCAACATCCCGGACGACGTACTGGAGCTGCTGCCGGCCAACGGCGGCGTCGCGATGGCCACGTTCGTGCCGAAGTTCATCCTCCCGGCAGCCGTCGAGTGGACCCTGGCGGCGGACGAGAACCTGCGCGCGCACGGCTTCCACCACCTCGACACCACGCCCGAGGCGATGGCCCTGCACCGGGCCTTCGAGGCCGGGCGCCCGCGCCCGGTGGCCACGGCCGCCACGGTCGCCGACCACCTGGACCACATGCGCGAGGTGGCCGGCGTCGACCACATCGGCATCGGCGGGGACTACGACGGCACGGCCTTCACCCCGGCCGGGCTGGACGACGTGGCGGGCTACCCGAACCTGATCGCGGAGCTCCTCGCGCGCGGCTGGTCGCGGGCCGACCTGGCCAAGCTGACCTGGTCCAACGCCGTACGGGCGCTGCGCGACGCGGAGGCGGTGGCGCGCGAGCTCTCGGCGTCCCGCGGCCCCTCGAACGCGGTGCTGTAGCCGCCGGCGGTCGGAGCCGGCTCTCCCGGCGGCCGAGGCGAGGGGTGTGACCTGCGGGTGACACCCGAACGCCTCATCCGCCGGGCGATCCGGCCGCCCCGCGTGTCACCGTGGCAGCATCTCTCTCCCTGCTGCCGCCGAGACCGGAGCCGAACGCCATGGCCGACCTGCAGGATGAACCGCACACCGCCTTTGCGGCGCACACCGCGTACACCGTCGCCGACACGGTCCCCGCGGGTCCGGGCTCCTCGGGAGCCGAGGACACGCCCGCCCCGGTGGCGGGCACTGCGCTGGAACGGGCCGTCGCGCTGCTGTCCGTGCATCCCGTCGCCGACGGGCACAACACCCTCGTCTGGACTCTGCGCCAGAGCCCGTACCACGACATCGACACCCCCGACAGCGGCGTCGACACCGACATCCCGCGGCTGCGCGCCGGCGGGGTGGGCGCCCAGTTCTGGTCCCTGTTGCTGCCGGGCGGGGCCGGGGCCGCCGACCGCGTGCTGTCCGACACCCTCGACCAGATCGACGTGGCGCTCGCCCTGATGCGCCGGTACCCGGACGGCCTGTGCCTCGCGCTGACCGCCGACGACATGGCCGATGCCCGCAACCGGGGCCGGATCGCCTCGTTCCTGGGCCCCGTGCCCGGCCGTACGCTGACCGACTCGCTGGGCGCGCTGCGCGCCTTCCACGCGCTGGGCGTGCGGGTCCTCGCGCCGGCGGGAGCGCCCTGGGCCGGGGAGGAGCTGACGCCCTTCGGCCACGAGGTGGTCAAGGAGATGAACCGGCTGGCGATGCTCGTGGACCTGACCGGCTGCACGCCGGAGGTGGCCTGCCAGCTGGCGGGGGCCTCCAAGGCGCCGGTGATCGCCTCGCACACGGCGGCCGCGGCGCTGAACCCGCATCCGGGGAACGTCACCGACGAGGTGCTGCTGGCCCTGCGGGCCGCGCAGGGCCTGGCGATGGTCACCTTCGACACCGCGCAGACCGGGGACTCCCTGCACGCGGTGGCCGACCACGTGGAACACGTACGGGCCGTGGCGGGCCCGCACTGCGTCGGCCTCGGCGCCGCCTTCGGCACCGAGCCGGGCATTTCCCGTCCGGCGGGCCTGACCGACCCCTCGGGCTATCCGCGGCTGATCGCGGAACTGCTGGACCGGGGCTGGTCGGAGACCGACCTGGCCCTGTTGACTTGGGGCAACGCCCAGCGGGTGCTGCGCGACGCGGAATTCACGGCGCGTGCCGCCCAGCACCGCAGGCCGGCGTGAGCCGTAGGGGCGGCGCGGGCGGCCCAGGGCTCACGCGCGCGGGCGGCCCATCGCGCGGTAGGTCCAGCCGGCCGCGCGCCAGCGGTCGGTGTCCAGGGCGTTGCGGCCGTCGAGGATCAGGCGGTCGGTGACGACCGCGCCCAGCTCCACCGGGTCGAGGTCGCGGAACTCGCGCCACTCGGTGAGGTGCAGGACGACCTCCGCGCCGCGGGCCGCCTCCAGCGCCGAGTCCGCGTACCCGAGCGTCGGGAAGACGCGGCGGGCGTTGTCCATGCCCTTCGGGTCGTAGACGGTGACCTGGCCGCCCTGGAGGTGGATCTGCCCGGCCACGTTCAGCGCGGGGGAGTCGCGGACGTCGTCGGAGTCCGGCTTGAAGGTGGCGCCGAGCACCGCGACCCGCTTGCCGAGGAAGGACCCGCCCACGGCCTCGCGGGCAAGCTCGACCATGTGGCCGCGGCGGCGCATGTTGATGGAGTCGACCTCGCGCAGGAAGGTCAGCGCCTGGTCCGCGCCGAGCTCGCCGGCGCGCGCCATGAAGGCGCGGATATCCTTGGGCAGGCAGCCGCCGCCGAAGCCGATGCCGGCGCGCAGGAACTTCTTGCCGATGCGGTCGTCGTGGCCGATGGCCTCGGCGAGCTTGACCACGTCGCCGCCGGCCGCCTCGCAGACCTCCGCCATCGCGTTGATGAAGGAGATCTTGGTGGCGAGGAAGGAGTTGGCGGCGGTCTTGACGAGCTCGGCCGTCGGGAAGTCGGTCACCACCAGCGGGCTGCCCTCGGCCATCGGGGTCTCGTACACCTCGCGCAGCACCTTCTCGCCGCGCTCGCCGTGGACGCCGATCACGATCCGGTCGGGGTGCAGGGTGTCCTGTACGGCGAAGCCCTCGCGCAGGAACTCCGGGTTCCACGCCAGCTCGACCTCGTCGCCCGCGGGGGCCAGCTCGGCCAGCTTCGCGGCGAGCCGCTCCGCCGAGCCCACGGGCACGGTGGACTTGCCGACGACCAGGACCGGGCGGGTCAGGTGCGGGGCGAGGGACTCGATCGCGGAGTCGACGTAGCTCATGTCGCAGGCGTACTCGCCGTGCTTCTGCGGGGTGTTCACGCAGACGAAGTGGACGTCGCCGAAGGCGCCGACCTCCTCCCAGGACTGCGTGAAGCGCAGCCGCCCGGTGGAGCCCGGAAGGCCCTCGACGTGCGCGGCGAGGAGATCCTCCAGCCCGGGCTCGTACATCGGCACCCGGCCCGCGGACAGCAACTCGATCTTCTCCGGCACCACGTCCAGCCCGAGCACCTCGAAGCCCAGCTCCGCCATCGCCGCGGCGTGGGTGGCGCCGAGGTAGCCGGTGCCGATCACAGTGATCCTGAGGGGGGCCATGGATGCTCCAGAGGTGCGGGGCCGTTTGCGGCCACTGAGCATAGTCGGGCCGGTCCGGGGGGACGTTCCCCAGGAGACCCGGCTGTCACGCAGCTCACGTACGCCGTACATATCGCTGCCGGGACGCCGGACACTAAGATTTGGGTTACTTAACGGTAGTTAGCATCACGCATCACACTTGGGGAGTGAGAGTCTTGGCGGGTTCTGCCGACTTCGACCTGTACCGCCCGGCCGAGGAGCACGAGATGCTCCGCGAGTCCGTCCGCTCGCTCGCCGAGGCGAAGATCCTGCCGTTCGCCGCGGCGGTCGACGAGGAGGCCCGCTTCCCGCAGGAGGCCCACGACGCGCTCGTCGCCAACGACCTGCACGCCGTCCACGTCCCCGAGGTCTACGGCGGCGCCGGCGCGGACGCGCTGGCCACCGTGATCGTGATCGAGGAGGTGGCCCGCGTCTGCGCGTCCTCCTCCCTGATCCCGGCCGTGAACAAGCTCGGCTCGCTCCCGGTGATCCTCTCCGGCTCCGAGGACCTGAAGAAGAAGTACCTCGGCCCGCTGGCCAAGGGCGACGGCATGTTCTCGTACTGCCTCTCCGAGCCCGACGCGGGCTCGGACGCGGCGGGCATGAAGACCCGCGCCGTGCGCGACGGGGACTTCTGGGTCCTCAACGGCGTCAAGCGCTGGATCACCAACGCGGGCGTCTCCGAGTACTACACGGTCATGGCCGTGACGGACCCGGAGAAGCGCTCCAAGGGCATCAGCGCGTTCGTCGTCGAGAAGGGTGACGAGGGCGTCTCCTTCGGCGCCCCGGAGAAGAAGCTCGGCATCAAGGGCTCCCCGACCCGCGAGGTCTACCTCGACAACGTGCGGATCCCGGCCGACCGCATGATCGGCGCCGAGGGCACCGGCTTCGCCACGGCGATGAAGACCCTCGACCACACCCGCATCACCATCGCGGCCCAGGCGCTCGGCATCGCCCAGGGCGCCCTGGACTACGCCAAGGGGTACGTCCAGGAGCGCAAGCAGTTCGGCAAGCCGATCGGCGACTTCCAGGGCGTGCAGTTCATGCTCGCGGACATGGCGATGAAGATCGCCGCCGCCCGTGCGCTGACCTACCAGGCGGCCGCCGCCTCGGAGCGCGGCGACGCCGACCTCACCTTCCTCGGCGCGGCGGCGAAGTGCTTCGCCTCGGACGCGGCCATGGAGGTCACCACGGACGCCGTCCAGCTCCTCGGCGGATACGGCTACACCCGCGACTACCCGGTCGAGCGCATGATGCGCGATGCCAAGATCACCCAGATCTACGAGGGCACGAACCAGGTCCAGCGCATCGTGATGGCCCGCAACCTCCCGTAGCCCGGCCTGCCCCGCAGCCCCGAGAACGGCCCCCGGCACCCGCCGGGGGCCGTTTCGCGTTCGAGCGGCAGGTGTGGACGATGAGCGCGATTTGTCACCCGGATGGGCCTAGACAGGGGGCTGCCCCCAGGCCGCGGGCGTGAGGTGGGGGCACGATCGGCTGGGGTCGTGGTTTCAGCCGTACGGCCCGCACGTGCGTGGTGAGGGGACGGAAACGCCAGTGACCGACAGTGCAGGCATACCGGGCGGCACCGAAGCGGCCGGAGGCTCCTCGAAGCCTCCGCGCGGCCGCCGGCGCCGTCTCCTGCGCTGGATCGCGCTCGGTCTGGCCCTGCTGGTCCTGTGCGGGGCCGCCGTCGGCTGGTGGCTCTACCGCAAGCTCGACGGGAACATCACCGAGGACACCTCCGCGGCGGCCGAGCTGGAGCGCTACGAGCGCGAGCGCCCCACGCACGCCGTGGGCGGCTCGCAGAACATCCTGCTCATCGGCTCCGACTCGCGCTCCGGCAAGGAGAACGCCCGCTACGGCAAGGACCGCGGCACCGAGCGCTCGGACACCGCGATCCTGCTGCACCTCCCCGCGGACCGCAGGAGCGCGACCGCGGTGTCGATACCCCGGGACCTGATGACGCCGATCCCGGCCTGCCTGACGGCGGACGGGAGCCGCAGCGCCGAGCGGCTCGCGCAGTTCAACTGGGCGTACGAGTGGGGCGGGGCCGCCTGCACGATCCGTACGGTGGAGAAGCTCACCGGAATACGGATAGACCACCACATGGTGGTGGATTTCATCGGGTTCAAGAAGATGGTCGACGCGGTCGGCGGGGTGGAGGTCTGCCTCAAGCAGCCGATGAACGACCCCGAGGCGAAGCTGAAGCTCCAGGCCGGCCGGCAGACCCTGCACGGCGAGCAGGCCCTCGGCTTCGTCCGCGCCCGCTACAGCCTGGGCAACGGCAGCGACACCGAACGGATGGAGCGCCAGCAGCAGTTCCTCGGCTCGCTGGTCAAGAAGGTGCAGAGCACCGGGGTGCTGCTGAACCCGGGCCGGCTGTACCCGCTGCTGGACGCGGCGACCTCCTCGGTGACCACGGACCCGGGGCTGGCCTCGCTGCGAGGCCTGTACGAACTGGTGCGGAGCATCAGGGACATACCGACCGAGCAGGTCAAGTTCCTGACGGTGCCCCGCCGCCCGTACGCCGCCGACCCGAACCGGGACGAGCTGGTGCAGCCGGAGGCGGCCCAACTGTTCGAGCAGCTGCGGACGGACAAGCCGCTCACGGTGACCCCGCCGAGCCCGGCGGCGGCCGAAACCGCACGGGCTCCGCAGCGCGCCCGCTCCGCCGAAAGCGAGGCCCCGAAGCCCTCGGCAGGAACCGGATCCACCCCCGCGCCCGTCCCCACCTTCACGGGAACCACGGCGGGCACGGCCGATTGCCGGTAAAGCAATCCCCAAAGGCGGTACCCGAACCGAAGGCCTTGGGGGGTTTGGCCCGTTATAAGGGGAGTGGAATTTGTCACCACCATGGTTTGCGGTCAACTGGGGCGGATAAGGTGAGCGATCCGGTGCCCCGGCCAGACCATGAGGCCGTGCACCAGCAGCCGGATCGTTGACCGAGCGTCTTGGGGGAGGCGCGTCGCGAGGCACCGACGGAGGATTCGAGCAACCGTGGATGCGCAAAGCCGTGGGCGGGCGGAAGAAATCGACCCCGCAGACCAGTGGGTGCTCAACCCCCGCACTGGCAACTACGAACTGCGACTGGACCGTTCCGCTGCGCAGCAGCAGCCCTCCGTCGCCGCTCCCCGCAGACGGTCCTCGGGCCGCACCGGCGCGGGCGCGCCGGCGGCCCCGAAGGCCCCGTCCCCGGCGGTACCCGGCCCGCGGCGCGGCGACGGTCCGCCCGGGCGGCGCGGCGGCCGGCCGGGCAAGGGCGGTGGTGGCGGTGGCGGCGGCCGGCGCAAGAGGATCCTGGTCGTCACCGGCGGCACCCTGGCCTTCCTCCTGGTCGCCGGTTCGGTGGGCGGGTACCTCTACTACGACCACCTGAACAACAACCTCAAGGTCACCGACGTCGGCGACGCGGGCACGGGCGGGTTCAAGAAGGACCAGCCCATCAACATCCTGGTCATCGGCACCGACAAGCGCAGCGGCGCGGGCAACGAGGGCTACGGGGACGCGGAGAGCGTCGGCCATGCCGACACGACGATCCTCTTCCACGTCTCCAAGGACCGCAGCAACGCGACCGCGCTGTCCATCCCGCGCGACCTGATCACGAACATCCCGGCCTGCCCGACGAAGCAGCCCGACGGTTCGACGAAGACCATCCCCGGCGAGAAGGGGACCCGGTTCAACATCAGCCTGGGCCAGGAGGGACGCGACCCGGGCTGCACGATGCGCACCGTGAAGGAGATCACCGGGATCACCGTCGACCACTTCATGATGGTCGACTTCAACGCGGTGAAGGTGCTCAGCACGGCGGTCGGCGGCGTTCCGGTCTGCCTGGCCAAGGCCGTGGACGACAAGGACTCCAAGCTGAAGCTGGATGCCGGCGAGCACCGGCTACAGGGCGAGCAGGCCCTGGCCTTCGTACGGACCCGGCACTCGTTCGGCAACCACGGCGACCTCGACCGGATCAAGACCCAGCAGCAGTTCCTGGGTTCGATGATGCGCGAGATGAAGTCGAAGGAGACGCTGACCAGTCCGAAGAAGTTCTTCTCCCTCGCGGAGGCGGCCACCAAGTCGCTGAACGTGGACTCGGGCATAGGTTCCATCGACAAACTCACCAACCTCGCCGGTGAGTTGAAGGACATGGACCTGAAGAACATCACCTTCACCACGCTGCCGGTGCTCGACAACCCGGCCGAGCCCGAGGGCAAGAAGGCGACCGTCGTCGTCGAGCACGGGTCGGCCGATCCGCTCCTGAAGATGATCCAGGGGGACGTCTCCCTGACGGAGGTCGAGAAGAAGGAGCAGGCGGCGAAGGACGCGGCCGACGCGGAGGCCAAGAGCAAGGCGGACGCCCTGCTCCAGGGCAACCGCGCCCCGGCCGGCGACGTACGGGTGGACGTCTACAACGGCGGCGGCCCCAGCGGCTCCGCGTCCACCACGCTGGCCTGGCTGCAGAACAGCAAGGGCGTGAACAAGGCCAGCAACCGCGGCAACGCGCCCGCCAAGGTCGACACGACCCAGCTGGAGTACGCGCCCAACCAGGCCGACCAGGCCCGGGCGCTGGCCGACATGATGGGGCTGCCGGCCACGGCATTGAAGATGGGCTCGGCCGACGCCGCGCCCAAGACCCCGATGAAGCTGACGCTCGGCGCCGACTTCAAGGGGGCGGGGATCTCACTGAATGCGCCGCAGAAGGCTCCGGAGGACATTCAGCGGGTCGAGGCCGACAAGACGGTCTGCGCCAAGTAAGGCAGCCAGGGCAGGCAGGCAGGACGCAAGGACGCAGGCGCGCAGACGGGCCGGCCGAGAGCCGGCCCGCCGGCCGCGGCGCCGCACCACGGCAGGGCAGGCGAGCCGAGCACGACCGAGCAAGGCGAGCAGCCGGGCCGGCAGGTGCCGGTGGAACCGACACCGGCAACACCGGCACACCACGACACGAAGTGAATCTTGAGGGGGACGTGTGAGGCACAGCAGCGTGCGAGGGGAGGGGGCGCCCGCCCGGTCCGGTGAGATATCCGGCGGCGGATCCGGCGAGTCCGGCACCGTCCCCCCACCAAGAGACGGGTCCGGCGGCGGCGCTCCCAAGCGGCGCGGCCGCCGGCGGGTGCTGCGCTGGGTGTCCTCCATCCTGTCGTTCCTCATACTCGCGACGGCGGCGGGCGGCTACCTGTACTACCGCCACCTCAACGGCAGCATCAAGACGGACGTCCTGAACCTCGGCGAGAACAAGCTGGGCGGCTCCAAGCCCAACGCCTTCGGCCAGACCCCGCTGAACATCCTCCTCATCGGCTCCGACGCCCGTGACGACGCGGCCAACCAGGCCCTCGGCGGGGCCAAGGACACCTTCGACGGCCCGCCCCTCGCGGACGTGCAGATGCTGCTGCACCTGTCGGCGGACCGCAGCAACATGTCGGTCGTGTCCATGCCTCGCGACACGATGCTGATGATGCCGAAGTGCACCGAGCCGGGCGGCAAGGTCCACCAGGCCAGCAAGGGCCTCGTGCAGACCAACGAGTCCCTCGGCCGGGGCGGGCCGGGCTGCACGGTCGCCGCCTGGACGGAGCTCACGCACATCCCGATCGACCACTTCATGATGATCGACTTCAAGGGCGTGGTGACGATGGCGGACGCCATCGGCGGCGTCCCGGTCTGCGTCCAGCAGAACGTGGAGTCGCGCACCAAGGACGGCAAGGGCTCCGGCCTGAAGCTGCCCGCGGGGATCAACACCATCCAGGGCGAGCAGGCCCTGCAGTGGCTGCGCACCCGCTACGGCTTCGAGGACGGGACCGACCTCGGCCGCACCCACGCCCAGCACATGTACATGAACTCGATGGCCCGCGAGTTCCGCAAGAACGCCAAGCTCAGCAACCCGGTGAAGCTCAACAGCCTGGCGCAGGCGGCCATCAAGGCCATGGTCGTGGACCCCGGTCTGAACAAGATCGACAAGCTGTACGACCTCAGCATGGAGCTCAAGAAGGTCCCCACCGGGCGGATCACGATGACCACCATGCCGTGGGTGTACAGCACCCGCGAGGAGGGCCGGGTCGAGCCCAAGCCGGTCGAGGCCGAGGCCCTGTTCCGGATGGTCCGCGAGGACATCGCGCTCGACGGCAAGGGCTCCGGGGACCCGGCCGCCGCCCCGGGTGGCGGCCCGTCGGCGGCCGCCTCCCCCTCGACCGCGGTCCCGTCCCAGCCGGCCGCCGATCCGGCCGCGCCCCCGGCGAAGATCGCCGTCGCCGTGCGCAACGCGACCGGCGGCAAGGACGGAGCCCAGACGCGGGTCAAGGGCCGGGCCGACGACGTCGCCGCGGTCCTGGTCGGCAAGGGCTTCACCAAGGCCCAGGCCACCCAGCAGACCGGGGCCGAGGACACCACCGTGGTCCGCTTCTCCAGCCCCGACCAGGCGGGTGACGCGGCGGCCGTGGCCACCGCGCTCGGCCTGCCGGCGAGCGCGGTGGAGAAGTCCGAGGACGTCACCGGGATCGTGCTGTTCGTCGGCAAGGACTGGCGGACCGGCAACGCGCCGACCCCGCCGCCGCCGGCCCCGACCAAGGCCCCGGACTCCGCCCGTCCGCTCAACGGGGACGACGACAAGGAGTGCATGGCGATCCAGCCGGGCTTCACCTGGTAGGACCGTACGCACGAAGGGGCCCGGTGGCGTCAGCGCCACCGGGCCCTTCGTGCGTCCGTACGCGGCCCGCTCGGACCTAGCCGGCGAAGTCCCGCTGCACCGCCGGGCGGCGGCTCGCGATGACCTTGGCCGCGAGCGAGCGCGGGCTGGTCAGGAAGCCGAAGCCCCAGGACATGTGCATGGTGGCCATGGCCACCGGGATCTGCGCCCGCGCCTTGAGGGAGAGCCCCTTGCCGGCCGGGACCGAGCCCGCGGTGATCGCCGCGAGGTAGCCGGCCGGGACCACGAAGCCCCACGGGCTGACGGCCGCACCGACCACGACACCGGCGGCGATCGCGCACAGGGCGGTCGGCGAGGCGAGGTAGCGCAGGTTGATCGACCCCGAGTGGTAGCGGGCCACCACGTGCCGCCAGCGGCCGTAGTCCTTGTACTGCTTGGCGAGCGCCCGTACGGAGGGGCGCGGCCGGTACTGGACCTTCAGCTCGGGCGAGAACCAGATGAGCCCGCCGGCCTCGCGGATGCGGAAGTTCAGCTCCCAGTCCTGGGCGCGGATGAACTCCTCGTTGTAGCCGCCCGCCCGCTCCAGCGCCTCGCGGCGGAAGACACCCAGGTAGACGGTGTCGGCCGGACCGGCCTTGCCCCCGGTGTGGAAGGCCGCGTTGCCGACGCCGATCCTGGAGGTCATCGCGGCGGCGACGGCGTCCTCCCAGGCGTTCTCGCCCTCGGCGTGCATGATGCCGCCGACGTTCTGCGCACCGGTCTCCTCCAGGAGGCGGACCGCGGTGGCGATGTAGTTCGGCGAGAGCATGCCGTGGCCGTCGACGCGCACCACGATCGGGTGACGCGAGGCCTTGATGGCGGCGTTGAGGGCGGCCGGGGTGCGGCCGGAGGGGTTCGGAACGGTGACGACGCGGGGGTCCTCGCGTACGAGCTCGGCGGCGATCTCGTCGGTGCGGTCCTTGGACGGCCCCAGCGCGATCACCACCTCCATCTCACCGGCGTACTCCTGTCCGAGGATGTGGCGGACGGAGTCACGCAGATGGCGCTCCTCGTTGAGCACCGGCATGATCACCGAGACTGCGGGCTGCTGGGCGGGCATGTGGTCCTTCAAGGTCGGGTATCGGTGTCACGTTACCGCGTACGGGGGAAACGGGTGCGCGCCGCATGATCGGTAGGGACAGAGGCTGATCGTATGGGCCTACTGTTCTGACGATCTGCCCGATGTGTCCGGTCCGATGCGTCCGGCCCTGATGTGCCTGGTTCGTCCCTGTAGGTCCTGCTGCCCCCGCGGAGGTGTCCCCCGTGCCCCAGCCGCACCGTCCCACCCGACCCGCCCGGCCCCCGCGGCCGCAGCGCGCGCGGCGCGGCGGTGCTCCGGACCGGCGCCGGGGGAAGGACCGGCCCCGGTGGGGAGTACGGCTGGCGGCCGGGCTGGCCGTGGCGGTACTGGGCTCCGGGGCGATCGGGCACGCGGTGATGACCGGCCTGGACACCGGGATCGAGCGGGTTGACCCCTTCAAGGATATGAAGAACCGGCCGCAGGCCGGGCACGGGCTGAATTTCCTGCTGGTCGGCACCGACGGACGGGACAAGATCACCGCCGCGGACAAGCACGAGTACCGCCTCGGCGGCGCCCCCTGCCACTGCACCGACACCGTCATGCTGGTGCACCTCTCCGCCGACCGGGAGCGGGCCAGCGTGGTCAGCCTGCCCCGCGACAGCTATGCCGAGCTGCCCGAGCACCGGGACGAGTCCAGCGGGAAGCAGCACGGACCGCACCCCGTGAAGCTGAACGCGGCGTACGCGGAGGGCGGGCCGCAGCTGACCGTACGGACCGTCGAGAACATGACCAGGGTGAAGATCGACCACTATCTGGAGGTCGACTTCGCCAGCTTCATGAAGACGGTCGACGCGATGGGCGGCGTGGAGATCTGCACCGCCAAGGCCCTGCACGACCAGAACACCGGCCTGGACCTGCTGCCGGGCAGCCACCGGCTCAGCGGCGGACAGGCCCTGCAGTACGTGCGCTCGCGCCATGTGGACGGGGCCGCCGACCTCGGCCGGATGCAGCGCCAGCAGCGGTTCGTGGCCGCGCTGATCAAGCAGGCGACCGGCGGCGGGGTGCTGCTGAACCCGGTCAAGTTCAAGGAGGTCAGCTCCACCCTGCTCGGCTCGGTCCGGGCCGACCGGGGCTTCGGCTCGGAGCAGATGCTGGCCCTGGGCCAGGCCCTGCGCGATTTCACCCCGTCGTCCTCGGAGTTCGCCTCGGTCCCGATCGGGAATCCCTCGTACGCCGTCAAGGGCATCGGCTCGACGGTGAAGTGGGACGAGCCGAACGCCTCGAAGCTCTTCGAGGCGCTGCGCCTGGACCGGCCGCTGGCCGCCCCCGCCGCGCCGGGACGGCGGCCGGCGAGCCCGCCGCAGCGGCAGCCCGCGGTGCCGGTGGACGTGGCGCCGGGGCAGATCCGGGTGCAGGTGGAGAACGGCACCCGGATCGACGGGCTCGGCGGACGCGTGGACACGGCGCTGCGCGCCACCGGCTTCGACACCACCCGGTCCCCGGGCAACGGCGCGAGCCGCGACGTCAAGCGCACGGTGATCGCGTACGACCCGCGCTGGGACCGCTCGGCCCGTACGGTGTCGACCGCGCTGCCCGGCAGCGAGCTGCGGGCGGTGGCGGGGCAGGGACGGACCGTCCTGGTGATCGCCGGGGCGGACTACCGGAAGGTGGTGCCGGTCCGGCCCGAGGATCCGCACCAGGGCCAGTTCGGGGTGGTCACGGGGGACCAGGTGATCTGCGGCACGTAGCCGGACGGCGGGAGCGTCAGTCGTCGTCGAAGCCCTGGGCCGCGCGCTCCTCGCGCAGCGCCATGATCGCCCGGCGCCGGGCGAGCCGGTGCGTGCGGCGGATCTGGGCCTCCTGGTGGCGGCGGCGGTCCTGGTCGGTCTCGGGGAGCACCGGCGGGACCGTGCGCGGCTTGCCCTCGGCGTCCACGGCGGTGAAGACGAGGTAGGCGCTGCCGACCTGGGTGGCGGGGGTGGACTCGTTCCACCGCTCGGCCAGGACCCGTACGCCGATCTCCATGGAGGAGCGGCCGGTCCAGTTGACTTGTGCCTTCACGTGGACGAGGTCGCCCACGCGGACCGGGGCGAGGAAGGCCATCTCGTCCATGGACGCGGTGACGGCGGGGCCGCCGGAGTGGCGCCCGGCGACGGCGCCCGCGGCGTCGTCCACCAGCTTCATGATCACGCCGCCGTGCACCGTGCCGAGGAGGTTGGTGTCATTGGCCGTCATGATGTGGCTGAGGGTGGTCCGCGAGGCCGAGATCGGCTTGCCCTGGGGTTCGCCGGCCGTCACGCCCTGTATCTCTGTCATACGGCCACCTTAAAGCCGACGCGCAGGCATCAGGTGTGCAACAGCACCGGAACGAAGCGCCTCCCGGGCTGTCGGGCACCCCGTCCGGCCAGGCATCCTAGGCGGCATGAGTGAGTGGCCCGAGGGGCGCAACGACAACGGCGACGACCGGTACGGACGCGGCAGCGCACAGCCGCAGCCCGAGGGTGCCCGGCGGATGCCGCATGTCCAGCGCAGGCAGCAGCGGCCGGTGCCGCCGCAGCACCAACCGCAGGGACCGGCGCGGCCGCCGGCCCGGCCCGGGCAGCCGCCCGCGTACGGGGTGCCTCCGCAGCAGGCCCCGGGCCACGACACGTACGACGGCTTCGACAGCGGCTACAACACCGGCCAGGTCTACGGGCGGCCGCAGAGCACCCCGGCGGGTCCGGGCGGCCCGGGTGCGCCGAGCGGTCCCGGTGGCCCGGGGGGTCCCGGCGGACGGCCGGGGCGACCGGCGGGACCGGCCCCGGACTGGCGCAAGCGGATCAAGATCGGCTCCATCGTGCTCGTCACGGCGCTGCTCGCGACCACCATCGGCACCTACTTCTGGGCCGACTCCAAGGTGCGCCGAGAGGTCGACCTCTCCAAGGTCATCGAGCGCCCGAAGGAGGGCGACTGCACGACGTACCTGGTCGTGGGCTCCGACAGCCGCGAGGGCCTGTCCGACGAGGACAAGAAGAAGCTCCACACGGGCTCGGCCGAGGGCAAGCGCACCGACTCGATGATGATCCTCGCGGCGTGCTCCAGCGGCAACACGATGATCTCGCTGCCGCGCGACTCGGACGTGGAGATCCCGTCCTTCGTCGGCTCCGAGTCCGGGAAGAACTTCCCGGGCACGGGCAAGCACACCAAGCTCAACGCGGCCTACGCCGACGACGGCCCCGAACTGCTCGTGCGCACCGTGGAGCACAACACGGGCCTGCGCATCGACCACTACGCGGAGATCGGCTTCGCCGGGTTCGCGAACATCGTGGACGCGCTCGGCGGTGTCGACATGAACATCGAGAAGGGCTTCAAGGACGAGAAGTCGGGCGCCGACTTCAAGGCCGGCGAGCAGACCCTCAACGGCAGCCAGGCACTGGCCTTCGTCCGGACCCGGTACGCGTTCGCCGAGTCGGACCTGGCACGTACGAAGAACCAGCAGAAGTTCCTGTCGACGCTGGCCAACCAGGCGGCGACGCCGGGCACGATCCTCAACCCCTTCAAGCTGTACCCGGTGTTGGGCGCGGGCCTGGACACGCTGATCGTGGACAAGGACATGTCCCTGTGGGACCTGGCCGACATGTTCTTCGCGATGAAGGGCATCAGCGGCGGCGAGGGCGTGTCGATGAACATGCCGATCGCGGGCGAGCGCGGCGGGAACCTGCTGTGGGACAAGGCGAAGGTGCAGCAGCTCGTCAAGCAGATCCAGAACGACGAGAAGGTCACCGTCACGGCCCGCTAGGGCCTGTCCGGCGGATCATGGCCGGACACAGATGTGAAGATGCCGCCGGCCCCGAGGGGCCGGCGGCATCTTCACGTCCTGTCGGCGTTCTGCGGGCGTTCCGTCAGCGGTCGGAGGAGAAACGGACGGCCGCGGAGGGGAGTTCGGCCCCGCACCACACCCGCGCGCCCGCGCGCAGTTCGTTGTCCGAGCCGACGACGGACCCGTCTCCGAGCACCGCGCCGTCCAGCACGGTGCGCGGGCCCACGGTGGCGCCGACGCCGATCAGGCTGGCGCGTACCCGGGTGTCCGGGGCGATGACCGCGCCGTCGAGCACGATGGAGCCGTCGACCACGGCGCCCGCCCCGATCCGGGCTCCGGCGCCCACGACGGTGCCTCCGGACAGCTTCGCCCCGTCCGCGACCTCGGCGCCGGGGAGCACCAGGGACTCGCCGCGCGGGCCCGGCACGGCCGGGGAGGAGACGACTCCGCGTACGAGGTCGGCGGAGGCCTGGACGAAGGACTCGGGCTTGCCGAGGTCCAGCCAGTACGTGTTCTCGGTGACGCCGTGGAGCCGGGCCCCGGAGGCGAGCAGGCCGGGGAAGGTCTCGCGTTCGACGGAGACGGGGCGCCCGGCCGGAATGGAGTCGATCACGCTGCGGCGGAAGACGTAGCAGCCGGCGTTGATCTGGTCGGTGATGATCTCCTCGGGGGTCTGCGGCTTCTCGGTGAAGGCCAGCACCCGCCCCTCGGAGTCGGTGGGGACCAGGCCGAACGCGCGCGGGTCCTCGACCTGCACCAGGTGCAGGGAGACGTCCGCGGCGGCCGCCCGGTGGGAATCGACGAGCCCGGCGATGTCGAGGCCCGTCAGGATGTCGCCGTTGAAGACGAGGACGGACGAGTCCGGCCCGCCGGTCAGCCGCTGCGCGGCGTTGCGGATGGCCCCGCCGGTGCCCAGCGGCTCTTCCTCGACGACGTACTCGAGCGAGACGCCGAAGGCGGAGCCGTCGCCGAAGTACGGCTCGAAGACCTCGGCGAGGTAGCAGGTGGCCATCACGATGTGCGTGACACCGGCGGCGGCGGCCCTGGCTATCTGGTGGGCGAGGAACGGAACACCGGCCGCGCGCACCATCGGCTTGGGCGTGTTGACCGTGACGGGGCGCAGACGCGTCCCCTGCCCCCCGACCAGCAGGATGGCTTCCAAAATTGTTTCTCCCCACCCGGTTCGGGCCCTATGAGGGTCCCAAGTTAGCCCATCCGCGTAAGCACCCGCCCACGCCCGAAAGAGACGAGACCCACACCACTCGACTCCTTTCGGGCACCCGCTCTACGCGGCGGTGTGGGTGACGCGTTCGGTTTCGGTGCGGGCCGTCAGGGCTTGCGGGGCGAGGCGGTCCAGATTGCGGCACAGGACCACCGAGGCGTCCGCCGCCAGGGCGGCGAACAAGCCGGCCGAGAGGCCGTCCCAGGTGTCGTAGTCCAGGCCGGAGAGCAGGCGGGAGCCCGCGGTGAGGCCGCGCTTCGCCGCGTCCCCGCGGGCGCGCTCGACGAGCTGCGCGTGCGTGAACTCCTCACCGCCGACGATCAGTGCCGGACCGTCGGCTTCCACCGGGACGAAGGGGGCGAAGCGGTCCCCCTGGCCCGGGACCTCCACCGCGTAGTCCGCGAACCCGGCGGGCGGCTGCGGGAAGCGGCCGCCCAGCGGCCGCAGTGCGAGCGCCACGCGCTCGCCGTCGCACGCCAGGGCCTCCTCCAGCGTGTCCGGCCCGCTGACGACGAGATCGGCGTCGTCCGGGCGACCGCCCACCGAGGCCACGACCCCGACCGAGTCGCAGGCGAGCAGCCATACGGCGCTCTGCCAGTGCGCGGGGAGCAGCAGCGCGAGCCGGTCGCCGGGCTCGGCGCCCAGGTCGCCCTGGAGCAGATTGGCGGTCTTGGCCACCCAATTGGCGAAGGTGGCGACGGACAATTCGACCCGTTCGCCCGTGGCGTCGTCGTAGAACGTGATGAGCGGGCGGCCCGGATCGGCGGCGAGCGCGGATCGCAGCAGGTCGGCAGGGGTGCGGTCGGTGGCGTTCACCCGGCCCAGCCTACGCGGGCCCCTCGCCCGTACGGCGGGCATCGGCTCCTCCGTACGGGCGAGGGACGCGCCGACCCGATCGGACGGACCGTCAGTTCTCCGATGGCGCTCGGTGGTGACTGTGCCCAGCATCGCTTTCATGCGTGGATTCCTTGCTTCCTCGATCGGTGTCGCGACGGCCGCCGCCCTGGCCCTGCCGCTCGCGCTCTCCGCTCCGGCCCTGGCCGCGCCCTCGCTGGGCGCGGCCGCCGCCCCCGTGACCCCCGCCGGGTCCACCCAGTCGCTGCCGCTCGCCCCCCTGGGTCCCGCGGCCGACAGGTCGCCCGGCTTCCCCGGCATGAGCACCTCACCGCGGCTGCCCGAGACCCGGGGGCTGCCCCCGCGCGAGGTCAAGAGGTTCTCGCTGGTCGGCGTCGTCTGGGACGACGCGAACAGCCAGCTGTTCGGCCGGGTCCAGGTCCGCACCCGCGCGGTGGCGACCGGGAACTGGTCCGACTGGCAGGACATCGAGACCCACAACAGCGAACACGCCCCCGACCTCGGCACCCGGGAGAGCGGCTCCGGCCGGGTCCGCGGCAGCACCGCCCCGCTCTGGGTCGGCGACTCCGACGGCGTCGAGGTCCGCGTCCAGGCGGAACCCGGAGCCCCGGCCACCCGCGCGGGGGCCCGGCTCCCGTCGGGCATGCGGATCGAGCTCGTCGATCCGGGTGCGGCGGACCCTGTGACGGTGGTCGACGCCAAGAACGGCGCGGCGGGCACCGCCGACGAGCCCGCGGGCGACGACAAGGGCGACGTCGTGGCCCTGCCGGGCATGACCATGGAGACGGCGGAGTCCTCCTCCGCCAACGTCCCGCTGGCCGCGCTCGGCGCGAAGGAGATCACCGCCCTCGACAAGGCCGACTCCACCGCCGACGCCGTCATGGCCGGCGACGGCACCCTCAGCGCGGCCGCCCGCCCGTACATCGGCCCGCGACCGAGGATCGTGACGCGGCTGGGCTGGGGCGCGGACGAGTCCCTGCGCGAGTCGGGCTTCCTGTACACGGGCACGGTCAAGGCGGCCTTCGTCCACCACAGCGCCTCCGGCAACAACTACGCCTGCAAGGACGCCCCGGCGGTGCTGCGCAGCCTGTACCGCTACCACGTGGTCAGCAGCGGCTGGCGCGACCTCGGCTACAACTTCGCCGTCGACAAGTGCGGCACGGTGTACGAGGGCCGGGCGGGCGGCGTCGCCAAGGCGGTGCTCGGCGCGCACACCATGGGGTTCAACACGGACAGCATGGGCGTCGCCGTGCTCGGCACGTACACGAGCACCACACCGCCGGCGGCCGCCGTCAAGGCGGTGGCGCAGCTCACGGCATGGAAGCTGGGGCTGTTCAACCGGGACCCGCGGGCGAAGACCACCCTGAAGTCGGGCGGCGGCAACCTCTTCAAGAAGGGCACGAACGTCAAGCTCAACGTGATCTCGGGCCACCGCGACGGCTTCGCCACGGAATGCCCGGGCAAGCTCCTCTACGCGCAGCTCCCGCCCACCCGCACCTCCTCGGCGAAGCTCCAGGGCCGCTCCTAGGCCGTGTCGTCAAAGTCCCGCCCGAGAGGGCGGGCCCGCCCTCTCGGGCGGCCGACGCCACTTTGACGACTCTGCCCGGGGGGTGTCCGCGAAGTCCCGCCTGCCCCGTGACGCCCGGCACGCGCTCTCGGCGCACCGGGCGCCGCGGGACCGCCCTCCGGGCGCACGGCGCTACTTCGCGGACACCCCCCGGGCAGGGTCCGCGGGGCTACGCTCAAGGCATGGCCGGCCGCTTCGACCCCCTCACCCGCGCCGCCGTCCGCGGCGGCCGCACCACCGTGCCCGCGCCCGCCGGGGCAGGCGCGGTCACCGCCGCAACCGCCGCCACCGCGGGCGCCCGGTCCCGGGAGTGGGCCCCCGGCCGGGGGGTCGATCTCGGGCTCACACTCGGGCCCCTGCGGCGCGGCCCCGGCGACCCCACCTTCCGCACCACCCCCGACGGCTCCGTCTGGAAGACCAGCCGGACGCCCGAGGGCCCGGCCACCCTCCGCGTCGCCCTCGGCCCCCGCACCGGCACCGCCCACGCCGAAGCCTGGGGCTCCGGCGCCGAGTGGATGCTCGACGCCCTCCCGGCCCTGCTCGGCGACGGCGACGACCCCGCCGCCTTCGTCCCCCGCCACCGCCTCGTGCACGCCAGCCACCGCCGCCGCCCGGGGCTGCGCCTCACCCGTACCGGACTGGTCCTGGAGTCCCTGATCCCGACCGTCCTGGAGCAGAAGGTCACCAGCGACGAGGCGTACCGGGCCTGGCGCCGGCTGGTGTGCCGGTACGGGGAGCCGGCGCCCGGCCCCCGGGGCGGCGTCCCGCAGGGCCTGTACGTCATGCCCGACGCCCGGACCTGGGCGCTGATCCCGTCCTGGGACTGGCACAAGGCCGGCGTCGACGCCAAGCGCTCCGCCGCGATCGTCCGCTGCGCCCGCGTGGCGAACCGGCTGGAGGAGGCCGCCGCGATGGAGCTCCCGCAGGCGGCCGCCCGGCTGGAGGCGGTCCCCGGCATCGGCCCGTGGACCTCCGCCGAGACCCTCCAGCGCAGCAACGGCGCAGCCGACGCCGTCACCACCGGCGATCTGCACCTGCCCGGCATCATCGGCTTCGCCCTCGCCGGGAACCGGGACGCCGACGACGCCGAGATGCTGGAGCTGCTCGCCCCGTACGCCGGCCAGCGCCACCGCGCGGCCCGCCTCGTCCTCCTGGCGGGCCGCGTACCGCCCCGCCGCACTCCGAAGATGCCCAGGACGGACATCGGAAAGCTCTAGGGGGTGTCTTGGGACGCGCTCAGCGGACCTCGATGAACGCCTCCGCCGACCGCGCCGGCCGTTCCGCCGGAGCCGACGCGGCATGGCCCACCGCCACCGCCCCCATCGGATCCCAGCCCTCCGGCAGCCCGAGCACCTTGCGCACCACGTCCCGGCAGAACATCGTCGAGGACACCCACGCCGAGCCCAGCCGCTCCCCGGCCAGCGCGACCAGGAAGTTCTGCACGCCCGCGCCCATCGCGACCACGAACATCTCCCGCTCCGCCGCATCGCGCCGGGCGTGCCCGTAGTCGTGCGCCCCGTCCGTCACCATGCACGGCACCACCAGGTACGGGGCATTGCGCAGCACATCACCGCGCCGGACCCGCTTGGCGACGGACTCCTCGGACTTGCCGTCGCGCCGCAGGTCCTCGACCCAGGCGTCGCGCATCGCGTCCAGCAGCTCCAGCCGGGCCTGCGCCGACTCCAGCAGGACGAACCGCCACGGCGTCGTGTGGTGCGGAGCCGGGGCCGTCACGGCCGCCGCCACCGCGCGGCGGACCGCGCCCGGGTCCACCGGCTCGTCCGTGAAGGCCCGTACGGTACGCCGCTGCGTCACGGCCTCCCGTACCGCCTCCGAGGTGCCCAGCCGGAACATGTCGTCGGCCGGCGCGCGCACCAGGTCGGCCGCCGCCGAACCCTCGCCGAGCAGGTGGCCGAGGCCCCGTACGACGGCCACGGGCAGCCCGCTCGCCTTGCCCTTGACCAGGTCCCCGGCCGCCGCCAGTTCGTCCGCCGTGGCCACTATCGTCGCGCTCAGCGGATTGCCCCGGTCGTCCGTGCCGCCGCGCAGGTCGTCCAGGACCCGCACCCCGGCCGCGCCGATCGCCACGTCCGTGAGCCCGGAGCGCCAGGGCCGCCCGAAGGTGTCGGTCACGATGACGCCGACGTCGACGCCGAGCAGCTCGCGCAGACCGGCGCGGATCACGGTGGCCGAGGCGTCGGGGTCCTCGGGCAGCAGCAGTACGGTGCCCGGCTCGGTGTTCGAGGCGTCGACGCCGGCCGCCGCCATGACGAGCCCCTGCCGGTTCTCGACGATCCGCAGCGCGCCCCGGCGCGCGACGACCCGGACGGTCTCGGCGTCGATGGCGTCCTCGCGGGAATCGGCGCGGACGATCCGGCCCTCCGCCTTGGAGACGATCTTCGAGGTGACCAGCAGGACGTCCCCGTCCCGCAGTCCGGGGCCGGCCGCCGCGATCAGCCGGGCGAGGTCGTCGCCGGGGCGGACCTCCGGGATCCCGGCGACGGCGCGCACCTCGTACGAGGGCGGGGAGGGCGGGGAGGGCACGGACGGCACGCTCACCGGGAGGCCTCCGCCAGCGCCAGCGCGGCCCGGGCCATCTCGGCGGTGGCGGCCAGGTCGGTCATCATCAGCGGCACCGCGCGGCAGGCGATCCCGGCGGCCTCCACCTCGGCGACCGCGTCCGCGTCGGAGGTGTCCACGAGCCAGCCGTCGAGCAGTTCGGCGCCGTAGTGCCGGGCGACGGCCGCCGCGGTGGACTCGACGCCTACGGCGGCGAGCACCTTGTCGGCCATCCCGCGCACGGGCGCGCCCCCGACGATGGGGGAGAGGCCGACGACGGGCGCCCCGGCGGCGGCCACGGCCTCGCGGATGCCGGGCACGGCGAGGATGGTGCCGACCGAGACGACCGGGTTGGACGGCGGGAAGACGATCAGGTCGGCGGCGGCGATGGCCTCCAGCACGCCGGGCGCGGGCTTGGCCTGCTCGGCGCCGACGGGTACGACGGCCTCCGCGTCGGGCGAGGCGCGCAGCCGGACCCAGTACTCCTGGAAGTGGACGACGCGGCGCTCGCCGGTCTCGGGGTCGGTGATCGCGACGTGCGTCTCGACGCGGTCGTCGGACATGGGCAGGAGCCGGACCCCGGGCTGCCAGCGGTCGCAGAGCGCCTCGGTGACGGCGCTCAGCGGGTAGCCCGCGCCGAGCATCTGCGTGCGGACGATGTGGGTGGCGAAGTCGCGGTCGCCGAGGCCGAACCAGTCCGGTCCGACCCCGTACGCCGCGAGCTCCTCCTTGACGGTGAAGGACTCCTCGGTGCGGCCCCAGCCCTGGTCCTCGTTGATGCCACCGCCGAGGGTGTACATCACCGTGTCCAGATCGGGGCACACCTTCAGCCCGAACAGGTGAATGTCGTCACCGGTGTTCCCGATGACCGTGATGTCCGCGTCGGGGACGGCGGCCTGGAGGCCGCGCAGGAAACGGGCGCCGCCGATGCCGCCGGCCAGAACAACAATGCGCATGCGGACAGTCTGTCAGTCAGCCGCGGGCCGTCGTAGATCTGTCTCTTATACAAAACTGACGCGGCCGACGACCTCAAGAGTGAGGAGCTCGGGGGGCTCG
>NZ_JBHYXN010000037.1:31593-83878 GCF_042752335.1 Streptomyces sp. NPDC059355 | reverse complement strand
CGACGAACGTGCTGTTCATCGTGGGCGGTGCCTTCGCGGGCCTGGAGAAGATCATCGAGTCGCGGGCCGGCGCCAAGGGCATCGGCTTCGGGGCGCCCCTCCTGTGTGCCGCCAGTCCGATCAGACCTTGGTCCGTGAGGTGTTGTAGAGCTTCGCGGCCAGCTTGGAGACGTCCTCCAGGGTGCCCTGGGTGCCACCCGTCAGGATCGTGGTCTGGTCCATGTGGTTGACCGCGGCCAGAGTGGAGTGGTCGCTCCAGGCGCAGGTGGGGACCACGAGGGAGCTGGGCTCCCCGGGCTTGGTGGTCTTCGTGGTGGACATCTTGATCTCGACGCACTTCATGACGGCGCCCTTGAACCCGTCCGGCGTGAACGCCTTGGGGGTGCCGACCTTTTCGTACTTCAGGCCGAGCTTGTCGGTCTCCGGGTTGGGCGCGCCGATCGTGGCGAAGTAGGCGTCGAGGGCCCGCTCAGGGTCGTCGATCTGGCCCCAGAAGCCGCTCGCGGTCATCTGCTTGGCCTTGCCCTTGACACCGTTCAGGTACTGCTGGCTCGCCTGGTGCGGGTCCTTGATGCCGATGGCCTCGGCCTTCGTCTTCTGCTCACCCGCCAGCGGGGTGTCCGCCTTCGCGGTGCCGACCGCGTCGGGGTTCTTCGCGTAGGCGTCGACCGACTCCGGGAAGGTGAGCTTGTAGCCCTTGGTGTCCGCGGCCACCGAGCCGGAGGCGCCAGCGCCCTTCGTGAAGTACCAGCCGCCGCCCGCTATGACCGCGACCGCGACGATCACGGCGATCACCACGCCGGCCTTGGACTTCTTCGGCGGCTGCGGCTGCGCGCCGTACGGGGGCTGCTGCGGGTAGCCGTATCCCGGCTGGGGCTGCTGGGGCTGCTGGGGGTAGCCCTGCGGGGGGATGCCCGGCGGTGGGGGCTGCTGCGGGTAGCCGTAGCCGGGCTGCGGCGCGGGCTGCCCGTACGGTCCAGGCTGCTGGGGCGGCTGGCCCCCGTACGGTCCAGGCTGCTGCGGCGGCTGGCCCCCGTACGGTCCCGGCTGGTTGTAGCTCATGCCCGCGTCCCCCTTCAGGAATCCTTATGCGTTTCAGACATCCTGTCGGAAGCAGATCCCCCGCAGGCCTCCGGGCCCCCGGATTACCGGTTTCATAGCTGGACTGTTACGGCTCTAAACTGTGCCTCGTGACCGAGAACACGCAGACACCCAGCAGCCCCGACTCCGAACTGCCGACCGCGTACGCTCCGGCCGAGGTAGAGGGGAAGCTCTACGAGCGCTGGGTAGAGCGTGGCTACTTCACGGCCGATCCCGCGAGCGAGAAGCCCGCGTACACCATCGTCATCCCGCCGCCGAACGTCACCGGCTCCCTGCACCTGGGCCACGCCTTCCAGCACACGCTCATGGACGCCCTGACCCGCCGCAAGCGGATGCAGGGTTACGAGTCGCTGTGGCTGCCCGGCATGGACCACGCCGGCATCGCCACCCAGAACAAGGTCGAGCAGCAGCTCGCCGAGGAGGGCAAGTCCCGCCACGACCTGGGCCGCGAGGAGTTCGTCGAGCGCGTCTGGCAGTGGAAGGAAGAGTACGGCGGCAAGATCCTCGGCCAGATGCGCCGCCTCGGCGACGGCGTCGACTGGTCCCGTGAGCGCTTCACCATGGACGAGGGTCTCTCCAAGGCCGTCCAGACGATCTTCAAGAAGCTCTACGACGACGAGCTGATCTACCGCGCCGAGCGCATCATCAACTGGTGCCCCCGCTGCCTCACGGCCATCTCCGACATCGAGGTGGAGTACCAGGAGGACGCGGGCGAGCTCGTCTCGATCAAGTACGGCGAGGGTGAGGACACCCTCGTCGTCGCCACCACGCGCGCCGAGACGATGCTCGGTGACACGGCCATCGCCGTCCACCCGGACGACGAGCGCTACAAGCACCTCGTCGGCAAGCTCATCAAGCTGCCGCTCACCGACCGCTCCATCCCGGTCGTCGCCGACACGCACGTCGACCCGGAGTTCGGCACCGGCTGCGTCAAGGTGACCCCGGCGCACGACCCGAACGACTTCGCCATCGGGCAGCGCCACGGCCTGCCCAACATGACGATCATGGACGAGCGCGGCAACATCACCGTCCACGGCCCCTTCCTCGGCCTGGACCGCTTCGAGGCCCGTTCCGCGGTCGTCGGCGCGCTGCGCGAGCAGGGCCGGATCGTCGCCGAGAAGCGCCCGTACCTGCACTCCGTCGGGCACTGCTCCCGCTGCTCCACCACCGTCGAGCCGCGCCTGTCGCTGCAGTGGTGGGTCAAGGTCGAGACCCTCGCCAAGGCCGCCGGCGACGCGGTCCGCGACGACCGGGTCACGATCCACCCGAAGGAGATGGAGAAGCGCTACTTCGACTGGGTCGACAACCTCAACGACTGGTGCATCTCGCGCCAGCTCTGGTGGGGTCACCGGATCCCGGTCTGGTACGGCCCGGACGGCGAGGTCGTCTGCGTCGGCCCGGACGACGAGGCGCCCACCGGCGAGGGCTGGCGCCAGGACACCGACGTCCTCGACACCTGGTTCTCCTCAGGCCTGTGGCCGTTCTCCACGCTCGGCTGGCCGGAGAAGACCCCGGACCTGGCGAAGTTCTACTCCACCGACGTCCTGGTCACCGGCCACGACATCATCTTCTTCTGGGTCGCCCGGATGATGATGTTCGGTCTGTACGCCATGGACGGCGAGGTTCCGTTCAAGACGATCGCACTGACCGGCCTGGTCCGCGACGAGCGCGGCAAGAAGATGTCGAAGTCCTTCGGCAACGTCGTCGACCCGCTGGACTGGATGGACAAGTACGGCTCCGACGCCGTCCGCTTCACCCTGGCCAAGGGCGCCAACCCGGGCACCGACGTGCCGATCGGCGAGGACTGGGTCCAGGCGTCCAGCAAGTTCGCCAACAAGATCTGGAACGCCACGCGCTTCGCGCTGATGAACGGCGCGACGATCGAGGGCGACCTGCCGCCGGTCGAGCAGCTGTCCGCCACGGACCGATGGATCCTGTCCCGGCTGAACAAGACGGTCGCGCAGGTCGACGCGTACTACGAGGACTTCCAGTTCTCCAAGCTCAGCGAGGCGCTGTACCACTTCGCGTGGGACGAGGTCTTCGACTGGTACGTCGAGCTGTCGAAGACGACGTTCTTCGCGGGCGGCGAGCAGGCCAAGGTCTCCGGCCGGGTGCTGGGCGAGGTCATCGACGTCATGCTGCGACTGCTGCACCCGGTGGTCCCGTTCGTCACCGAGACGCTGTGGACCACGCTGACCGGGCGCGAGTCGCTGGTCATCGCCGAGTGGCCCAAGGACAGCGGCTTCCGCGACGACGCCGCCGAGACGGAGATCGGGAGCGTCCAGGCCGTCGTCACCGAGGTCCGCCGCTTCCGCAAGGAGCAGGGCCTCCAGGACGGCCAGAAGGTCCCGGCACGCCTGGACCTGACCGGTACGGCGCTCGCCGCGCACGAGGCGGCGATGCGTCAGCTGCTGCGCCTCCAGCCGGAGGGCGAGGGCTTCACGGCCACCGCCACACTGCCGGTCGCCGGTGCCACGGTCGCGCTCGACCTGTCGGGCACGATCGACGTGGCCGCCGAGCGCAAGCGGCTCTCCAAGGACCTCGCGGCCGCGGAGAAGGAGAAGCAGCAGGCCGAGGCGAAGCTCGGGAACGAGGCCTTCCTGGCCAAGGCCCCCGACAACGTCGTGGACAAGATCAAGGGCCGACTGGCCAAGGCCGAGGCGGACATCGCCCGGATCCAGACCCAACTGGACACGCTGCCCGCCGCGTAACACGCACCACGCGACAAGTGGCGTGTAACAAACGGTGAACCATCGGCCCCCGAGCACATTGCCCGGGGGCCGACGCGTAGGGTGAATCCGGCCCCAGAGGTTCGGCACAACCCTCAGGGGCCGATGCCTGCCGGCTGTCGACCGAGGGGGGTCTCGGAGTGTGGGGTCGTGACGTGCGCACTCGCGGGGTCTTAAGCCCGTTGAACCCCTTAAGAAGCGAGCTGAAGCGCCGCAACCTCCTCCTGGGGGCGGCTGCCACCGCGGCCACGGGCGGCGCCCTCGCCGGAGTGGCAGCGTTCAGCACCTCGCGCGCACCGGCCGCCGGCCTCCAGAAGGACCTGCTGTCACGAGACCCCAAGGCCTCCAAGACGGCCCAGGCCGTGTACCGGCTCCTGGTCGGCCTGGAGACGGACGCCCGGGCCGGCCGTCGCCGCGGGACCCTCATGGGCCAGCACGCCGAGGTGCACAACGAGCGGTACAACCCCGAGTACGGCGACCACAGCGGCCCCAAGCCTCCCGGCTACTACTACCGCAAACCCCGGGACATCACCGGAAAGCTGCCGGCCTTCCTCGAACTCGACCTGGGGCCCGGCTACCAGCAGCAGGGCTGGGGCGTGGGGGAGCCGCGGGACTACTCGCGCGCCGCCTGGCCCGCCCGCCGCGAGTTCTGGACCTACACCAACGACGTGGTGGACCTGGCCCTCGGCGTCTGGCACGGACTGCCCCGCGAGGACGACGGCTCGTACAACCCGACCGGCACGGAACGCCTCTGGAACGGCACCAAGACCGTACTCCCGGAGAACGGGGGAGCACCCGCAGGCCTAGTCGGCATGTCGTTCCACCAGCCGTGGCCGGGCAGCCCCGTCAAGAGCTACGACCAGACGCTGCGCCGCAACGCGCCCTCCGCGAAGGACCCCGGCTGGATCGACCGGGTGCTCACTCCCGGTACCGCCGAGCACGCGGCGCTCCTGCTCGACCTGTCCTTCCTCGCGGACCACCTGGGCCATCTGGCCGCGTACGACGTCCCCGTACTGCTGCGCCCGTACCACGAGATGAACTCGCTCGGCGGGGAGCAGAGCTTCTGGTGGGCCGGGCTCGAACCCCGGCAGTACACGGCCCTCTGGGAGCTGCTCCACCACTACCTGGTGGGCTCCCGCGGACTGCACAACCTGATCTTCGTATGGGCCCCCACCGCCTGGGACGGGGTGCACGGCAGCGAACCCTGGGACTTCTACCCGGGCGCCGAGTACGTGGACGTGGTCGGGGTCGACGACTACAGCGGAACGCCGGACCACCCCTTCGACCCGGGCGGCTGGACATCGACCTGGCACCGCGGGCTCGCGGACTACGGAAAGCCGCGGATCCTCGCGGAGTCCTTCCACGTGCCGCTGGGCGCGGCGCAGCGTACGACCCTCGACCAGGCCCCGTGGGTGCTGTGGACGGTGTGGGGCGACGGGCTCACGGCGAAGAACTCGGACGCCGATGTGCGCCAGACGTACGACGACCCCAAGACGATCACCGGCGGCCGGGAATCCGGCCCCGTGGGCGTGCAATGGCTCGCCTTGCACGACGGAACATTCGAATAGGAGTGAAGTTGAGCGCGTCAACGCCACGCGCCCACAGTGTGGCCGCCTTCGTGGCCATGGGCTGGGCGGGCATCCTGCTCCTGTGGGCCCTGTACAACTGCTTCTGGCAGGTCGGCGTCGCCGACTTCCTCCAGGGCATCGTGTACTACGGCACGGGCGACGGCTCCGGAACCGCAGAGACGTTCAACCTCAACTGGGGTGTCGTCTATGTGGCGGGCGGACTGCTCGTCCTGCGCGGGAACACCCTCGGGCGGGGCATCATCATCGGCGGCGCCGCCATCGAGGGCTACAACCGGGTGCGCAGCCTGTCGGGTGCGCTCTTCGACGACAAGCAGGCCGAGTACTTCACCACGACCCTCCAGGGCGGGCTGAAGCTGGCGACCTTCGCCGTCGGGGCCTTGGTGACCTGCACCCTCATCGTCCTGCTGCTGCGGGACTTCGCGGTGTACGAAGCGTGGCAGCCGCCGGTGAACCCCTGGACCCAGCAGGCGAACGAGGCCCGGCTGGCGCAGCAGGTGCCACAGCAGGTGCCGCAGCAGGTGCCGCAGCAGCAAGCGCCCCAGCCGTCCCACGGGTTCGGGGCCCCGCAGGCCTACCCGCCGCAGCCCGGGCCGCAGCTGCCGCAGACGGGCTACGGGCAGCCGCAGCCCCAGCCCTACCCGCCCCAGCAGCCCCGACCCGGTTACGGGCCAGGCCCGTACGGCAGCCAGCCCGCCTGGCCGCCGCAGCCCCCGGCCCCGCAGCCGCGGCAGTCGCCGCCGCCGCCGCAGCAGCAGCAGCAACAGCAGTAGTAGGAAACCCGAATGACCTCTTCCATGACTTCCGCCCCCGTACAAGAGGTCGCGCCCGCCACCCGGCGCGATGCGAAACTGGTGCAGCGCCACGCCGAGTGGAAGCCCGGCGTGCTCCCTTTCCTGCTGCCCTTCCTGCTCCTCGCCGGCTTCGGCCTGTGGTCGTTCAAGCCGAATCCGACCCCGCTGGGCTGGACCCTGTCCGTCGTCTGGTCACTGCCCGGCATAGGCGTCATGGTCGGCCTGCAGGGCGCCCTGCTGATCCGCCGCCGACTGCGCAAATCGCACGAGATGGTCCCCCCGACACCGGTGGACGAGGACTTCCTCATCGTGCTCGTGCCGACCATCGGCCGCCACGACACGTACCCGGCGCTGGAGCGCTCGGTCCTCAGCTACGTGGAGCACCTGCCCCCGTACTTCCCGCTCATGCGGGTCGACGTCCTCACGGAGGAGGGCTGCGAGGCGACCGAGCAGATCGACGACCTGGCCGCGATGAACCCCCTCATCCGCGTGGTCACGGTGCCCAAGGCCTACGAGACGGCGAACGGGACCCGGTTCAAGGCCCGCGCCAACCACTACGCGCACGAACTGCGGATCGACGAGGGCGAGGCCCTGGACGACATCTGGGTGCTGCACATGGACGACGACACCGGAGTCGGCCCCGACACCGCCGCGTCGATGGCCCAGTTCGTCAACCGCCAGCGGCGGGCGGGCGCCGAGGGCAAGCACATGGCGCAGGGCATCCTCGCCTACCCGCGCGAGAACGCCGTGAACCGCTTCACCTGGCTCGCCGACGCGGTCCGCCCCGCCGACGACATAGCCCGGTTCCGCGCGCTCACCGGTCTCGGCACCCCGGTCGCCGGCGTGCACGGGGAGCTGCTGCTGCTCCGTGCCTCGATCGAGGCCACCATCGGCTGGGACTTCGGCCCGAAGGCCATCGTCGAGGACGCGCAGCTGGCGCTGACGTTCTGCCGCACGTACCCCGGCCGCAGCGACTGGTTCAACGGCCGCTGCTACGGCGCCTCCCCGGCCACCACGAGGGACTTCATCAAGCAGCGCGAGCGCTGGGCGTGGGGGCTGGTGGCCCTCTGCTTCAACCGCACGGTGCCGTTCCGGTACCGCTGGTTCCTGCTGCTCTGCGTGGCGACCTGGGTCTTCGGCCCGCTCCAGCACGTCGCGACCGTGCTGTTCGTGGCCTGGCTCATCGGCGACTTCAACACCTCGCCGGTGGCCCAGACCGTCGTGATCATGTGGGCGATCAACTTCGCGTACGTCATCTGGACGTACTGGGAGGGGCTGCGGCTCAACGGCCTGGTCTCGGCGAACGGCCGGCGGCGCTGGTGGGAGCCGATCGTCGTGCTCGCCCTCATCCCGGTGTTCTCCGTGATGGAAGGGGTCGGCGGCCTGCGCGGCCTGATCAAGTTCATCAAGCGCGAAGAGAACAAGTTCGTCGTCATCGCCAAGCCCGCCTGAGAAACCGAGAGCCCCTCGTGAACGACCAGCTGAACGACGAGATGAACGACGAGACGAAGAACGGGAACAAGAACGGGAAGGCGGCCGGGCGTTCCAAGGTCCCCCTGCTCGCGATCCTGCCGGTGACCGTGACCTCCCTGGTCATAGGCCTGCCGTTCGTGGTCGGAGACCATCCCCTGCGCTGGAGACCGGGCTCCCTGGAGCCGGCCCTGGTCCTGCGCGACTCCGCTTCCGGTCCCACCCGCGCCACGGCCCACGGCGGCGCCGGCGCCCCCACCGACGGCGCGAGCGCGGCCGAGGAGACCGAGGAGGCGCTGCCCGCGGGGCCCGCGCCGAAGGTGGACAGGCCGTGGAAGGCCGGCATGCCCGAATGGGGCGTCCAGATCTTCTGGGAGGACAAGAAGGACCACGACGACGCGTACATCGAGAAGCAGGCGCGCAAGCAGGCCGCCTACCTCGTCGGGCTGAAGGCCAACGCCGTCTCCGTCTCCTTCCCCTTCTACACGGAGGGCCGCACCTCGACGAAGCTCGCGGCCGGCCGCAGCACCCCGACGCCCGAGCACCTGGAGACGGTGCTGCGCGTCTTCCACGAGGCCGGACTGCGCACCACCGTCCGCCCGACGCTGGACGAGGTCGTGCTCGTGCCGCCGGAGGGGTGGCGCGGCAACATCAAGCCGACCGACAAGGAGGCCTGGTTCGATTCGTACGAGGCCCTGCTCGGTCCCTACCTCGACGTGGCCCAGCGGCAGAAGGCGGCGACGTTCGTGATCGGCACCGAGCTGAATTCGATGGAGGGCGACCCGGGCTGGAAGGGCCTCATCGCGACGGCCGAGAAGCGGTTCAAGGGCGAGGTGTCCTACGACGCCAACTGGGACAACTACGTGGGCGGCCACATCGACGTGCCCGTCGAGCGGCTCGGCGTCGACGCGTACTTCCCCGTCAAGGTCCCCGACGACGCCCCCGTGGACCAGCTCGTCGACGGCTGGAACACCTGGCTGGACAAGAAGACCAGGGGCCCGCTGCCGCGGATCGTGCTCGCCGAGGCCGGCATCAGCGCCATGGACGGGGCGTACTACGCACCCGGCGACTTCTATGCGCGGCGCAAGCTGAACCCGGTCGTGCAGGCCAACTGGTACAAGGCGGTCTGCCAGGTCGTCCGGGAGCGGAAGATGACCGGCGTGTACTGGTGGTCGGTTTCGTTCAACGCCGACCCCAAGACCGCGCCGAAGGAGGAGGACTCCCGGCTCAACTTCGCGGGGCGCCCGGACACCGAGCGGGAGATCCGCTCCTGCTTCGGCTCGGACTACGCGGGCCCCGGAGCCGATCCGAGACCTTGACGGGTTGTGCCCCGAGTTGTCCGGAGTGTCGCACATCACGATTTCAGCCGGGTTGGCTGATCCGATACCCCTCGCCGAACACGGATGATGGAAGGCATGTACGTCCCGCCCGTCGCCTCGGCGCTCCACCGGGCCGCGGCCGCCGGCCGCCGGCTCGCCGCGAGCTGGGCCGGATCACCCCGGGCGCTTGACGTGCTCACCGCACTCAGCTGCCTGGGGCTGATGGCGCTGGACCTGCCGGGGCTGGCTGCCGCCGACAACTCGCTCAGCGGTCCGATGGCCGCCGTCGTGCTCGCCGCCGGGTGCTCAAGCCTGGTGGTGCGCCGCCGGGCGCCCTGGGTCTCGTACCTCACCGCGCTGCTCTTCATCGGCTGGCTGCACGAGCTGACGCTGATCCAGTTCGCGCTCTACTCGGTCGGCCGCTACCGGGGGCGGCGGCCTGCCGTCCTGGCCACCCTCGGGTACGTGGCCTTCGCGCTGATCGTCTTCAGCGTCCCGGGCTGGCCCGAACCGCGGGCGCAGACGCTCAGCTCGTTCCTGAGCCTCGTCGTGCCGATCGGGGTGCTCGCCTCGGCCGTCGGCATCGCCGCCTACCGGCACGACCTGGTGGGCGAGCTGACCGCCCGGCGCGCCGAGTCGGCGGTGTTCCAGGCGGTCCAGCAGGAGCGCACCTCGGTGGCCCGCGACGTCCACGACTTCGTCGGCCGCGAGCTGACCCTGCTGACGGTGCGCTCCGAGGTGCTGTCGACGCGGGCGCGCGAGACGGCGCACGCGAAGGACTTCGAGGAGCTGGCCGACACCGCGCGCCGGGCCCACCTCGTGCTCAACGAGATCATCGTGCAGCGCGGGGAGCGGGCCTCGACCCCGGGGGTGGACGGGCTGCCGGCCCTCGCGGAGGAGAGCGGACGGGCCGGTTCGCCCGTACGGCTGGCCCTGGATCCGCAGGTGCACGGGCTGTCGCCGCTGCGCCAGGCCGCGGTCTACCGAGTGGTCCAGGAATGCCTGACCAACGCGGCCAAGCACGCCTGCGGGGAGACCATCGACGTGTCGATCGAGGCGGACGGCCCGCAGCTGCGGATCGCGGTCCGCAACGGTCTGCCCGTCCGGACGCCGGGGCGCGCCCCCGTCTCGGCGGGCTCGGGCACGGCGAGCATGTCCGAGCGCGTGCGCAGCCTGGGCGGATCCCTGACCGCGACGCGCACGGAGGACTCGTACACGGTCGTGGCCACCCTCCCCCGGGCGTAGCCGCACCACCGCCCGCCCCGTCAGGCCTTCGCCGGGACCAGCAGGCTGTTCAGCGTGTCCAGGTCCTCCACGCACCTGCCCGAGCCCAGCGCCACGCAGTCCAGCGGGGCGTCGGCGACGAAGACCGGGATGCCCGTCGCGGAGGCCGTCCGCAGGTCCAGACCCGGCAGCAGCGCCCCGCCGCCGGTCAGCACGATGCCGTGCTCCATCACATCGCCCGACAGCTCGGGCGGGCACTCCTCCAGGGTCGCGCGCACCGCGGCGATGATCGCCTCGACCGGTTCGCCGAGGGCGGCCCGTACGTCCGCGGCCCCCAGCGAGAGCGTCTTCGGCATGCCGCCGACCCGCTCCCGGCCGCGCACCGTGAAGGTCCGCGTCTCCAGTTCCGGCCGGTCGGGCACCGGCCAGGCCGATCCGATGCCGACCTTGACGTCCTCGGCGGTGCGCTCGCCGATGAGCAGCCCGTGCTCCTTGCGCACGTAGTCCATGATCGCGCCGTCCAGCCGGTCCCCGCCGACCCGCAGCGACCGGGAGGTGACGATCCCGCCGAGCGAGATGACGGCGACCTCGGTGGTGCCGCCGCCGATGTCCACCACCATCGAACCGCGCGGCTCGGCCACGGGCAGGCCCGCGCCGATCGCCGCCGCCATCGGCTCCTCGATCAGGTGGACGGCCTTGGCCCCGGCCCGCGTCGAGGCGTGGACGATGGCCCGCCGCTCGACGGGCGTGACCCCGGAGGGCACGCAGATCACCATCCTGGTACGCGGCCGCCGCCCGGGCACGGCCTTGCGGACGAAGTGCCGGAGCATCTCCTCGGCGGCCTCGTAGTCGCAGATCACTCCGTCCTTCAGGGGGCGGATCGCGGTGATGGAGCCGGGGGTGCGGCCGATGGTCTCCTTGGCCTCGGTCCCCACGGCCAGGGCCGTGGTGGTGCCCGCCTTCACGGCCACCACGGACGGCTCATTGAGGACGATGCCGTGCCCCCGGGCGTAGACGAGGGTGTTCGCGGTCCCCAGGTCGATGCCTATGTCGCGGCTGGAAGCGGACTTGTCGGTGCTGGCCTGCGGCATTTGTTCCCCTATCTCCTGTCCGCAAGGCTTGCATAACGATCCGGTCGCAACGGCCGCCGAAGGTCCTGAAACGGCCGGGTAGAAAGTCCCCGGGCCCCCCGTCCGTAGACTGGCCCCGTGAGTGAGCAGCAGCCCGAGAGCAACGGACCCGACGACCGCGACGAGACCTCCGATCTCTTCGAACGGATCGTGGCCGAAGAGTCCGACCGTGACCCCGACCTGGCGGTGATCGAGGCCGGCAGCCGCACCCTGCGCGCCCAGGCCGGACCGCCCCAGGGCGCCCCGGCATCGTCGCAGCCCGTCGACCCGGAGGTGGCGCGGCTGCTCCAGGAGGTGGAGCAGGAGCTTTCCACCCGCTGGGGCGAGACCAAGCTGGAGCCTTCCGCCACGCGCATCGCCGCGCTGATGGACGTCCTGGGCGAACCGCAGCGCGCGTACCCCTCCATCCACGTGACCGGCACCAACGGCAAGACGAGCACGGCCCGCATGATCGAGGCCCTGCTGAACGCCTTCGAGCTGCGCACCGGCCGCTACACCAGCCCGCACGTGCAGTCGGTCACCGAGCGGATCAGCCTCGACGGGGCCCCGATCAGCGCCGAGCGCTTCATCGAGACGTACTACGACATCAAGCCGTACGTGGAGATGGTCGACTCCTCCGAGGAGTTCCGGCTGTCCTTCTTCGAGGTGCTCACCGGCATGGCGTACGCGGCCTTCGCGGACGCCCCGGTCGACGCGGCCGTCGTCGAGGTGGGCATGGGCGGCACCTGGGACGCGACCAACGTGATCGACGGCGCGGTCGCGGTGGTCACCCCGATCAGCCTGGACCACACGGACCGGCTCGGCTCCACGCCCGGCGAGATCGCCCAGGAGAAGGGCGGCGTCATCAAGCAGGACGCCACCGTGATCCTGGCGCAGCAGCCGGTGGACGCGGCGCAGGTGCTGCTGAAGAAGGCCGTCGAGGTCGACGCGACGGTGGCCCGCGAGGGCATGGAGTTCGGCGTCGTCTCGCGCGAGGTGGCGGTCGGCGGGCAGATGCTGACGCTGCGCGGTGTGGGCGGCGAGTACGACGGCATCTTCCTGCCGCTGTACGGGGCCCACATGGCCCACAACGCGGCGGTGGCGCTGGCGGCCGTCGAGGCCTTCTTCGGGGTCGGCGCCGAGCAGTCGCGGGAGCTGGACCTGGAGACCGTGCGCCGGGCCTTCGCCTCGGTGACCTCGCCGGGCCGGATGGAGGTCGTACGGCGCAGCCCGACGGTCGTCCTGGACGCGGCGCACAACCCGGCGGGCGCGCGGGTCACGGCGGAGGCGGTGACCGAGGCCTTCGGCTTCAGCCGGCTGATCGGGGTCATGGCGGCGAGCGAGGGCAAGGACGTCAAGGGGGTCCTGGAGGCCTTCGAGCCGATCTTCGCGGAGATCGTGGTCACGGAGAACTCCAGCCACCGGGCGATGTCCGCGGACGAGCTGGCGGCCGTGGCGGTCGAGGTCTTCGGGCCGGACCGGGTGCAGGTGGAGCCGCGGCTGGACGACGCCCTGGAGGCGGCGATCACCCTCGCGGAGGAAGAGGCCGAGTACGGAGGGGCCGGGGTCCTGGTGACCGGTTCCGTGATCACGGTGGGCGAGGCCCGCCTGCTGCTGAAGAGGGGCTGAGGGATGCGCACGCTGTGTGCTTCGACGCTGATCGGCGAGTTCTTCGTGATCGGTTTCGCCGGGCTGGTCGCCATGAAGAACCCGGATCTGACCCAGGCCACGGTGTGGACGGTCTGCGGGATCGCCATGCTGCTGTCGGTGCTGCTGTGCGGGATGCTGTCGCGCCCGGGCGCGGTCCAGATCGGCTGGGCCCTGCAGATCGGGCTGATCCTGAGCGGGTTCGTCGTCCCGATGATGTTCTTCCTCGGCGCGGCGTTCGCGGGCCTGTGGTGGTGCTCGGTGCACTACGGCACCAAGATCGACGCGATCAAGGCCCGCTGGGCGGCCCAGAGCGAGGCGCAGGGCGAGGCCCAGGCCTGAGGCGGCGCGGCCCCCGGCCGGAGCGGCGGCCCCCGGCCGCCCGGGGCCCGGGGCTCAGCGCAGGGGCTCCGCTGACTCCCTGTAGCCTCGTCGGACCGCACCCGTATGCCGCAAGGAGCCGCAACATGACCCAGCGCACGCTCGTCATCCTCAAGCCCGACGCCGTCCGTCGAGGCCTGATCGGCGAGATCATCGGCCGCATCGAGCGGAAGGCCGGCTGGACCGTTCCCGCTCTGGAGCTGCGCACGCTGGACCAGGAGACCCTGGAGGCCCACTACGGCGAGCACAAGGGCAAGCCCTTCTACGAGCCCCTCATGGGCTTCATGGCGAGCGGCCCGGTCGTGGTCCTCGTGGTGGAAGGGGAACGCGCGATCGAGGGTGTCCGCCAGCTGGCCGGACCCACTGACCCGATCGCCGCGGCGCCCGGCTCCATCCGGGGGGACTTCGGCACCGTCACCCGGGAGAACCTGATCCACGCCTCGGACTCCGAGGAGTCCGCGGAGCGCGAGCTGAAGCTGTTCTTCCCCTCCCTCTGATGAGTCCTTCCTGACGTAACATCAGCCGAATAGCGCTCATGACCTGGGGCGACCGAAGTAATTTCGGTCGCCCTTCGGTATTACCGGGCGCGAGCGGGAACGCATGTGCAGGACACGTCGTCACCACTAAGGGGGCGGGTTTCCGTTCCGGCGGGATTGCCGGAGTCCCGTCGCGCGGTGTTCATGCTTGCGGCACTACGATGGGGCCTCCACCCACACACCCACCTCGCCGACCTGACAGCAGCCGCTATCAACTGGAAGGCCAGACGCTCCTCATGGGGAACAAGGGGAACAACATGTCGTTCATCGGCCGTGACATGGCGATCGACCTCGGGACCGCCAACACGCTGGTGTACGTGAGGGGCCGGGGGATCGTCCTGAACGAGCCGTCCGTGGTCGCCATCAACACGAACACCGGCGGCATTCTGGCGGTCGGCTCCGAGGCGAAGAAGATGATCGGCCGGACGCCCGGCAACATCGTCGCCGTACGGCCCCTCAAGGACGGCGTGATCGCCGACTTCGAGATCACCGAGCGTATGCTCCGGTACTTCATCCTCAAGATCCACAAGCGCCGCTACCTGGCTCGTCCGCGCGTCGTGGTCTGCGTCCCCTCCGGCATCACCGGAGTGGAGCGCCGCGCCGTCATCGAGGCGTCCACGCAGGCCGGCGCCCGCCAGGTGCACATCATCGAAGAGCCCATGGCCGCCGCCATCGGCTCGGGCCTGCCCGTCCACGAGGCCACCGGCAACATGGTCGTGGACATCGGCGGCGGCACCACCGAGGTCGCCGTCATCTCCCTCGGCGGAATCGTCACGGCACAGTCCATCCGGGTGGCCGGCGACGAGCTCGACAACGCGATCATCCAGCACATCAAGAAGGAGTACTCGCTCCTCCTCGGTGAGCGCACGGCCGAGCAGATCAAGATCACCATCGGGTCGGCGTACGACCTCGACAAGGACGAGCACACCGAGATCCGCGGTCGCGACCTCGTCTCCGGCCTGCCCAAGACGGTCGTCATCTCGGCCGCCGAGGTCCGCAAGGCCATCGAGGAGCCGGTCAACGCCATCGTCGACGCGGTCAAGACGACCCTCGACAAGTGCCCGCCCGAGCTCTCCGGCGACATCATGGACCGCGGCATCGTGCTGACCGGCGGCGGCGCCCTGCTGCGCGGCCTCGACGAGCGGCTGCGCCGCGAGACGGGCATGCCGATCCACATCGCCGAGGACCCGCTCGACTCCGTCGCCCTCGGCTCCGGCAAGTGCGTGGAGGAGTTCGAGGCGCTCCAGCAGGTTCTGGACGCCCAGCCCCGGCGCTGACACAGACCCCCGTCCGGGGGCCATGCGGAACACAAGGATCCGCCGTACGGGTGCTGCCGCGCCCGTGCGGCGGATCGTTGATATACAGACCAAAGAATTTCCGATGAGGAAGGCACGGCCGCCGCACGTGAGGGACACACGAGAGAGCCGGCTGCTCCTGGTGCTTCTGATCGCCATCGCGTTCGCATTGATCACGGTGGACATCAGGGCAGGCGAGGAGTCTCCGGTCGACGGCGCCCGGCAGGCCGCCGCAGCAGCCTTCGGCCCGGTCGAGAAGGGCGTCGCGACCGCGGTCGACCCCGTCGCCAACGCGATAGGAGCCGTACGGGACTCCGGCGAGCGGCACAACCGCATCGCCACGCTGGAGCGCGAGAACGCCGCCCTGAAGGCCAAGCTGGGCAGCGACGACCAGACCCGCAGCCGCATCCACGAGCTCGACGAGATGCTCAAGCGGGCCGGCGCCGGACAGTACGGCATCAAGGGCGCCGAGGTCATCGCCGTAGGAGCGGCCCAGGGCTTCTCCTGGACCGTCACCATCGACGCCGGCAGCAAGGACGGCATCGAGCGCGACATGACCGTGCTCAACGGCGAGGGACTCGTCGGCCGGGTCGCCACCGTCGGCCCCGACACCGCCACGGTCGTCCTCGCCAACGACCCCGACTTCACCGTGGGCACCCGCCTGGAGAAGACCGGCGAGCTCGGCTTCGCCACCGGCCAGGGCGACCGCGCGCTGTCCGTCCAGATGCTCAACGGCAAGGCCAAGGTCAACCCCGGCGACCGGCTCGTGACCTTCGGCTCCCGCGGCAACAAGCCGTTCGTGCCCGGCGTCCCGATCGGCGAGGTCGTCAAGGTCGACCCCTCGCGCGGCGACCTGACCCGCACCATCTGGGTCCGCCCGTTCGTCGGCTTCTCGCGCCTGGACATCGTCGGCGTCGTCGTCATGCCGCCGCGCGAGGACCCGCGCGACGCCGTGCTGCCCCCCAAGCCGGAGGTGAAGCCCACCCCGACGGTCACCGTCACGGTCACCCCGTCGCCGTCCGCCACCGGGCCCGCCAAGCCGGCCGACGAGTAGGAGCTGACCCCCATGCGCTTCAACCGGATCCTGCTCTCGGCCACGCTCGTCGTGGTCGCCCTCGTCGTCCAGGTCTCCGTCCTGGGCCGGCTGCAACTGCCCGGCGCCGTACCCGACCTGGTCCTGCTCACCGTCGTCGCCCTCGCCCTCGTGTACGGGCACCTCAGCGGCGCGCTCATCGGCTTCGCCGCCGGACTCCTCGCCGACCTGGCCCCGCCCGCCGACCACGCCGCCGGGCGGTACGCGCTCGTGCTCTGCGTCATCGGGTACGCCGCCGGGCTGGCCCGCCCCGACTCCGGGCGGTTCCGCTCCGCCTGGGGCCCGATGCTGACCGTCGTCGCCGCCGCGATCGGCTCCACCCTGCTCTACGCCGGGGTGGGCGCCCTCGTCGGCGACACGGCCGCCCGCCACGTCGGGCTCACCGGGCTGCTGTTCACCGCGACCCTCTACGACCTGCTGCTCGCCCCGTTCACCGTGCCGTTCATCATGGCGCTGGCCCGGCGCGCCGAGAACGACCCGATGGCCGTGGAGGCGGGCGGCGGCCCGGCCAAGGCCGCCGACGTGTCCTCCGGCTGGCTCGCCGGCGGTACCGGGCTGCGCATCGGCAGCCAGCGCGGCGGCCTGCGGCGGGGGCTCGCGCGCGGCCGTGCCAACAAGGCCGGCCGGATAAAGGGCGTCAAGGCGATCAAGAGTGTGAAGAGCGTCAAGAAGCTGTGAGGGAGGAGCTCCCGTGACCAATGCCCCCGAGACCGGCCGCACGTCCCGCGTGCGGATCAGACTCGTGATCATGCAGGTGCTCGTCCTCTCCTTCCTCTTCACCCTCGGCGGGCGCCTGTGGTACCTCCAGGTCCGCAACGGCGCCGAGTACTACCACGAGGCGAAGAGCAACCACGTCCAGCAGGTCGTCCAGCCGGCCGTCCGCGGCTCGATCCTGGACGCCCGCGGCGTCCCGATCGCAGACAACGAGACCCGCCTGGTCGTCTCCGCGAGCCGCACCGCGCTGATGAAGATGAAGGACAAGGGCAAGGGCGTCCTGACCCGGCTCTCGGGCGTCCTGGACATGAAGCCCCAGGACGTCATGAACAAGGTCCGGGTCTGCGACTCCCAGACCCCCAAACCCTGCTGGAACGGTTCGCCCTACCAGCCGATCCCCGTCACCACCGAGGCCACCACCCAGCAGGCCCTGCAGATCCGCGAGCGCCCCGAGGAGTACCCCGGCATCACGGCCGAGCCCACCGCCGTGCGCCGCTACCCCGCGCCCGGCGGCGCCAACACCGGCCAGGTGCTCGGCTACCTCTCGCCGGTCACCGACGAGGAGATCCAGAAGGCCAAGAACACCAACTCGCCGCTGCTGCGCTCCGACCAGGTCGGCCGCTTTGGCCTGGAGCGGACGTACGACCGGACCCTGCGGGGCAAGTCCGGCGTCACCCGCTACGAGGTCGACAACCTCGGCCGGGTCATGGGCCAGGCCAAGAACGACCCGACGGTCGCCGGCGCCCACCTCGTGACCAGCATCGACGCCCGCGTCCAGGGCGTCGCCGAGTTCGAGCTGAACGCGGCCATGCTCGAGGCCCGCAAGCAGATCGACCGCAACACCGGCGTCCCCTACAAGGCCGACGCCGGAGCCGTGGTCGTCCTGGAGTCCAAGACGGGCCGGGTCGTGGCCATGGCCTCCATGCCCACGTACGACCCGAACGTCTGGGTCGGCGGGATCTCCGGCAAGGACTACGCCAAGCTCACCGCCAAGGAGTCCAACGTCCCGCTGATGAACCGGGCGATCCAGGGCCAGGCCGCCCCGGGCTCCATCTTCAAGGTCATCCCGACCGCGGCCGCGGTCAACGCCGGGTACGACTTCGACGGGGAATACCCCTGCCCGAGCTCCTACGCCATCGGCGGCCAGGTCTTCAAGAACTTCGAGTCCCAGGGCCACGGCAGCATCACCCTCGGCCGGGCCCTCGAAGTCTCCTGCGACACCGTGTTCTACGCCCTCGGCCACCAGCAGTGGATCAAGGACGGCGGACTCCACCCGAAGAAGCCCCCGGCCGAGATCTTCTACAAGACCGCCCACCAGTTCGGCCTGGGCGCCGAGACCCACGTGGACCTGCCGGGCGAGGAGAAGGGCCGGATCCCCGACCGGGAGTGGAAGCAGAAGTTCTGGCAGGCCAACAAGGACATGTGGTGCAAGACCGGGAAGAAGGGCGGCACCTACGTCGAGCTGCTCTCGTACGAGAACTGCCTCGAAGGCAACCTCATGCGCGCCGGTGACGCCATCAACTACTCCATCGGACAGGGCGACACCCTGGTCACCCCGATCCAGATGGCCACCATCTACGCGGCCATCTCCAACGGCGGCACCCTGTGGAACCCGACCATCGGCAAGGCCGTCATCAGCGCCGACGGCAAGCACACCGAGCCGATCCCGCCGCAGGCCCACGGCAAGCTGCCCATGACGGAGGCCACCCGCCGTAAGATCAACGAGGCCCTGGAGGGCGTCGCCACCCGCGGCACCGCCGCCTGGCGCTTCGGCGGCTGGCCGCAGAAGCAGATCCCCATGCACGCCAAGACCGGTACCGCCGAGGTCTACGGCAAGCAGACCACCTCGTGGTTCGCCACGTACACCGAGGACTTCACGATCGTGATGACGATCTCCCAGGGCGGCACCGGTTCGGGTGCCTCCGGACCCGCCGTCCGCAACATCTACAACGCCATCTACGGTCTGAGCATGGCCGGCAAGCAGGACACCGAAAAGGCCTTCCTGCTCAAGCCGGAGGCGAAGCTCCCCACCATCGGGCCCGACGGCACCATCGACGCCCCCGACATCAAGCCGTACGTGCCCCCGTCCCCGGAGGAACCGGCGCCCGCGCTCGCCGGTCCCCCCGCCCCGCCCGCCGCGCGGCAGGACTGAGACCCCGATGCAGACCGCGAACAAGTTCTCCGTATCCCGGTACGCGCCCGAGCGCGGCGCGATGGCCAAGCTGACCTCGCGCGACTCGGTGCTGCGCCGGCTCGACTGGCCGATCCTCCTCTCGGCGCTCGCCCTGTCCTTCATCGGCGCCCTGCTGGTGTGGTCGGCGACCCGCAACCGCACCCAGCTCAACCAGGGCGACCCGTACTACTTCCTGGTCCGGCACGCCCTGAACACCGGCATCGGCCTCGTGCTGATGATCGGCACCGTCTGGCTCGGCCACCGCACCCTGCGCGGCGCCGTGCCGATCCTGTACGGGCTCTCCCTGGTGCTGATCCTCGCCGTGCTCACCCCGCTCGGCGCCACCATCAACGGCGCCCACGCGTGGATCGTGATCGGCGGCGGCTTCTCGCTCCAGCCCTCCGAGTTCGTGAAGATCACGATCATCCTGGTCATGGCCATGCTGCTGGCCACCCGGGTGGACGCGGGCGACCTCACCCACCCCGACCACCGCACCGTGGTCAAGGCGCTGTGCCTGGCCGCCGCGCCGATGGGCATCGTCATGCTGATGCCCGACCTCGGCTCCGTCATGGTCATGGTCGTCATCGTGCTCGGCGTCCTGCTCGCCTCGGGCGCCTCCAACCGCTGGGTGGTCGGGCTGATGGGCTCCGGCGCGGCCGGGGCCATCCTGATCTGGCAGCTCGGCGTGCTCGACGAGTACCAGATCAACCGCTTCGCGGCCTTCGCCAACCCCGACCTCGACCCCGCGGGCGTCGGCTACAACACCAACCAGGCGCGGATCGCGATCGGCTCCGGCGGACTGACCGGCTCCGGGCTCTTCAAGGGCTCGCAGACCACCGGCCAGTTCGTGCCCGAGCAGCAGACCGACTTCGTCTTCACGGTGGCGGGGGAGGAGCTCGGCTTCCTCGGCGCCGGGCTGATCCTGGTCCTGCTCGGCATCATCCTCTGGCGTGCCTGCATGATCGCCCGTGAGACCACCGAGCTGTACGGGACGATCGTGTGCGCCGGGATCATCGCCTGGTTCGCCTTCCAGGCCTTCGAGAACATCGGGATGACCCTCGGGATCATGCCGGTGGCGGGGCTGCCGCTGCCGTTCGTCTCCTACGGAGGCTCGTCCATGTTCGCGGTGTGGGTGGCGGTCGGACTGCTGCAGTCGATCAGGGTGCAACGGCCGATGTCGGCCTAGCGGGGCCGATCTTCGGCCGGTTCCGCCGTCGATTTCCCGTTCACCCTGCCGTGGTGATCCGTTCAGGACTAAGTTCGTTGCATGGCGGACACGAAACGCGAGATCGAGCGCAAATTCGAGTTCACGACGAGCAAGGCCGCGCGCCGCGGAGTCCCGGACCTGACCGGCACGGCCGCGATCGCGGCCGTCGCCGACCAGGGCACCATCGACCTCGACGCGGTCTACTACGACACCCCCGACCAGCGGCTCGCCGCTGACGGCCTCACCCTCCGGCGGCGCACCGGCGGCGCGGACGCCGGCTGGCACCTCAAACTGCCCGTCTCCCCGGGCGTCCGCGACGAGGTCACCGCACCCCTCGGCGGCACCCTCCCGCGCGCCCTCGCCGCCCTCGTCCGCTCCCGCGTCCGCGACAGCGTCCTGGAGCCGCAGGTCCGGCTCCTCTCCTCCCGTCGCGTGACCCACCTCCTCGACGCCGAAGGCGCGCTCCTCGCGGAGCTCTCGACCGATGCCGTCCGCGCCGAGCGGGACGAGGCGGCGGCGGCGTGGACCGAGGTCGAGGTCGAACTCGCCGACGGCGTCGACCCCGCGCTCCTCGACGCCGTCGAGAAGAGGTTCCGCAAAGCCGGGCTCAAGGTCTCCGACGCCCCCTCCAAACTCGCCCGGGCCCTCACCGAGACGGGCACCGAGCCGCCGCCGCGGCCCGGGCCCGCCGCCACCGAGGGCACCGCGGGCGCGCTGGTCCTCTCGTACCTGCGTGAACAGCGCGACGCGCTCGTCGCCCAGGACCCCGCGGTCCGCCGCAACCTGCCGGACTCCGTCCACCAGATGCGGATCGCCTGCCGCCGGACGCGCAGCGCCTTCAAGACGTACCGCAAGGTCCTCGACCGCGGCGTCACCGATCCGATCGGCGAGGAGCTCCGCTGGCTGGCCGCAGAGCTCGGCCTCGACCGCGACCAGGAAGTCCTCTTCGACCGCATCCAGACCCACGTCTCCGAGCTCCCCCGCACCCTCGTGGTCGGACCCGTCCGCGGCCGCCTGCGGACGTGGAACAACGCCCGCCGCTCGGCGACCCGGCGCCGCGCGCTGGCCGCCCTCGACGCCAAGAGGTACGCGGCCCTGCTCGACGCCCTCGACGCACTGCTGGCCGAGCCGCCCCTGCTCCCCGGCGCTGCCAAGCCGGCCGCCCAGGCCCTGCCCAAGGCCGTCCTCAAGGACTACGAACGGCTCGCCACCCGAGTCGCCGGAGCCCTCGACCTGGACCCGGGCGAGGGGCGTGACCTGGCCCTTCACGAGGCCCGCAAGGCCGCCAAGCGCGCCCGCTACGCGGCGGAGGCGGCCACCGCCGAGCTCGGCAAAGCGGCGAAGCAGCTGGCCAAGGCCATGAAATCGGTCCAGAGCCTGCTCGGCGACCACCAGGACAGCGTCGTCGCCCGCGAGGCCCTGCGCGGCCTCGGCGCCCAAGCGGCCGGAGCGGGAGAGTCCGCTTTCACCTGGGGCGTGCTCTACGCCCGCGAGGAGGCCCTGGCCGCACAGGGTGAGCGGGAGCTTCCGGACGTATGGGGGCAAGCCTCGGACCCCGCGCTCCGGGCGGAGCTGGGCGCCTAGGAGGCGATCACGGCGGCAGGGGGCGGCTGCGCCTCGGGTTACGCTTGAGAGTCGCCCCCTGCCAGCTTCACGAAAGTCGCGTGATGTCCGAGTCGGTCTTCCCACAGCTCGAAGCTCTGCTCCCGCATGTGCAGAAGCCCATCCAGTACGTCGGCGGTGAACTCAACTCCACCGTCAAGCCGTGGGATTCGTGTGACGTCCGCTGGGCGCTCATGTACCCGGACGCGTACGAGGTGGGGCTGCCCAACCAGGGCGTCATGATCCTGTACGAGGTGCTGAACGAGCGCGAGGGCGTGCTCGCGGAGCGCACGTACAGCGTGTGGCCGGACCTCGAAGAACTGATGCGCGAGCACAAGGTGCCGCAGTTCACCGTGGACAGCCACCGCCCCGTGGGCGCCTTCGACGTGTTCGGCCTGTCCTTCTCCACGGAGCTGGGCTACACGAACATGCTCACGGCGCTGGACCTGGCGGGCATCCCGCTGGAGGCCAGGAACCGCACGGTCGACCACCCCATCGTCCTCGCGGGCGGCCACGCGGCCTTCAACCCCGAGCCGATCGCGGAGTTCATCGACTGCGCGGTCATCGGCGACGGCGAGCAGGCCGTCCTCGACATGACCGAGATCATCCGCACGTGGAAGGCCGAGGGCCGTCCGGGCGGGCGTGAAGAGGTCCTCTTCCGCCTCGCCAAGACCGGCCAGGTCTACGTGCCGGGCTTCTACGACGTCGACTACCTGCCCGACGGCCGCATCGCGCGCGTCGCGCCGAACAAGTCGGGCGTCCCGTACCGCGTGTCCAAGCACACGGTCATGGACCTCGACGAGTGGCCGTACCCGAAGCAGCCGCTGGTCCCGCTCGCCGAGACCGTCCACGAGCGGATGTCCGTCGAGATCTTCCGAGGCTGCACCCGCGGCTGCCGTTTCTGCCAGGCCGGCATGATCACGCGCCCCGTGCGGGAGCGAAGCATCACCGGCATCGGCGAGATGGTGGAGAAGGGCCTCAAGGCGACGGGCTTCGAGGAAGTCGGCCTCCTCTCCCTGTCCTCCGCGGACCACACCGAGATCGCCGAGATCGCCAAGGGCCTCGCGGACCGCTACACGGACGACAAGGTGGGCCTGTCCCTGCCGTCGACCCGCGTGGACGCGTTCAACGTGGACCTGGCGAACGAGCTGACCCGCAACGGCCGCCGCTCCGGTCTGACCTTCGCCCCCGAGGGCGGCTCCGAGCGCATGCGCAAGGTCATCAACAAGATGGTCTCGGAAGAGGACCTGATTCGGACCGTCGCCACCGCGTACGGCAACGGCTGGCGCCAGGTCAAGCTGTACTTCATGGTCGGCCTGCCCACCGAGACCGACGAGGACGTGCTCCAGATCGGCGACATGGCGGTCAACGTCATCGCCAAGGGCCGCGAGGTCTCCGGCCAGAACGACATCCGCTGCACGGTGTCGATCGGCGGGTTCGTGCCCAAGCCGCACACCCCGTTCCAGTGGGCGCCGCAGCTGTCGGCCGAGGAGACGGATGCCCGTCTCGGCAAGCTCCGCGACAAGCTCCGCGGGGACAAGAAGTACGGCCGCTCGATCGGCTTCCGCTACCACGACGGCAAGCCGGGCATCGTCGAGGGCCTCCTCTCGCGCGGCGACCGCCGCATCGGCGACGTCATCCGCGCCGTGTACGAGTCGGGCGGCCGCTTCGACGGCTGGCGCGAGCACTTCTCGTACGACCGCTGGATGGAGGCCGCGGAGAAGACGCTGCCGGCCTACGGCGTGGACGTGGCCTGGTACACCACGCGTGAGCGCACGTACGAGGAGGTCCTGCCCTGGGACCACCTGGACTCCGGTCTCGACAAGGACTGGCTCTGGGAGGACTGGCAGGACGCCCTCGACGAGACCGAGGTCGACGACTGCCGCTGGACCCCGTGCTTCGACTGCGGCGTCTGCCCCCAGATGGACACCCACATCCAGATCGGCCCCACGGGCAAGAAGCTCCTTCCCCTGTCGGTCGTGAAGTGAGACGTAACCCTTGAGTCACGAGAGGCCCCCACCCGCAACGGGTGGGGGCCTCGCTCGTGTCCTACGGGTATGGAACTCGACAAGCGACCTCCCGGTGACGGCGGCGAAGGATGCCTGGTGGGCGTCGTCCGGGTGCCCGTCAAGATCGTGGCGTTGATCGTCGTACTGCCCGTACGGGTGGTTTGGGATCTGCTCGTCGCGTTCGGGCAGGCCGCTGCGCGGCATGTGCTGGCGCCCCTCTCCGCGTACGTGCTGCAGCCCGTTCTGCGCGGGATCGGCCGGGTGCTGACGGCGCTGCTCAAGCTGGTGTTCGTCTGGCCCTGGGCCGGGGCGTGGCGGTACCGGTGTACCGGCACGTGCTCGTGCCGCTCGGGCAGGTGCTCGTCTGGGCCTGGCACGTCGCCGGGCGGATCGTCCGGGCCCTGTGGCGCGGGGTCCGGCTGGCCGTACGGGTGCTCGTCGGCTGGCCCGCGGCGCAGGTGTACCGGCACGTACTGACACCCTTCGGACATGTCGTACGGGAGGTGTGGCGCTCGGTCCGCACCACCGTCCGCGAGGTCCGGGCCGAAGTGCGAAAGGCGCTGTTCGGGAGCCCCGGCCGGGAACCGGTGAGGTCACAGGCGCGTACTCTGGGTAGTACGACAGCCGTGAGCAACCCGCCGGCCCCCGAGCACTCCCTGCACCAGCAGGGGTGAGCCGAGAGGGCACGGCGTGGCCCGCCGGCTCACAGGACCTCAGGGCGACGCGCGAGCCGCGGAGCCCCGCACAAGGAGAAGAACCACTGGGCAAGCGACAGCCCGAAGGCCCGCCCCCCGCACCGGTGGTGCAGCGCATCCGACTGCGCTACACCAAGCGCGGCCGCCTCCGGTTCACCAGCCACCGAGACTTCCAGCGCGCGTTCGAGCGGGCCCTGCGCCGCGCCGAGGTGCCCATGGCGTACTCGGCGGGCTTCACCCCGCACCCCCGCGTGTCGTACGCGAACGCCGCGCCGACCGGCACCGGCAGCGAGGCCGAGTACCTGGAGATCGCGCTCGCCGAGGCCCGCGACCCCGAGAAGCTCCGCGAACTGCTCGACGAGTCGATGCCGGTCGGACTCGACATCACCGAGGCCGTCGAGGCCCGTACCAGCGGGCTCGCCGACCGGCTGACCGCCTCCGTGTGGGAGCTGCGGCTCGAGGGCGTGGAGGGCGCCGACGCCCAGCGGGCGGTCGAGGCCTTCCTCGCCGCCGAGGCGGTGGAGGTGCAGCGCCGCACCAAGAACGGCCTGCGCACCTTCGACACCCGGGGCGCCGTGGTCAGCCTCGTAACGGTTCCCGCGCCGGCTGATAGGACGCCGGACAATGCCTGTGCGATACTGCGGCTGGTTGTTCGGCATCTGACACCTGCCGTTCGACCCGACGACGTCCTGTCCGGTCTCCAAGCTGTGGCCGACCTGGCGCCGCCGGTCCCCGCAGCGGTGACCAGGCTGGCGCAGGGGCTCTTCGACGAGGAGTCCGGCACGGTGACCGACCCGCTCGCGCCCGACCGCGAGGCTGTCACGGCCGCCCCACCCACGGCCGCCGTAGCAGCCGACGCGAAGGCGCCGGAAGGTCCCGCCGCGTAGGGATCGTCGTCGTCGCGCAGCCCTGGCACTCGGGAGCCACCTGGGTCGGGCCGCGCACTGACCTGAAGACTTCCGCCAGGCCGTACGGACAAGACGTACGGAACCGGCGGCCATGGACTACAGCTCCCGTGTGGCGAACGCGCCCCGGAGGCCGGTTCCGCGCTGATCGGCGCGGAACCGAGCCGGACCGGAAGTCAGCCGCGGCGCCCGGGAGCGTGACGGGAGAACCGCCCGCATGCTCAACAACGAAACCAACAACACCACCGGTGGCGCCGACAGCGGCAGCCCGAGCGACAACCTGCCTCCGCGCAGGCGTCGCCGTGCCGCGTCGCGGCCCGCGGGACCGCCCGGTGGGACGCCTGTCGCCCCCGCCGCGGTGACCGAGGCCGAGACCGCTCCGGCCGCCCCCGCAGCCGAGGAGGCCGCTCCGGCCGCCGCCCCGGCCCGTGCCCGCCGCCGTGCGACCCGTGCCGTCACCGCTCCCGAGACCCTGGCAGCCGCTGCCGAGGCCGTCGAGGCTGCCGCTGCGCCCGCCCCGGTCGTCGAGGAGCCCGCCGCTCCGGCGCCGCGTGCCCGTCGCCGTGCCACCCGTGCCGTCACCGCTCCCGAGGCTCCGGCCGCCGCCGAGGCCGCTCCGGCAGCCGAGGAGGCCGCTCCGGCCGCCCCCGCAGCCGAGGAGGCCGCTCCGGCCGCCGCCCCGGCCCGTGCCCGTCGCCGTGCGACCCGTGCCGTCACCGCCCCCGAGGCTCCGGCCGCTGCCGAGGTGGTCGTCGAGGCCGTCGAGGCTGCCGCTGCGCCCGCCCCGGTCGTCGAGGAGCCCGCCGCTCCGGCGCCGCGTGCCCGTCGCCGTGCGACCCGTGCCGTCACCGCTCCCGAGACCCCGGCAGCCGCTGCCGAGGTCGTCGAGTCCGCCGCCGAGGCGCCCGCGCCGAAGGCCACCGTCACCGTCGCCGACGCCGTGGACTCCCCGAAGCGCGGCGGCCGCCGCCGCGCCACCCGCTCCGCCGCGTCCGCCGCTCCGGCCGCTCCGGCCGCCGCGCCGCAGCCCGCTGCCGAAGAGCCCGCCGCTCCGGCCCGTGGCCGCCGCGCCGTGCGCCCCGCCGTCGCCGTGTTCCAGGCGCCGGTCTTCGCCGAGCCGATGTTCCAGACCCCGGAGACCGCCGCCATGGCCGCAGCGGCCGCCGCCGCGGCCGCCGAGGCGGAAGAGGTCGAGGAAGAGGAAGAGCTCGAAGCCGAGGCCGAGGTCGTCCAGGCCCCCGCCGCCCAGCCGGCCGGCCGTCGCCGTCGCCGTGGCCGCGGTGCGGTCGAGGCCGCCCCGGTCGCCGAGTCCGCGCCGGTCTCCCTGGCCGACGTGGAGCGTGTCGAGGACGAGGCCGAGGCCGCCGAGCTCGACGAAGAGAACGCCGAGTTCGAAGAGGGCGACGAGACGGGCGAGCGCCCTTCCCGCCGCCGCCGTCGCGGTGGCCGTCGCCGCCGCCGCGGTGAGGCCGCCGACCTGGACGAGTCCGCCGAGGACGAGGCCGAAGCCGAGGCCGCCGAGCAGGAGGCCGAAGAGGAAGAGGCCGAGGACGACGAGGAGACCGGCGCCCTGGGCTCCAGCTCCAGCCGTCGTCGTCGTCGCCGTCGCCGCCGCAGCGGTGACTCCGGTGCCGACGGTGAAGCGGGCGAGGACGACGGCGTACGCACCGTCGTCAAGGTCCGCGAGCCGCGCCCGGCCCGCGAGAAGGCCGAGCCGTCCGACGAGGTGCAGTCCATCAAGGGCTCGACCCGTCTGGAGGCGAAGAAGCAGCGGCGCCGCGAGGGCCGCGAGCAGGGCCGCCGCCGCGTCCCGATCATCACCGAGGCCGAGTTCCTGGCCCGCCGCGAGGCCGTCGAGCGCGTCATGGTCGTCCGCCAGGCCGGCGAGCGCACCCAGATCGGCGTCCTCGAGGACAACGTGCTCGTCGAGCACTACGTCAACAAGGAAGAAGCCACCTCGTACGTCGGCAACGTCTACCTGGGCAAGGTCCAGAACGTGCTGCCGTCGATGGAGGCCGCCTTCATCGACATCGGCAAGGGCCGCAACGCCGTCCTGTACGCCGGTGAGGTCAACTTCGAGGCGCTCGGCATGGCCAACGGGCCGCGCCGCATCGAATCCGCCCTCAAGTCCGGCCAGTCGGTCCTGGTGCAGGTCACCAAGGACCCGATCGGCCACAAGGGTGCCCGCCTGACCAGCCAGGTCTCGCTGCCCGGCCGCTACCTGGTCTACGTGCCCGAGGGCTCGATGACCGGCATCAGCCGCAAGCTGCCCGACACCGAGCGCGCCCGCCTGAAGACCATCCTCAAGAAGATCGTCCCCGAGGACGCGGGCGTCATCGTGCGCACCGCCGCCGAGGGCGCGAGCGAGGACGAGCTGCGCCGCGACGTCGAGCGTCTGCAGGCCCAGTGGGAGGACATCCAGAAGAAGTCGAAGCAGATCTCGACCTCTTCGCCGAGCCTGCTGTACGGCGAGCCGGACATGACCGTCCGCGTCGTGCGCGACATCTTCAACGAGGACTTCTCGAAGGTCATCGTCAGCGGTGACACCGCCTGGGAGACCATCCACGGCTACGTGAACCACGTGGCCCCGGACCTGGCCGACCGGCTGTCGCGCTGGACCTCCGAGGTCGACGTCTTCGCGACGTACCGGATCGACGAGCAGCTCGCCAAGGCGCTCGACCGCAAGGTGTGGCTGCCCTCGGGCGGTTCCCTCGTGATCGACAAGACCGAGGCGATGATCGTCATCGACGTCAACACCGGCAAGTTCACCGGTCAGGGCGGCAACCTCGAAGAGACCGTCACCAGGAACAACCTGGAGGCGGCCGAGGAGATCGTGCGCCAGCTGCGCCTGCGCGACCTCGGCGGCATCGTCGTCATCGACTTCATCGACATGGTCCTGGAGTCCAACCGCGACCTGGTCCTGCGGCGGATGCTGGAGTGCCTGGGCCGCGACCGTACGAAGCACCAGGTCGCCGAGGTGACCTCGCTGGGCCTGGTCCAGATGACCCGCAAGCGGGTGGGCCAGGGCCTGCTGGAGTCCTTCTCCGAGACCTGTGTCCACTGCAACGGACGCGGTGTGATCGTGCACATGGAGACGCCGACCGTGGTCGGCGGCGGTGGCAACGGCAAGCGCGCCAAGCGTCGCGGCGGCCGCGGGCACGAGCACGACCACGAGATCGAGGGCGTCGAGACCGTCGAGGTCCTCGAAGCCGAGACCGAGACCGAGGCCGAGGTGGCCGCCGAGCTCGCGGCGCCGGTGGCGCTGCCCGAGCCGGCGTTCGTAGCGGACGAGGAGCTCTACGGCAGCCCGGCGGAGGCGGAGGCCGCGGCCGGCCTGAGCGGCCGCCGCAACCGCCGCCGTGCCACCCGCAAGGCGACCGCCCCGGCGGGTGCCCCGCGCGGTGCGGCCGTCCCGGCGCCGGCCCCCGTGGCCGAGCCGGTCGCCGAGCCCGTCGTCGAGCCGGTCGCCCTGGCCGCCCCGGTGACCGAGCCGGCCGACACGGTGCTGGAGCCGGCCGCCGAGGTCGTCGCGGAGGCCGCCGAGGCCGCCGAGACGGTCGAGACGGTCGAGGCCGCGCCCAAGGGCCGTACCCGTCGCCGGGCCACCCGCAAGGCCACGGCCCCGGCCCCGGTGGCCGAGACCGCAGCCGAGCCGGAGCAGACGCCGGAGCCGGTCGAGGCGGCCGCCCCGGAGCCCGAGGCCGTCGTAGCGGCCCCGGTGGCCGAGGCGCCGGTCGAGGAGGCCCCCGCGGCCGAGGCCGCTCCGGCCCGTCCGCGTCGCCGTGCCACCCGTAAGGCCACCGCACCCGCCGGCTCCCCGGCCGGCGCGGCGGAGGCTGCCGTGGTGGTCGTCGAGACCCCCGCCGCCGAGCCCGAGGCCGCCCCGGCCCCGGCCGAGGAAGCGGAGGCCGTCGAGGCCGAGAAGCCGGCCAAGAAGGCGGTCCGCAAGACGGCCGCCAAGAAGGCCCCGGCGAAGAAGGCCACCGCCGCCAAGAAGGCGACGGCCGCCAAGAAGACCGTCGCGAAGAAGGCGACGGCCAAGAAGACCGTGGCGAAGCGGGCGACGAAGAAGACCGCGGCGGCCGAGCAGCAGTCGCTGCCCTCCGTCTCGGCTCCGGCCGACGAAGCCTGATCCGCCGCACGGCCGTGGGCCCCGCCGGGAGGCGGGGCCCACGGCCTGCACGGGGCCCGGTTTGACCCTCCGGAACCGGCCCCGTAACCTAGACCGTCGGCATGTCCTAGATGATTACGTCTAGTGCGCGTCGCGCTCCTGAGCACCTTCCTCCGCCGGGCATCGCCCGCAGGAGAGGCCGCTCGTCCAATCCGGATCAGTTCGGTCCCCCCGCAAGCGGGGACTGCCTGAGCGGCTGGCTTCAGGAGCACCCGTCCCGAGTGAGAGAGAGATCCGCGTGTACGCCATCGTGCGCAGCGGTGGTCGCCAGCACAAGGTTGCTGTTGGTGACATCGTTGAGGTTGACAAGATTTCCACTGCCAAGGTTGGCGACACGGTCGAGCTCTCGACCCTGCTCGTTGTCGACGGCGACGCCGTGACCAGCGACCCGTGGGTGCTGGCCGGGATCAAGGTCCAGGCCGAGATCGTGGACCACCACAAGGGCGCCAAGATCGACATCCTGCGCTACAAGAACAAGACCGGCTACCGCCGTCGCCAGGGTCACCGCCAGCAGTACACGGCGATCAAGGTCACCGGTATCCCCGCGGCTGCGAAGTAAGAGGGACTGAGACATGGCACACAAGAAGGGCGCATCGTCCACTCGGAACGGGCGCGACTCCAATGCCCAGCGGCTCGGCGTGAAGCGCTTCGGCGGTCAGGTCGTTTCCGCTGGTGAGATCCTCGTCCGCCAGCGCGGCACCCACTTCCACCCGGGTTCGGGTGTCGGTCGTGGTGGCGACGACACGCTGTTCGCGCTGCAGGCCGGTGCCGTGCAGTTCGGCACGCACCGTGGCCGCAAGGTCGTCAACATCGTTCCGGCCGCCTGATCCAGCTCCTGCTGATCAGCGGTACGTAACTTCCCGAGGGCGGATCTCAACTCTTTCCGGCGCAAGCCGGGAAGAGAGGTCCGCCCTCGGCGCGTTGGCACATAGGCACGCTTAGGCGCGCTTAGGCACGTTTAATGGGCAGCAAGGCCTGCCTGGGACATTCCCGTATGTATCTGGAGGAACAACCATGACCACCTTCGTGGACCGCGTCGAGCTGCATGTCGCCGCGGGTAACGGGGGCCACGGCTGCGCCTCCGTTCACCGGGAGAAGTTCAAGCCGCTCGGCGGCCCCGACGGCGGAAACGGCGGCCGTGGCGGCGACGTGATCCTGGTCGTCGAGCAGGCGATCACCACCCTGCTGGACTACCACCACAGCCCCCACCGCAAGGCCACCAACGGCAAGCCCGGCGCGGGCGACAACCGCTCCGGCAAGGACGGCCAGGACCTGGTCCTGCCCGTGCCGGACGGCACCGTCGTCCTCGACAAGGAGGGCAACGTCCTCGCCGACCTCGTCGGCCAGGGCACCACCTACGTGGCCGCCGAGGGCGGTCGCGGCGGCCTCGGCAACGCCGCGCTGTCCTCCGCCCGCCGCAAGGCCCCCGGCTTCGCGCTCCTCGGCGTCCCCGGCACCACGGGCGACGTCGTCCTGGAGCTCAAGACCGTCGCCGACGTGGCCCTCGTCGGCTTCCCGAGCGCCGGCAAGTCCTCGCTGATCTCGGTGCTCTCCTCCGCCAAGCCGAAGATCGCGGACTACCCCTTCACCACCCTCGTCCCGAACCTGGGCGTCGTCACGGCCGGCTCGACCGTCTACACGATCGCCGACGTCCCGGGCCTCATCCCCGGCGCCAGCCAGGGCAAGGGCCTCGGCCTGGAGTTCCTGCGCCACGTCGAGCGCTGCTCGGTGCTGGTGCACGTCCTGGACACCGCCACGCTGGAGTCCGACCGCGACCCGATCGCCGACCTCGACATCATCGAGGAGGAGCTCAAGCTCTACGGTGGCGGTCTGGAGAAGCGCCCGCGCCTCGTCGTCCTGAACAAGGTCGACATCCCCGACGGCCAGGAGCTCGCCGACATGGTCCGCCCGGACCTGGAGGCCCGCGGCTACAAGGTCTTCGAGGTCTCCGCGGTCGCCCGTACGGGCCTCAAGGAGCTCTCGTACTTCCTCGCCGAGGGCATCGCCAAGGCGCGCGCCCGCAAGCCGAAGGAGGAGGCGACCCGTATCGTCATCCGCCCGAAGGCCGTGGACGACGCCGGCTTCACCGTCACGTACGACGAGGTCGAGGATGTCTACAACGTGCGCGGCGAGAAGCCGGAGCGCTGGGTCCGCCAGACCGACTTCAACAACGACGAGGCCGTGGGCTACCTGGCCGACCGCCTCAACCGCCTCGGTGTCGAGGAGGCGCTGAAGAAGGCCGGCGCCCGCGCCGGCGACGGTGTCGCCATCGGCTCCGACGAGAACGCGGTCGTCTTCGACTGGGAGCCGACCATGATGGCCGGCGCCGAGATGCTGGGCCGCCGCGGTGAGGACCACCGCCTGGAGGCCCCGCGTCCGGCCACCACCCGCCGCAAGGAGAAGGAAGCGCAGCGCGGGGACTCGGTGCAGCAGGAGTACGACGAGTTCCGGCCCTTCTGATCTGCCGATTTGCCGTTTTCGTGCCCCGGACGGCGGAGTTGAAGTGATGTTTACCCCGGTCGCCTAGGATCCACTGGGTGAGCAGCACCAACACTCCCAGCGTTTCCGTCGTGGTGATCGCGTACAACGACGCCGTGCTCGTGGGCGAGGCCGTTTCCTCGGCACTCGCCCAGGGCCCGGTCGTCGCCGAGGTGATCGCCGTGAACGACGCCTCGGCCGACGGCACCGCGCGGGTGCTGGACGAGCTGGCCGCCGTCCACCCCCGCGTGAAGGTCGTGCACCGCACGGAGAACAGCGGCGGCTGCGGTACCCCGCGCAACGACGGGATCGCGGTCGCGAGCTCCCCGTACGTCCTCTTCCTCGACAGCGACGACGTGCTGCCCCCGGGGGCCGCGGACGCCCTCGTGCGCGCCGCCGAGGAGCACCGCGCGCCGGTTACCGTCGGCGCGTGCGTACGCCGTGAGCTGCCGCTCCACCATGACGTGCCCTGGATGCCCGGGCTGTACACCGCGGGCGACGTGATCGAGCGGCCCGCCGACCGGCCCGAGCTGGTCCGGGACACCCTCTGCGTCAACAAGCTGTACGAGCGGGCCTTCCTGGACAAGCATGCGATCCGCTTCCCGGACGGCCGGTTCATCTACGAGGACTTCGTCTTCACCGCGCGCGTCCTGGCCGCCGCCCCGCGCATCGCCGTCATCGGTGACCTCGTCTACGTCTGGCACGTGCGCCGCGATGCCGCCCAGGTGTCGATCTCCCTGGACCGCAAGGACGTCGGCAACTGGCGCTCCCGGATCGAGGCCCACCGCACGGCCTGCCGGATCATCACCGACTCCTCCGCGGAGCTCGGCCTCGCCTGCCAGGTGAAGTTCCTGGAGTACGACCTGCGCATGTACCTGCGCGAGCTCGGCAAGGACCCCGGGTACCAGGCCGCCTGGTGGACGCTGACCCGCGACTACGTCGCCGGGTTCGACGAGGCCGCCGTGGAGGCCGCCGGGGCGCACGCCCGCTGGGTCGTGCGGCTGCTTCGGGCCACCGCGACCCCGCCCGCCGACATCGAGCGGCTCACCCGCTTCGCCGCCGAGCCGCCCCGGCTGCTGCCCCCGTACGCGACCGGCCCGGGCGGGCGGCCCGTGTGGAGCGAGGAGCTCCCGGTCGTCCTGGACGGGCTGGCCGCGCTGCCGGTGGCCGGACTGCCCGTCAGCATCGACGCCGAACCGGTCGGCGCGGGCCGGCTCCGGATCCGGGTGCGCGAGCTGTACGGGCGCCTCGCCGAAGCCGGACCGCGCACCGCCCGGCTGAGCTTCGTGCCGCGCGCGGGCGGGCAGCCCGTGCAGGACCGTCCGGTGGAGCTGAGCCCCGCCGCCGACGGCGACGGCTGGACCGCCGAACTGCCGTTCCGGCTCACGGCAGTGGCCGCCGCGGGGCGCCGCCAGGGCCGCCGCGGCATGCAGTCGTGGGGTGTCCAGGTGGGAGTGGAGTTCGCCAACGGGAGCTCCCTGCTCACCTCCCCGCGCCCCCTCGACGGCCTCCTGCGCCGCCGTGCCCTGCCCAGCAGCAGGTACGGTGTTCTGCTGGCGCAGCCGTTCCGTACGGGTGGGGGATCACTGGCCCTGCGGCTCGCGCCGGGTGCCGCGGGCGCGCTGAGCCTCGTACGCAACCGTCTCCACCGGGCCCGGGCAGGCCGCGGATCGGAGTGAAGACAGCCGGCGATCGCAAGGTCGCCCGAGATTTCGGACAGGACTCCGGAACAGCTCCGGGGACCCCAGGGAGATACGCATGACTTTTCTGATCACTGGTGGCGCCGGCTACATCGGCTCCCACGTCGTCCGCGCGATGGTCGCCGCAGGTGAGAGCGTCGTCGTCTACGACGACCTCTCCACGGGCAACGAGGACCGCGTCCCGGAGGGCGTCCCGCTGGTGATCGGCACGGTCCTGGACCGGCTGAACCTGGACGAGACCATCCGGCGCTACAAGATCACCGGTGTGGTGCACCTGGCGGGCAAGAAGCAGGTCGGCGAGTCCGTCGAGAAGCCGCTGTTCTACTACCACGAGAACGTGCAGGGCCTCCAGGTCCTGCTGGGCGCGGTGGCCGCGGCCGGTGTCCGCAACTTCCTGTTCTCCTCCTCCGCCTCCGTGTACGGCATGCCCGACGTGGAGCTCGTCACCGAGGAGACCCCGTGCGCGCCGCTGAGCCCGTACGGCGAGACGAAGCTGGCCGGCGAGTGGCTGGTCCGCGCCGCAGGCAAGGCGCACGGCATCTCCACCGCCTGCCTGCGCTACTTCAACGTGGCGGGCGCGGCCGCCCCCGAGCTCGCGGACACCGGGGTCTTCAACCTGGTGCCGATGGTCTTCGAGCGTTTCGACAAGGGGGAGGGCGCCCGCATCTTCGGCGACGACTACGCGACCCCGGACGGAACCTGCATCCGCGACTACATCCACGTCGAGGACCTCGCCGAGGCCCACGTGGTGGCGGCCCGCAAGCTCGTCGAGTGGGGCGCGACCGGGGACTACAAGGACCTCACCGTCAACATCGGCCGCGGCGAGGGCGTCTCCGTGCGGGAGATGGCGGAGCTGCTGAACGAGGGCACCGGGCACTCATACGAGCCCGTCGTCGTCCCGCGGCGCCCCGGTGACCCGGCGAAGGTCGTGGCCTCGGCCGACAAGATCGCGGCGGAGCTCGGCTGGAAGGCCAAGCACGACGTCCGCGAGATGATCACCTCGGCCTGGGCGGGCTGGGAGGCCAACCGCAAGGGCGAGCTGCCGCACGTCGCGCGCTGAGCCCGTACGCCGCGTCGAACAGCACGAAGCCGCCCGCCCCGGAACGCATCCGGGGCGGGCGGCTTCGTGGTGGGGCCGCTCAGCGTTCCAAGAACGTGAACAGCTCTTCCCAGCGGTCGGTGATCTCGGCGCTGGAGTACCGCTGCACGTTGCGGAAGGCGTTGTCGCCGAGCCTGTCGCGCAGTGCACGGTCCGACATCAGCACGTCGAGGTGCCCGGCCAGCTCCATCGTGTTGCCCAGCCGGGCCAGCAGCCCGTCCTCGCCGTGCGCCACGATCTCCCGTACGCCCGGCGCGCAGTCGAACGCGGCCGCCGGCACGCCCGCGGCCATCGCCTCCAGCAGCGTGATCGGGAAGCCCTCGGCCCGCGAGGCCTGCGCGAACACCGAGGCACCGCGCAGCGCGCCCAGCACGTCGTCGGTGCTGCCCATCCACTCCACGGAGTCGGTCAGCCCGAGCCCGGCGGCGTGCGCCCGCAGCGCCGGCTCCTCGACGCCCGCCCCGTAGATCCGCAGGACCCAGTCGGGGTGGTGCGGGGCGGCGTCGGCCCACGCGTCGAGCAGCAGGTCCACGCCCTTCTCGAAGGCGAGGCGGCCGACGCTGGCGACGACCTTCTCCGTGCGCGGCGCCGGGGAGTCCGGCATGAAGGGCAGCGGGTTCGGCATGCTGCCCACGTTCTCCATGCCGGCCCGGATCCACAGGTCCGCGTCCTCCGGGGTCAGCACCAGCAGCCGGTCGACCTCCCGGTAGTGACGGCGGACCCGATCGCCGCGGGTGGACTTCTGGCTGGCCTCGAACGACTCGTGGCTCATGCCGATGAGGCTGAGCCCCTTGGTGTCGGCGAGCGCCACCCACTCCATCGCCCAGACCTGCGTGACGATCACGACGGCCCCGGGGCCGGCCGCGCGGAAGAGCTCGTTCAGCGTCTCCGCCTTGGCCCGCATCTTCGCCCGCCGGGCCGCCTGGCGGCGCCGCTCGGGGGCGTTCAGCCTGCCCTTGATCCCGCGCAGGCGGCGGGCCTTCGGCGGGTGGGCGTCGTACAGGGTGGTCATCGCGTACGGCAGCTCCTGCGGCAGCTTCTGCCGGATCTCCTCGGCGACCGGGGCGATGCCGACGATGTGCACCCGGTGCCCACGGCCGGTGAGCAGCCCGGCCATCTGGTGCGACCAGGTCGTCACGCCGCCGAGCTCGTCGACGCTGTTGGAGACGATGAAGATGTCCCGGCTCACTTGCCGCTCCCGGTGAAGAACTTCTCGACGATCTGGCGGGCGGCGTCCCCGCGGTCGTACTCGCCGAACTCGGTGAGGAAACGCTGCCGCGCCTCGGCGTACTTGGCGTCCGCCTCGTCGAAGGCGGCCAGCGCCTGGAGGAGTTCGTCGGCCGTGGCCACCACCGGACCGGGCGCCTTCTCCTTCAGGTCGAAGTACGTGCCGCGGATGTCGGTCGCGTACTTCTCGTAGTCGTAGGCGAAGAACAGCATCGGCCGGTCCAGGACCGAGTAGTCGAACATCACGGACGAGTAGTCGGTGATCAGACCGTCGGCGAGGGCCAGCAGCGGGGTGATGTCGTGGTGCCGGGACACGTCGATGACCCGGCCCGCTACCGACGGCGGCAGCGAGACGCTGTTGAGGTAGTGCGTGCGCACCAGCAGCGTGAAGCGGTCGCCGAGGCGCTCGGCGAACTCCTCCACGTCGAAGGGGAACTCGAAGCCCTCCACCGCGCCGTCCGCGTTCGCCCGGAAGGTCGGCGCGTACAGGAGCACCTTCTTCTGCGGGTCGATGCCCAGCTCGGCCGCGAGCGGCCCGCGCACCCGCTCCCCGCTCTGCGTCTCGGCGCGGTGCGCCTCGACCAGGGCGTCGTTGCGGGGGTAGCCGGTGCGCAGCAGCACCTCGTCGCGCAGCCGGAAGCCCTTGGCGAGGGTGCGGGCGTCGTGCTCGGAGCGGATCAGGAAGTGGTCGAAGCGGTTGACGGCCGCCTGGAACCGGTCCTGGCCGACCTTGCCCTGCGCCTTGGTGCGGGGCTCGTGGAAGCCCATGCGCTTGAGCGCGGAGCCGTGCCAGGTCTGGATGTACGTGGTTCCCTCGCGCTTGGTCAGGGCCAGGGGGAAGCCCTGGTTGTCGACCCAGAACTCGGCCTGCGCCAGCGCGCGCAGGTACTGCCAGCTCCAGCGGCGCACCAGGGTGGCGTCCTTGGGGAAGCCGGTGGGCTTGCCGCCCGCGTACGACCAGATCGCCTCGAACGGGACGCCCTGGCGGACCATCTCCTCGTAGATCGCCTTCGGGCTGTCGCTGTACTGCTTGCCCATGTGGCTCTCGAAGACGACCGTGCCCTTCTTGATCGGCAGCTTCGAGAAGACCTCGTGGTAGACCTTCACCTTCTGCTCGCCCGAGCCGAGGTTGCGCCGGGCCCGCAGCGCCTTGCGCAGGCCCCGCTTGACCACGCCGGCGGCCTTGCCGTGCATCGCGCTGCTGATCAGCGTCTGCGTGCGGACGGCGGCGGCGCCCTCGGCGGTCAGGACGTAGGAGAGGTTCCCCTTCTTGGTGACCTCCGGCGCGAAGCGGTCCGAGACCAGCCGGGTCAGCCGCGGGCGCACCCGCAGGCGGGCCGCCGACTCCAGGTCGACGCCGCCGACGGAGACGCGGGTGGTGAGGCGGGTGCCGCCCGCGTTCAGTTTCAGGCGGACGTCCCAGACGGCGTCGATGATGCCGAGGGGGCGGACGGTGCCGGCGACGTCGGCCGTGGCGGTCCACTCGATCGTGTCACCGGCGTGCCGCACGGTTGCCACCGGGAAGCCGAACGACCGCACGCCGATCTGCCGGCGGGCCCGGAACTCCAGCGTGGCCGTCAGCTGCGCGTCGGCCGGGATCCGGCCCAGCGGGTTCACGACGGAGCCGGACATCGTCACGGTGCCCCGGCCGTCGTCCTCGTAGGAGGTGAGCCGGTCGCCCAGGGCGAGGGAGGTGAGCGGGGTGGTGTGGAAGGCCTGCTCGGTGACGTCCAGTATCCGCCGGGCCTCGTCGCCGTCGGGGCCGTCGATGTGCTCCGCACACCAGTAGACGCGGCCGTCGCGCTCGGCGAGCGGGGAGGTCAGCCGGCCCTTGTTGGTCATCGCGTCGGCGGCCGGGAGCAGGTTGTCCCAGTCCTCCTTGCCCAGCAGGTACGCGCAGATCGCCTGGAGGTACGTGACGTTCTCGTACGCGGCCGGGTCGATCCCCGCGAGGTAGCCGTTGGCGAGGCGGGCGAACTCCTGGCGGTACTCGTCGCTCAGCAGCGGCAGGTCGCGCAGGTGCAGCACCAGGTCGTGCTTGAGGAACTTGGCGTCCTTCGCGGACTTGATCTCCGTGTGCCCCTTGGCGGCCAGCAGCTCGTCGACGCGGCGGTGGATCTCCATCCGGTGGACGAAGTTCGCGATCTCGTGGCGCCGGTTGCTGATCGACTTCGCCGAGGCCTTCTCGACCACGTTCCAGTAGTAGACGTGGTTCGGGATCAGCGTGATGCGGCGGGCGGCGACGTAGGCCTGCGCGGAGAAGAGCAGGTCCTCGTAGTGGATGCCGACCGGGAACTCCAGGCCCTGCTCCAGCAGGAACGCGCGCCGGTAGCACTTGTTCGTGGAGAGGGTGTCGTAGACCAGCAGGTCCGGGTCCTCGGTGATCGACTCCAGCGTGCGGGTGCGCGAGTAGATCCAGGGGTACCACTCGGTGGTCTTGCCCCACCTGTTGTCGAGGTGGACGCGCACGCACATGCCGGAGACCAGGTCGGAACCGGTCCGCTCGGCCGCGGCCAGCATGTTCCGGCATGCGTTTCGTTCCAGCACGTCGTCGCTGTCCAGGAACATGACGTACGTGCCGGTGGCCTGCCGGATGCCGTGGTTGCGCGGGGCACCGCAGCCGCCGCTGTTCTCCGGCAGCCGGAAGGCGCGCACTCTCCCCGGGTGCGCGGCCTCGAGCTCCTGCGCGACCGCGTACGACCGGTCCTTGCTGCAGTCGTCGACGATCACGACTTCGACCCCGTGCAGGGTCTGGTCCAAAACCGACTGGACGGCTGTCGGCAGACGCTCTGCGTCGTTGTAGACGATGACGACCACGGAGACGTCAGGCACGTGCACCTCGATCCCTTTGTTCCATTCCGCTTAACCCGTCAAAGCTACCGTGTGCCGCGCTCGGATCCGGCAGGCCGACCCCCGGCGTGCATACTTCTAAGGAAGAGGTGTGTGGCGGGTCCGGTCGCCGACAATCACCCGTTCGGACCCAGCAGGAAGTGTTCATGACGAAGCTGTCCGTAGTAGTCCCTTGCTACAACGAAGAAGCCGTGATCGACAGCTTCGACCTGGAGATCCGCAGGGTCCTGGACTCCCTGCCCGTCGAGTACGAGGTCTGCTACGTCGACGACGGCAGCCGCGACGGCACCCTCGCCAAGCTCCGCGAGATCGCCGCCGAGCACGGGGACAGGACCCGTTACGTCTCCTTCAGCCGCAACTTCGGCAAGGAGGCCGGCATGCTCGCCGGCCTGCGCGAGGCCACCGGCGATGCCGTCGTGATCATGGACGCCGACCTCCAGCACCCGCCGGAGCTCATCGCCACGATGCTCGACTACTACCGCCAGGGCCACGACCAGATCATCGCCCGCCGCACCCGCGAAGGCGACAAGAAGGTCCGCTCCGCGCTCAGCCGCCTCTACTACCGCGGCGTCAACCGCTGGGTCGACGTGGAGCTCACCGACGGCGTCGGCGACTTCCGCCTGCTGTCCCGGCCGGCCGTGGACGCGCTGCTGTCCCTGCCCGAGTACAACCGCTTCTCCAAGGGCCTCTTCTCCTGGATCGGCTTCGACACCGTCCACTTCGACTACCGCAACGCCCAGCGCGAGGCCGGCGAGACGAAGTGGAAGTTCGGCGCCCTGCTGAACTACGCCATGGACGGGCTGATCTCCTTCAACAACCGGCCGCTGCGGATCGGGATCTGGGCGGGCGTGTCGCTGGTGGCGCTGACCGTCCTGTACGCCGTGTACGTCGCCATCAGCGCGATGACCAACGGCATCGACGCACCCGGTTACGTCACCCTCGTCGCGATCATCACCGGCATCGGCGGCGTCCAGATGATCATGCTGGGTCTGATCGGCGAGTACATCGGCCGCATCTACTACGAGACCAAGCGCCGGCCGCACTTCCTGGTGAAGGAGGCGCACGGCGCGGACCCGCAGGCCCGGCCCGACGCCGCCGGGGTCCACACCGGCGCCCGCGAGCGCGGCGGCCTGTCCGCCACGCGCCCGACGGTGTCCGCCGAGCGAGAGGTGCGCTGAACCATGCGCAGCCAGCTCGGCCAGATCCTCCGCTTCGGCCTCGTCGGCGCCGTCAACACCGGCACCTTCTTCGTCATCTACCTGCTGCTGCACCCGTGGATGCCGTACTTCCTGGCCTACACCCTCGCCTTCCTCCTGGCGATGGTCGGCTCGTTCTTCATGAACACGTACTTCACCTACCGGACCAAGCCCACCTGGAAGAAGTTCCTGCTCTTCCCGCTGACGAACATCACGAACTACGTGATCCAGTCCGCCGGGCTCTACGCCCTGGTGACCTGGGCCGGGCTCGACACCCGGATCGCCCCGCTCGTCGCCGCGGTCGTGGCCATCCCCTTCACGTACCTGCTGTCGCGCAAGATCCTCGTCCCGGGCGCGGCCGCCGCGGCCGAGGACCCGGAGCCGGCCCGCAGCGGCACCGGGGCCTGAGTCCACCCGCTGAAACCCCTGCGCGGGCGCGCCGCACCACCCCGTAGATTGAGGTGGCAGACGTACCGGCAAGGGGCAAGGGGACAGACGTGTCAGCGGCTAGGCAAGGTGTCGTGGACGCCCGCAGGATCGTGGTCAAGGTCGGATCCTCCTCCCTGACCACCGCGGCCGGCGGACTCGACGCCGACCGGGTGGACGCCCTGGTCGACGTACTGGCAAAGGCGCGCAGCGGCGGGGAGAAGGAGATCGTCCTCGTCTCCAGCGGAGCCATCGCCGCCGGACTCTCCCCGCTCGGCCTGCGCCGCCGCCCCACCGACCTGGCCCGCCAGCAGGCCGCCGCCAGCGTTGGGCAGGGGCTCCTGGTCGCCCGGTACACCGCCTCCTTCGCCCGGTACGGGGTCCGCGTCGGGCAGGTGCTGCTGACCAGCGACGACACCAGCCGCCGGGCCCACTACCGCAACGCGTACCGGACCCTGGACCAGCTCCTGGCCATGGGCGCGCTGCCGGTGGTCAACGAGAACGACACCGTCGCCACCGACGAGATCCGCTTCGGCGACAACGACCGGCTCGCGGCCCTCGTCGCCCACCTGGTCCGCGCCGACCTCCTCGTCCTCCTGTCCGACGTCGACGGCCTCTACGACGGCGACCCGTCGCTGCCCGGCACCACCCGCATCGACGAGGTGCGCGGCCCCGAGGACATCGCGCACGTGTCGATCGGCAGCGCCGGCAAGGCGGGCGTCGGCACCGGCGGCATGGTCACCAAGGTCGAGGCGGCCCGGATCGCGGCCGCGGCCGGCATCCCCGTCGTCCTCACCTCCGCCAGCCAGGCGGCCGACGCCCTGGCGGGCCGCCTCACCGGTACGCACTTCCACGCCACGGGCCGGCGCTCGGCGGACCGGCTGCTGTGGCTCCAGCACGCCTCGACCCCACAAGGACACCTCGTCCTCGACGAGGGAGCCGTACGCGCGGTGACCGAGCGCGGCAGCTCCCTGCTGCCCGCCGGGATCGCGGCCGTCGAGGGCGACTTCGTCGCCGGAGACCCGGTGGAACTGCGCGGGCCCGACGGCCGCGCCGTGGCCCGCGGGCTGGTCAACTTCGACGCCAAGGAACTCCCGCAGCTGCTGGGCCGCTCCACCAGGGAGCTGGCGAAGGAACTCGGCCCGGCGTACGAGCGCGAGGTCGTACACCGCGACGATCTGGTCCTGCTGGAGGGCTGAGGTTCGGTAAAACCGCCGCGCGGCGGGCCGGGGACTGGTCAACTGTGAGGGGCGGACAGGCATGGCGCAGACAGGAGGCGGGCTGGTGAGACGAGCGCTGACCAGCATCAGCGGCGGCGGGGACGGCGAGCAGGTCGAAGCCTCCCGTCTGTGGCACGTCACCCTGAGCGTCTCCGGCAAGCCGGCGCCGCTGTCGGAGGTCCGCCGCGGCCTGGAACAGCTCGCGCACGACCACCCCTTCCTGCTGACCAGCCGGTACGCAGACGACCACGCGGAGATCCGGTACTGGGAGGAGGCCCGCGACCTCCACGACGCCGCGGCCGTCGCCCTGCGCCTGTGGGGCGAGCACCGCTCCTCGGCGCAGCTCCCGCCGTGGGAGATCGTCGGCCTGGAGGTCATCGACCGCGCGACGTACCACCTCCGAGTGGCAGAGGGCTACGGCCCACCCCCGGCGCATCCGGTGGGCGTGCACCCTTATTGACGCGCCGGTCCCTTCTTGACGCGCCGCTGGCGCGGCTGTGCCGGACTCCGTCCGGCGGGTGGCGGTGCGGGGCCACGGGCGGAGCCGGGCCGGTCTTCCCCCGACGCGCCGCTCGGCTGCGGGCGCCCTCGTCGGCCGCGCGCCGGTGTGCCCAGTTCGTCCGCTGGGTGCCGGGGCGGAGCCGGGGTCGGTCTGTGTCTGCGGGTGTGTGCCGCTGCGCGGGGCGTCCCCTACCCGCCCTTCGCCCGTTCCCAGGGGCGCTGCCCCTGACCCCGTCCCGGGCGCCGCGCCCGTTGCACCCCTGTCCGGCCCCGCCGGTGTTCGAGGCGCGGGGTCCGGGGCGGAGCCTCCGGGCCTTCCGGGTCCGGGCGGAGCCCGGGGAACGGGCGAAGGGCGGGTAGGGGACCGAGCCCCGCAGGGCCCGCCACCGGCACTCGACGACCGGCCGGTACCCGACAGGTGCCCAGGCCACGGCCCACGGCGGCGGCGCGGGACCCCGGCCGGTACCCGAATGGTGCCCACGGCCCACGGGCGCGGCGCGGGATCCGGGCTGGGTGCCCGACCCCCGGCCCCGGGTCCACGGCCCCCGACCCCCGGCCCCGGGTCCACGGCCCCCGACCCCCGGCCCCGGGTCCACGGCCCCCGACCCCCGGCCCCGGGTCCACGGCCTCCGGCCCCCGGCCCCGGGTACCGCGGCACCGCCCGGCATCCGGCGGCTGCCCGGGCCCCACGGCCCGCGCGGCGCGGGGGCCCGGGACCGCCGCCGGGGCGGGGCGTCTCGCGGGGTGGAACCCCGTCGGCCCGGGCGGGGCCGGGGACTACCCTGGGCGGCATGACCTCGCTCGACGCCCCCGCCTCGCCCGTGATCGCCACCGCGCAAGCGGCCCGCACCGCCGCCGCGGCCATCGCCCCCCTCCCGCGGTCCGCCAAGGACACCGCGCTGCTGGCCATCGCGGACGCGCTGGTGGCCCGTACGGCCGAGGTCGTCGAGGCCAACGCCGTGGACATCGCCAAGGCCCGTGAAGCCGGCACCAGTGAGACCGTCATCGACCGCCTCACCCTCACCCCCGACCGCGTCGCGGCCATCGCCTCCGACGTCCGGGACGTCGCCGCCCTCCCCGACCCCGTCGGCGAGGTCGTCCGCGGCTCGACCCTCCCCAACGGGATCGACCTCCGCCAGATCCGCGTCCCGCTCGGCGTCGTCGGCATCATCTACGAGGCCCGCCCCAACGTCACCGTCGACGCCGCCGCCCTGTGCCTCAAGTCCGGCAACGCGGTCCTGCTGCGCGGCAGCTCCTCCGCCTACGCCTCCAACACGGCCCTCGTCGCCATCCTCCGCGACGCCATCACCGAGGCCGGCCTCCCCGCCGACGCGATCCAGCTCGTCCCCGGCGAGTCCCGCGACTCCGTCCGCGAGCTGATGCGCGCCCGCGGCCTCGTCGACGTCCTCATCCCGCGCGGCGGTGCCTCCCTCATCAAGACCGTCGTCGAGGAGTCCATCGTCCCGGTCATCGAGACCGGTACCGGAAACTGCCACGTCTACGTGGACGCCCAGGCCGACCTCGACATGGCCGTGGACATCCTCGTCAACTCCAAGGCGCAGCGGCCCTCGGTCTGCAACTCCGCCGAGACCCTCCTCGTCCACCGCGACATCGCCGACGCGTTCCTGCCGCGCGCCCTCGACGCCCTCGCCGAGGCGGGCGTCACCGTCCACGGCGACGACCGGGTCCTCGCGGCCGCCGAGCACTCCAAGGCCACAGCGCTGCCCGCCACCGACGAGGACTGGGCCGCCGAGTACCTCTCCTACGACATCGCCGCCGGGGTCGTCGACTCCCTCGACGACGCCGTCGCCCACATCCGCCGCTGGACCTCCGGCCACACCGAGGCGATCGTCACCACCTCGCAGGCCGCCGCCCGCCGCTTCACCCAGCTGGTCGACTCGACCACGGTCGCCGTGAACGCGTCCACCCGGTTCACCGACGGTGGCCAGTTCGGCTTCGGCGCCGAGATCGGGATCTCCACCCAGAAGCTGCACGCCCGGGGCCCGATGGGCCTTCCGGAGCTGACCTCCACCAAGTACATCGTCACCGGCGACGGTCACGTCCGGTAGTCGGACCCCGCACACCGGGTGGCCGGAATTCGGCTCACACCCTGCCCAAAGCGGTCCCCCCGGTCTAGGCTGGTGCTGTGCCGGACGACGTGGGGGGCAAGTTCCCGGACGACGGGGAGCCCGACAACGACGACCGCGGAGGCGCGGATCAGGACTTCGCCTCCGTGGTGTTCGACGAGGACTTCGTCCGGAGCGCCGAGATCCATGAGCCGAGCGCCGCGGAGCGCCAGCGCGCCGCGGACCGCGCGCGCGCGGAGGCGGAAGCCGCCCGAGCCGTGGCCGGCGGCTGGACCTCCGACGACGACTACGACGGCTACGGCTACGGCCGCCCCGAGGGGTACGGCCTCGACGAACCCGGCTGGGACCACCGCCCCGGCTACGCGGAAGGCCCGTACGGGGTCTACGGCGGGGCCCTGCGGCCCTACCGGGGCCGCTCGCCCTGGCTGCGCCCGGTCGCCTGGGTGCTCGCTGTCGTGATGGGCCTCGGCATGGTCGCCCTGGCCTTCAGCGCCGTCTACCGCAGCGCGTCGAGCGACGCGGACCACGCGCCCGCGCCCGCCACCACGCCGCTCACCGAAGTCACCGGCGCCGGAGCGTTTACGTACCCCGTCGCCCGCCAACCCTGAAGGTACGACCCCACTCGCGTTCACCGGAGCCGGGGGCTTCTCTGAAGCGGGGACAGCGGGGAGAAGCAATGGCCGTGCCAGGAGATCCACCCGACGGCACCCCCGAGGGCATCGGCGGGGGCGACGAGGAGTTCCGGTCGGACGAGTACCGGTCAGACGAGTACCGGTCGGACGAGTACCGGTCGGTGGTGTTCGACGAGGACTTCGTCCGGGCTGCCCGGCTCCAGGAGTTCTCCGCCCAGGAGCGCATGGGCGAACACGCACGGGCCGTACGCAGCCGGTCCATGTGGTCCGCCGGCGGCCCCTCCCGGCCCCGGACCAGCACCCCGGGCCGCGGCGCCCGCCAGGGCATGCTGCTCGTGCTGCTCATCGCCGTGGCCTTCGCCGTGGCCGTCTACATGGGCCTGAGCAACCCGGCCCTGCCCCCTGCCACCGGCCGGGCCGAGCCGCTGACCAGCACGGTCGTGCCGCTCGCGCCCGCCACCGTCGTGCCCGGCGGACGGCCCGTCGACCTGTACGCGAAGAGCCCGGCGGCCGACTACCGCGTCGGGGCGGCCGGGATCAACCTGCCCGGCGCGCGCCGCACCCACCACTTCACCGAGGGGCAGGTCGTCACCGCGCTGTCCATCGCCAAGGACTATCTGGTGCAGTCCTCGCTGGACCCCGACGTGCTGGCCGGGGCCGCCACCCGGCCCGTGCGGGTCCTGCTCGACCCCGACCAGACGGACCAGTTCGACCGCAGCATGACCACGCCCTCCGGAGACGGGCGGCACGCCGTCACCGGCTGGCTGGTCCGCTTCGACCCGGGCACGGCGGTCGTGGCCGACACCCGGGTCCGGGTCAGCGGCACCCTCGCCATCGACGAGGTCTCCGCCGACGTCCTCGAAGTGATCACCGACCACACCTTCGTGTACGCCGTGCGCCCCGCCACCGGATCCCCGGCCGCCGCCGACGGCGCCTCGCTCTTCACCGTCCGGCGGGAGCTGAAGCTGCGCTTCGACCGGGAGGACCTCACGGCCCGCCGGGCCGAGCTGGTCACCGCCTACGTGATGGCCGGGCCGCAGGACTGCTCCACCGATCCCGCCGAAGGCTTCCGCCCGGTCCTGGCCGGGGCCGGACCGACCACGGTCGGCCCGGCCGCGAGCGACCCGTACGCCAGCGGCATCCCGAGGCGCACCGCCGGGCTGTGTGGCGTGCTGGCGCCGCCCACGCCCGCCGGGGAGGCTCCCGTCAGCCCTGCCCCGTAGCCCCGCCCTTCGCCTCGCCGGCCGAGCCCGAGCCGCCGCCGGCCGCGCCCGTGAACTTGTCGCGCAGCCTGCCACCGACGTCGGCCGCCCCGCCCGCGATGTCCCCGACCAGCTTGAACAGCGGGTCCTTGCTGCTGCGCACCGATTCCGCGTAGTGCGAGGCCGACTCCCGGAAGGAGTCCGACACCGAGGTGTCCTTGTCCTCCTCGCGCCGCGGATAGTGGCCGTCCATGATCCGCTGGTAGTCCCGGTTCTGGGACCACTTCTTCAGCTCGGCCGCCCGCACGGTGGTGAAGGGATGGGTCCGCGGCAGCATGTTGAGGATCTTCAGCACGGAGTCGCGCAGATCGCCGCTCGCCTCGTACTCCTCGGCCTGGGCCAGGAAGGAGTCCACGTTCATCTCGTGGAGGTGGTTGCCGCCCGCGATCTTCATCAGGCCGCGCATCGAGGCGTTCACGTCCTGCCCGACCAGCAGCCCGGCCCGGTCGGCCGACAGCTCCGACTTGCGGAACCACTCGCGCAGCGCGGTCACGAGCGCCATGATCGCCACATTGCCCAGCGGGATCCACGCCACCTTCAGCGCCAGCCCCGTCAGGAACAGCAGGATCGTGCGGTACACCGCGTGCCCCGACAGTGCGTGGCCCACCTCGTGGCCCACGACCGCCCGCATCTCCTCCTCGTCGAGCAGCTCGACCAGGCCCGTCGTCACCACGATGATCGGCTCGTCCAGCCCGATGCACATCGCGTTCGGCTTCGGGTCCTGCTGCACGTACATCTGCGGGACCTTCTCCAGGTCCAGGATGTAGCAGGCGTCGCGGAGCATCTCGTGCAGGTGCGGGAACTGCGCCTCGCCCACCCGGACCGACTCCGACAGGAACAGCAGCCGCAGGCTGCGCTCCGGAAGCAGCCCGCTCAGGGCCTTGAACACGGTGTCGAACCCGCTCAGCTTGCGCAGCGCCACCAGCGCCGAGCGGTCCGCCGGGTGCTCGTACGCGCGCGAGGAGATGCCGGGGAACCTCCTGCGGTTCCTCGCCGGCACCTTCTCGAACCCGGTCTCCGTCATAACGCCCTCCCCCTTGATCGGCCTGCGTGCTCCTGCGTCTATCCTCTCCAACGCCTGAGTCGGCGTGAGCGTGCCCCAGGCCCCCGCATACGATGTGAGCGAAGTCTCCGCCCGCTCCCCGACTCGATAGGTATCTGCCTGATGAGCCTCTCCTCCACCGCCCACAACCTGGTCGTTCTCGCGTCGGAGGGCGCCGAGCAGCACGGCGGCAACCACGACAGCCTGAACCCGTACCTGACCGGCGGCGGCGCGCTGTTCATCCTGCTCCTGATGCTCTGGGTGACCACGCGCCTGAACCGCGACCGCTGAACCCGTCGTCGCGCACACCCTCGATCGCGGGTCCGCGCCGCTCCGCCGGGCCAGTAGGCTCTGCGCTCATGGGAGAGCAGGAGATGCCTACCGGCCCGGTCAAGCGCCGGCTCGGCGTGATGGGCGGGACATTCGACCCGATCCACCACGGACACCTGGTGGCCGCCAGTGAAGTGGCCGCCCTGTTCCACCTCGACGAGGTGGTGTTCGTACCGACCGGCCAGCCGTGGCAGAAGTCGCAGCGCGCCGTGTCCCCCGCCGAGGACCGCTATCTGATGACGGTCATCGCGACGGCCTCGAACCCCCAGTTCTCGGTGAGCCGCATCGACCTCGACCGCGGCGGGCCGACGTACACCATCGACACCCTGCGTGATCTGAGCGCCCTCAACGAAGACGCCGACCTCTTCTTCATCACCGGTGCCGACGCCCTCGCCCAGATCCTGACCTGGCGCAACGCCGACGAGCTCTTCTCGCTCGCCCATTTCATCGGCGTCACCCGGCCGGGCCACGTGCTCACCGACGACGGGCTCCCCGAGGACGGCGTCTCGCTGGTGCAGGTGCCCGCGCTGGCGATTTCGTCCACGGACTGCCGCACCAGGGTCGCCCAGGGGGATCCTGTCTGGTATTTGGTGCCCGACGGTGTGGTGCGCTACATCGACAAGCGTGAGCTGTACCGGGGAGCCTGAGCTTCCGGAGAGAGGGGCCCGCGGTGAACGACCGACAGGATCCGTACGACCCGTATGCCGCCCAGGAGCAGCAGCTCATCGGCTACGACCCGTACGGGCGGCCGGTGTACGGCCAGGTGCCCGCGCAGCCCGCCCCCGGGCAGCAGTACGACCGGCAGTACGACCAGGGCTACGAGCAGCAGCAGTACGGCTACGACCCCCAGGGCTACGCCCGGCAGCAGCAGGCGTACTACCAGCAGCCGCAGCAGCCGGCCGCCCCCGAGTACGGGCAGCAGGAGTACCCCCAGGCCCCCGGCTACGGGTACGACACGCAGCAGACCCCGCAGTGGATCCCGCAGCAGGCCGCCCCCGAGCCCCCCGCTCCCGCCCCGGCCCCCGCGGCCGACCCGGAGCCCCCGCGCCCCGACCGGGTCCCCGAACCGCGCCGGTCCGAGGGCGGGCCGTCCGACCCGGACTACCGCACCGAGCAGTTCGCCTTCATCGACCAGCCGGACGAGGCCTCCGAGGACGTCATCGACTGGCTCAAGTTCACCGAGAGCCGGACCGAGCGCCGCGAAGAGGCCCGCCGCCGCGGCCGCAACCGGGTGGTCGCCCTGATCGTCGTCCTCGCCCTCTTCGTCGTCGCGGGCGTCGGCTACCTCTGGTACGCGGGCAAGCTGCCGTTCATCGACGGCCCCGGCCAGAAGAAGGATGCGGCGGCCGCCGCCGGACCGCAGAAGCGCGACATGATCGTCGTCCACCTGCACAACACCAAGAAGGGCGGCACCTCCACGGCGCTGCTCGTCGACAACGTCACCACCAAGAAGGGCGCCACCGTCCTGCTGCCGAACACGCTGGGCGTCGCCAAGGACGACGGCACGGGCGCGGCCCTCGGCAAGGCGGTCGAGGAGGGCGGTGCGGGCGTCAAGGACTCCCTCGACTCGGTTCTCGGCACCCACATCGGCGGCACCTGGCGCCTGGACACCCCCTTCCTGGAGAACCTGGTCGAGCTGGTCGGCGGCATCGACACCGACACCGACGTCGCGGTCCCGGCCGACGACGCCGCCAAGATCCCGGCCGTGGGGCAGGGGCCGAAGCAGCACCTCAGCGGTGCGATGGCCGTCGCGTACGCCACGTACCGCGGCCAGGGCGAGCCGGAGGCCAAGCAGCTGGACCGGTTCGGCAAGGTGCTCTACGGAGTGCTGCGCAAGGTTCCCGCAGACGCGAAGTCGGCGACCGTCACCGTCGAGAGCATGGGCCAGATCCTCGACCCCTCCCTGAACGCCCAGACCCTCGGCACCCTGCTGGCCAAGCTCGGCGAGCACGCCAAGGAGGGCGCGTACCGCACGGACGTCCTCGCGGTGAAGCCCGACGGCGCGCTCACCGACGACGCCAACAAGAGCGTCGTCAAGGAGGTGCTCGGCGGCAGCTTCACCGCGGCCCAGGCCGGCACCGCACCGCGTGTCGGGCTCAAGGACGCCACCGGTGACGAGAAGACGCAGGTCGCGGCCAAGGCGACGCTGCTGAACGGCGGCTACACCTTCGTGGACGGTGGCAAGGCCGACAAGACCCAGCCCGCCACGCAGATCACGTACCAGGACGACGCGCAGCGGGCCAAGGCGGTCGACGTGGCCAAGACGCTGGGCCTGCCGGAGACCGTGGTGAAGAAGGGCGAGAACGCCGTGAACGCCGACATCGTGGTGACCCTGGGCAAGGACTACAAACCGTCCTGACCAGCCCTTGGACCCGGCCTGACCAGGCCCTCGGGCGATGCCCCGGCCCGCGCGGCACGCTGCGCGCGGGCGGGGTCGGCGGTACATGAGACCCTTGTATGGATCTGCCCGCCAACCCGAAAGCATGGCCAGTGACCGCCACGGACCGCTCCATCGAGCTCATCACCGCCGCCGCCCAGGCCGCGGCCGACCGGCTCGCGCACGACATCATCGCGTACGACGTCAGCGACGTGCTGTCGATCACCGACGCCTTCCTGCTCGCCTCGGCGCCCAACGACCGCCAGGTCAAGTCGATCGTCGACGAGATCGAGGAGCGCCTGCTGAAGGAGCTCGGCGCCAAGCCGGTGCGCCGCGAGGGCGACCGCGACGCCCGCTGGATCCTGCTCGACTACATCGACATCGTCGTCCACGTGCAGCACAGCGAGGAGCGGGTCTTCTACGCGCTGGAGCGCCTGTGGAAGGACTGCCCCGAGATCGAGCTGCCCGAGGACGCCAAGCTCACCAAGGGCAAGGCGGAGGAGCACGCCAAGCTGCGCGAGGCGGCGGGCGACGAGGACCTGGACGGTGATCTGTTCTGAGCGCGACCCCCACCCGCAAGACGGACCGGAAGATCGTTCTCTGGCGGCACGGCCAGACCTCGTGGAACCTGGAGCGCCGCTTCCAGGGTTCCACGGACATCGAGCTGACCGAGACGGGTGTGGCGCAGGCGCGCCGCGCCGCCCGGCTGCTCGCCTCCCTGAAGCCGGCCGCCATCGTGGCCTCGGACCTGCGGCGGGCTTCCGCCACGGCCGCCGAGCTGGCCGCCGTCACGGGCCTGCCCGTGACGCACGACGCCGCGCTGCGCGAGACGTACGCCGGTGAGTGGCAGGGCCTCACGCACGAAGAGATCATCGAGAAGTACGGCGAGCAGTACGCGGCGTGGAAGCGCGGCGAGCCCGTCCGCCGCGGCGGCGGCGAGCTGGAGACCGAGGTCGCCGACCGGGCGGCGCCGGTGGTGCTCGAGCACGCCGACCGGATCCCGGACGGCGGCACGCTCGTCGTGGTCAGCCACGGCGGCACCATCCGTACGACGATCGGCCGGCTGCTGGGCCTGGACGCGTACGACTGGGAGAGCCTGGGCGGGCTCTCCAACTGCTGCTGGTCCGTCCTCGGCGAGGGCGCGCGCGGCTGGCGTCTGATGGAGCACAACGCCGGCACGCTGCCGGAACCGGTGCTCGGCGACGACGACTGAGCCCGCCTCAGGGCGGCTCCCACCCGGATTTCACTTTCCGGCTGGTCGCAGGCTAGAGTTCTTCTTGTTCGCAGCGCGGAACACCGGAAACGGGGGGAGCGCGGCGGAGAGCGGGGCTATAGCTCAGTTGGTAGAGCGCCTGCATGGCATGCAGGAGGTCAGGAGTTCAATTCTCCTTAGCTCCACAATCAGGATCCCGTCCCCAACAGGGGGCGGGATCCTTCCGTTTGTTCCTTCGGTGCCTGCTGACCTGCCCCGTACCCGCGTGGCAGAATCGGGACCGCCGGAGGGGGAGTCGACGGCCCGACGTGGGAGGGAGTCGCTGACGGATGGGTGCACACCGGCGGCGGTGCGACTGGTGCAACAACGGCACGCCGATCGTGCGGGACATGGACCCGGTCAACCCCGACTACCAGTACTGGTGCGAGGAATGCGCGCGGGCGCTGATCATAAAAGGCGACCCGATCGAGACGTACCGCGAGCTGGAGGGGGAGCCGATCTACGGCCGACTGCTCGACGAGCACTGCACGCTCAAGCGGTTCTACCAGTTCGCGAGAGCGTAGCGACGGGCTCCGGGGGCGTGGAGCCGCCCCACACGCATGGGATGAAACGGGCGAAATCGAGCGACCGGAAACCGATTTTTGGACCTGGGCCATGACCGTGTAATGTTCTCGATGTCGCCAGGGGGAACCGGTAAGGGAAACCGAGCAGGGGCCCGGCGGCAGAGAAACAAGGGGCTATAGCTCAGTTGGTAGAGCGCCTGCATGGCATGCAGGAGGTCAGGAGTTCAATTCTCCTTAGCTCCACAGTGAAGAAGCGGGCCACCCGGATCGGGTGGGCCGCGTCACGGTGTTGGCAAAGGTGGGGGGGGCGCGCCACGCCCCG
>NZ_JBHYXN010000037.1:0-31583 GCF_042752335.1 Streptomyces sp. NPDC059355 | reverse complement strand
TAAAAAAAACATGTGCTTTATTTGTTTGTGGCTGTGCGGTGTGTGTTCTTGGTTGTTGTGACGTTTAAAAACCCCCCTACCCCCTACCCGCCCCCCCGCCCCCCCCGGGCGGGCCCCCCCCGCTTCTCGTTGTGCGCAACGGTCGAGCGGCCGCCGGACCCGCTGCGGTACCCTGGCGCCATGCGTGCCGTACGCCTTCTGCTTACCGAGCCGCGCTGATCAGTGCCGACCCTCCGAGACGGTCGGCATCGGCGCGGCGTCCCCTCCTGTGCGAGGGGTTTTTTCGTTTGGGCAGGCAGAGACGGCAGAGACGATCGATGGAGCTTCAGGAATCATGAGCGAGACGAACACCCCGGCCCCCGAGGCGGCCGAGGCGCACCGTTACACGGCTGCCATGGCCGCCGACATCGAGGCACGCTGGCAGGACGTATGGGACGCGCAGGGCACGTACGAGGCCCCGAACCCGGCCGGTGACCTGGCCGGCGACGCGACGGTCGTCGCGCGCCCCAAGAAGTTCATCATGGACATGTTCCCGTACCCGTCCGGTGCGGGCCTGCACGTCGGCCACCCGCTGGGGTACATCGCCACCGACGTCTTCGCCCGCCACCAGCGGATGAGCGGCCACAACGTCCTGCACACCCTGGGCTTCGACGCGTTCGGCCTGCCGGCCGAGCAGTACGCCGTGCAGACCGGCACGCACCCGCGCGTCTCCACCGAGGCGAACATCGAGAACATGAAGGTCCAGCTGCGCCGGCTGGGCCTGGGCCACGACAAGCGCCGCTCGTTCGCGACGATCGACCCGGACTACTACAAGTGGACCCAGTGGATCTTCCTGCAGATCTACAACTCCTGGTACGACGCGGACGCGGCCAAGGCCCGCCCGATCGCCGAGCTGGTCGCCGCCTTCGAGAACGGCTCCCGTGAGGTCCCCGGGGGCCGCTCCTGGGCCGAGCTGACCGCGGGCGAGCGGGCCGACGTGCTGGGCGAGCACCGGCTGGCCTACGCCTCGGACGCGCCCGTCAACTGGTGCCCCGGGCTGGGCACCGTACTGGCCAACGAGGAGGTCACCGCGGACGGCCGCTCCGAGCGCGGCAACTTCCCGGTCTTCAAGTCCAAGCTGAGCCAGTGGAACATGCGGATCACCGCCTACGCGGACCGCCTGCTGGACGACCTGGACGCGCTGGACTGGCCCGAGGCCATCAAGCTGCAGCAGCGCAACTGGATCGGCCGCAGCGAGGGCGCGCGCGTCGACTTCGCGGTCGGCGACGACGCCATCACGGTGTTCACCACGCGCCCCGACACCCTGTTCGGCGCCACCTACATGGTGCTGGCGCCCGAGCACGCGCTGGTCGAGAAGATCGTCCCGGCCGAGTGGCCCGAGGGCACGCACCAGCTGTGGACCGGCGGCTCCGCGACCCCCGGCGAGGCCGTGGACGCGTACCGCAAGCAGGCCGCCGGGAAGTCGGACGTCGAGCGCCAGGCCGAGGCCAAGGACAAGACCGGCGTCTTCACCGGCGCGTACGCGGTCAACCCGGTCAGCGGCGACCCGGTCCCCGTCTTCATCGCGGACTACGTGCTGATGGGCTACGGCACCGGCGCGATCATGGCCGTCCCGGCGCACGACGGCCGCGACTTCGAGTTCGCGCGCGCCTTCGAGCTGCCGATGCGCTGCGTCGTGGAGCCCTCGGACGACCGCGACGCCGACCCGGCGGAGTGGGAGGACGCGTTCTCCTCGTACGACGGCACCATCGTGAACTCGACCGGCGAGGGCGTCTCCCTGGACGGCCTGGGCGTCGTCGAGGCGAAGGCCGCCATCACGGCCTGGCTGGCCGAGCGGGGCATCGGCGAGGGGACGGTCAACTTCCGGCTGCGCGACTGGCTGTTCAGCCGCCAGCGCTACTGGGGCGAGCCCTTCCCGATCGTCTACGACGAGGACGGCGTCGCGCACCCGCTGCCGGCCTCGATGCTGCCGCTGGAACTGCCCGAGGTCGAGGACTACTCGCCGCGCACCTTCGAGCCGGACGACGCCGCCTCGAAGCCGGAGACCCCGCTGTCGCGAAACGAAGAGTGGGTCAACGTCGAGCTGGACCTGGGCGACGGGCGCGGGGTGCGCTCCTACCGGCGCGAGACCAACACCATGCCCAACTGGGCCGGTTCCTGCTGGTACGAGCTGCGCTACCTGGACCCGAACAACGCGTCGGCGCTGGTCGACCCGGAGATCGAGCAGTACTGGATGGGGCCGCGCGAGGGCGCGCCGCACGGCGGCGTCGACCTGTACGTGGGCGGCGCCGAGCACGCGGTGCTGCACCTGCTGTACGCGCGCTTCTGGTCCAAGGTGCTGTTCGACCTGGGCCACGTGTCGTCGGCCGAGCCGTTCCACAAGCTGTTCAACCAGGGCATGATCCAGGCGTACGCCTACACCGACGCGCGCGGTGTGTACGTCCCGGCGGCCGAGGTCGAGGAGCGCGACGGCGGCTGGTTCTTCCAGGGCGAGCCGGTCAAGCGCGAGCACGGCAAGATGGGCAAGTCCCTGAAGAACGCCGTCACGCCGGACGAGATCTGCGAGGAGTACGGCGCGGACACCCTGCGCCTGTACGAGATGGCGATGGGCCCGCTGGACGTCTCGCGTCCGTGGGACACCCGGGCAGTGGTGGGCCAGTACCGGCTGCTGCAGCGCCTGTGGCGCAACATCGTGGACGAGGAGTCCGGCGCGGTCACCGTCGTGGACGGCGAGCCGGGCGAGGACACCCTGCGCGCGCTGCACAAGGCGATCGACGGCGCGGGCGCGGACATGGCGGGGCTGCGCTTCAACACGGCCATCGCGAAGATCACCGAGCTGAACAACTTCCTGACGAAGGCCGGCCGCCCGCTGGAGCGCTCGGTCGCGGAGCGGCTGGTCCTGCTGATCGCCCCGCTGGCGCCGCACATCGCGGAGGAGCTGTGGCACCGCCTGGGCCACACCGACCCGGTGGTCCACCAGGACTTCCCGGTCGCGGACCCGGCGTACGTCGTGGACGAGAGCGTCACCTGCGTCGTGCAGATCAAGGGCAAGGTCAAGGCCCGTCTGGAGGTGCCGCCGGCGATCTCCGAGGGTGACCTGGAGCAGCTGGCGCTGGCCGACGAGGCGGTCGTGGCGGCGCTGGGCGGGGCCGAGATCCGCAAGGTGATCGTGCGCGCTCCGAAGCTGGTGAACATCGTCGTGTGACGTGTGACGTGTGACGTGTGACGTGTGACGTGTGACGTGTGACGCCGCGTGACCATGGTCTAGGGGTTGTCCCGTACGGGCAGGTTGGGGGTTCGATTGGAACCCCCGGCCTGCCCGTGGCGTTTACGGTGGAGGGGACGGAGACGGCAGGGGAAGGGAGCCTCTCATGGAGGCCGGCGCGTTGATCATCATCTTTGCCCTGTTGGTGCTGTTCGCCTTCCTGGGACTGGGCGCCTGGGCCACCGTGAAGGCGGTCGGGGCGGCGAAGCGCGGCGTGGACCGCACGATCACGCAGGCCCGCCGGACCGTGGAGGACACGGCGCTGAGGGCGAAGAGCTTCGGGCAGGTGGGCGTGGCGGGGGCACTGGCGCAGCTGCGGCTGGACCTGCGGACGTCGATGCGGGCCACGCAGCAGGCGCTGTACCAGGGGGTCCAGGCGGATGCCTCGCTGAAGGAGTCGATCGGGCTGTTCGAGCGGCTGAGCGCGCACGGATACGAGCTGGACGACGAGCTGAAGCGGCTGGAGCAGGAGCCGGACCGGGCGCGGATCGGCGCGATGCTGCCCGAGCTGAAGGAGCGGACCGCCAAGATCACGGAGGCGGCGGATTCGCTGCGCTGGGCCGCCCGCGACCGGGCGCGGCGCTTCGCGGAGGACGAGCTGTCGGCGCTGTCGGCGCAGATCGAGGTCGAATCCGGGGCACTGCGGGACTGGTCCCGGGAGTCGGTGGACGACCTGGCCGCGGCGGCCGCGGCCTGGGACGCGCAGCAGCCGCCCGCGGGGTCCGCAGCGCGTACTGCTTCCGCCGGGTCCGCCGGGCGGGCTCCGGAGCCCCCGGCGGCCCTGAATCCGACGCCCCCGCAGACCGGCTACCCGTGGCAGAAGGCGCCGCGGCCGGAAACGACGACCTGAGGCGCCGGCGCTTCCGAGCAGCGGCGAGTCGAAACCCTGAGTCGGAACCCTTCCCGTCCCCCCGGCCAGGGGTCGGGCTGCCGTCGCGCCCCCACGGGCGGTAACCTCCGGCTCATGTCCCGCCATGTCGCGATCGTCACCGATTCCACGGCCTACCTGCCCCAACCGGCCATGACGCGGCACGGAATCACCTCCGTCCCGCTGACCGTGGTCCTCGGCGACGAGGCCCTCGAAGAGGGCACCGAGATCTCGGCCCGCAGCCTCGCCCTGGCGCTGCAGAAGCGCCGCCCGGTCACCACCTCCCGGCCCAGCCCGGAGGAGTTCGTACGGGCCTACCGGGCGGCCGCGGAGGCCGGCGCGACCGGAATCGTCAGCCTGCACCTGTCCGCAGAGTTCTCCGGCACCTACGACGCAGCCGTCGTCGCCGCCAAGACGGCCCCCGTGCCCGTCCGGGTCGTCGACACCGGCATGGTCGCGATGGCCCTCGGGTTCTGCGCCCTCGCCGCCGCCGAGGTGTCCGAAGCCGGCGGTTCCGTCGACGAGGCGGTGGCCGCCGCCGAGAAGCGGGCAGCGGACATGTCCGCGTACTTCTACGTCGACACCCTCGACTACCTGCGCCGCGGCGGCCGCATCGGGGCGGCCCAGGCCCTCCTGGGCTCCGCCCTCGCGGTCAAGCCGCTGCTCACCCTGCAGGGCGGGCGGATCGAGATGCTGGAGAAGGTGCGTACGGCGTCCAAGGCCATCGCCCGCCTGGAGGAGCTGGCCGTGGAGCGCGCCGGGGCGGGCAGCGTCGACGTGGCCGTGCACCACCTGGCGGCGCCCGAGCGGGCCGAGAAGCTCGCGCAGCGGCTGCGCGAACGCATCCCCGGGCTCGTCGAACTGCACGTCAGCGAGGTCGGCGCGGTGATCGGCGCGCACACCGGGCCGGGGCTGCTGGCGGCGGTCGTCTCGCCCCGCTGATCACCGGAACGAGTGGCGGAGTTATCCACAGCGGCCGGGATTTCCACCGGAATTGATAACTCCGAACTGGGGTCGGGATTCGCCCCTACCGTCGTGCCATGACTCTTCGCACACGTACCTCGCCCTCCTCCGGAGCCACCAGCGGTCCCGGCCGGTCCCGTCTCTCGGACGGGAGGCTGCGCCACCGCAGGGGGCGTCCGCGTCCACACCGTCCCGAGCCCGCCGCGGTGCGCCGCCGAGCCGAAGCCCTGCTGGGCGGCGGCCCTGCGCTCGGGGGCGGGCCGCCGCTCGGCGCCGGCGCGCCGCCGTCCCCGCAGCCGGGGGTGGCGCCGGGTTCGGGGCCCGGGATCCGGTCCGTGGCCGATCCGCCGCCCGGCGGGACCCCCGTGGGGATCCCGCCGGGCGGGGAGGGCCCGCCGTCCGCGGGAGCCGGGCTCTCCGGGGGAGCCCGGCTGCGGCTCGCCGTGCGGGAGCGGCTGCCGATGTGGCTCCAGGCCCGGTGCGCGGTGGAGCCGCGCACGGTGGCCGCCGTGGGGGTGGTGCTGGCCGCCGCCGTCGCCTTCGGGGCGCAGCAGTTCTGGACCGCCCGGCCGCAGCCGGTGACCGCGCCCCCGGTGGTCGCCCCGGCGACGGCTCCGGCCCCGGGGCCGAGCCCCGGGCCCGCCGCCGGTGGCGGAGGTGCCGGCGCGCGGATCGTGGTGGATGTCAGCGGCAAGGTGCGTGATCCCGGTGTACGGCGGCTGCCCGCCGGGGCGCGGGTCGAGGACGCGCTGGCCGCCGCCGGCGGAGTGCGGCCCGGTGCGGACACGAGCGGGCTCAACCGGGCCCGGGTGCTGGTCGACGGCGAGCAGGTGGTGGTCGGCGCCCCGGCGCAGCCCGCCCCGGGCGGGCCGGGGTCCGGAGCCGGCCCGGGCGCCGGTGGCGGTGGCCTTGCCGGGCCGCTGAGCCTCGGCACGGCCACCGTGGAACAGCTCGACGGCCTGCCCGGGGTCGGCCCGGTGCTGGCGCAGCACATCGTGGAGTTCCGGACCGCCCGCGGAGGCTTCCGCTCGGTGGAGGAGCTCCGGCAGGTCGACGGCATCGGCGAGCGGCGGTTCGCCGATCTGCGCAAGCTGGTCCGGCCGTGAAGCGCCCCGAGGGGCCGGGTCCGGTGGATCTGCGCCTGGTCGTACCGGCGCTGGCCGCCTGGGCGGCGGCCGCCCTCGCCCTCGACGCACCGGTCGGCCGGACCGCCGCCGCGGCCGGGCTCGGGGTCCTCGGCGCGGGGCTGCTGCTCCTGGCCGCCTGCCTCCGTCCCGAGTCGCTGTGGCGGATCGGCCCGGCCGCGGCCGCCGCCCTGCTCTGCGCGGCCGCGGGGGCCGGGGTGGCGGGGCTGCAGCGGGCCGAGGCGCGGGCCGGGCCGGTCGTGGGGCTCGCGGGGGAGCACGCCCGGGTCCTCGCCGAGCTCACCGTCGGCTCCGATCCGCGGGCGGCCCGCGGCGGGAGCGGGCCGCCCGTGGTGGTCCTGGACGCGGTGCTGACCCGGGTGACCGGGCCCGACGGCACGCAGACCCGGGTCGAGACGCCCGTACGGGTGCTGGCCGGGCATCCGCAGTGGGCCCGGCTGCAGCCCTCCACCCGGGTCGCGGTCGTCGCCGGGCTGGCCCCGGGGCGGGCCGGGGAGCGGGCCGTGGCGTTGCTGCGCCCCGCGGGGGACACCCCGCCGCGGGTGACCGGTGCGCCCGACACCGTCCAGCGGATCGCCGGGAGGCTGCGGGCCGGGCTGCGCGAGGCCACCGGGGGACTCGCCCCGGACGCCCGGGCCCTGCTGCCGGGGCTCGTCGTCGGGGACACCTCCCGGGTGCCGCCCGACCTCGACGAGGCGTTCCGGGCCACCGACCTGCTGCATCTGCTGGCCGTGTCCGGGTCCAACCTGACCGTGGTGCTGTTCCTGCTCATCGGCCCGCCCGCCGCCGCGCAGCGGGCCGAGCGGGGCGGCCTGGCACCCCGCCTGGGGCTGTCCCTGCGGGCGACGGCCCTGTGCGGGGCCGCGCTGACCGTGGCCTTCGTGATGGTGTGCCGGCCGGAGCCGAGCGTGCTGCGGGCCGCGGCCTGCGGGGCGATCACCCTGCTGGCCATCGCCACCGGGCGGCGCAGGTCCCTGATCCCCGCGCTGGCGGCCGCCGTCCTGCTGCTGGTGCTCCACGATCCGTGGCTCGCCCGCAGCCCCGGCTTCCTGCTCTCGGTCCTGGCCACCGGGTCCCTGCTGACGCTCGGCCCGCGCTGGAGCGAAGCGCTGCGGCGGCGCGGGACGCGGCCCCGGTTCGCCGAGGCGCTCGGCGCCGCCGCGGCCGCCCAGGCGGTGTGCGCGCCGGTGGTCGCCGTGCTCTCGGCCCGGGTGAGCCTGGTGGCGGTGCCCTGCAATCTGCTCGCCGAGCTCGCTGCGGGCCCGGCCACCGTGCTCGGCTTCGCGACGCTCGCGGCGGCGCCGGTGTGCATGCCCGTCGCCGAGCTGCTCGCCCGGTGCGCCGGGGTGCCGGCCGGGTGGATCGCCGGCGTGGCCCGCATCGGGGCGCGGCTGCCGGGCGCGGAGCTGGCCTGGCCGGGCGGGCTCACCGGGGGGCTGCTGCTGGCCGCCGCCACCCTGGCCGTCGTGGGGCTCGGCGCGCGGATCAGGCACCGGCCGTGGGTGTGCTCCGCGCTGGCCGTGCTGCTGCTCCTGGCCGTACTGCGGCCGCCGCAGCTGACCCGTACGCTCACCCGCTGGCCGCCGCCCAACTGGAGCTACGTGCAGTGCGCGGTGGGGCAGGGCGACGCCGCCGTGCTCGCCGTCGGCCCGGGCACGGCCGTCGTGGTGGACGCCGGCCCGCAAGCGGGCCCGGTGGACGCGTGTCTGCGCGCCCTGGGAGTCAGCCGGGTGCCGCTGCTCCTGCTGACGCACTTTCACGCCGACCACGTCGGCGGCTTGTCCGGGGTGCTGCGGGGCCGGTCCGTGGGTGTGATTCAGACCACCACGCTGGAGGAGCCGGCTGCCCAGGCCGAGTTCGTCCGGCGGACCGCGGCGGCCGCGCGCGTACCCGTCGTGGCGGCCACGGCGGGCGAGCGGCGGCGGGCCGGGCCGCTGGAGTGGCAGGTGCTGTGGCCCTCGCCCGACGGGCCGCGGCCGGAGGGGCCCAACGACGCCAGTGTCGCGCTGCTGGTCCGCAGCGCGGGCCTGACCCTCCTGCTGCTCGGCGATCTCGAACCGCCTTCGCAGGAAGCCCTTTTGAGGGCCCGTCCGGACCTGGGACCGGTCGATGTCCTCAAGGTCGCCCACCACGGTTCCGCCCACCAGGACCCCGGCCTCCAGGACCGGATCCGGCCCCGGCTCGCGCTCGTCCCGGTCGGTGAGGGCAACCGCTACGGGCACCCGGCACCGGGCACTCTCGCACGGCTTCGGGCCATGGGCGCGACCGTGCTGCGCACCGATACCGACGGTTCGATCGCCGTGTCCGGGAGCGGTCCGGGGATGCGGGCGTTCCCCTCACGTCGTCGACGGCGCCGACACGGGCATACCGGACACCGCCTTTCCGTTTGCCCGCAACCCGACAGCATGATCGAATGCGTCTTCGCCAGAGCGGTACAAGTCCACACAGCACGGGGGTGCATCAACCATGTTCGGTCGCAGAAGGGGGATGGAGACGGCCGGAAGCGGCGGTCAGGACACATCGGCGACACTGACGCTGCCTCATACGGCGCGGCTGCTCAGCTGTCGTGTCCTCGACACGGTCCACCAGCCGGTCAGACAGGCCAGGTTCGAAGTGACCGACCCGATCGGGCGGCGCATCGTCAGCGGCGAGACCGATCCGTACGGCGGGTTCACCGCGGCCGTGCCGGAGGGCGAGTACCGGCTCACCGTCACCGCCGAGGGCTATGCGCCGTTCCACGGGGCGACGCTGGTGGGGGACCCGGCGCAGCCCGGCACCGGGGAGATCGTGCTCGACGCCGTGGAGCCGCCGCTGCTGCCGGCGCCGGGCCACTGGGAGCTCGACCCGACGCATTCGTCCATCGCCTTCACCGCGCAGCACATCGGCTTCGCCCGGATCCGCGGCCGGTTCAACACCTTCGCCGGCGGGGTGCGGATAGCCGACCGCATGGAGGACTCCTCCATGCACGTGATCATCGACGCGGCGAGCATCGACACCGGCGTGCGGATGCGGGACGACCACCTGCGGTCCGCCGACTTCCTGGACGCGGCCCGGTATCCGACGGTCGAGTTCTACAGCGAGCGGTTCATCCACCGCAGCGGCAGCCGCTGGGCCGTCGCGGGCGCCCTGACCCTGCACGGGGCCAGCCGCTCGGTGACCCTGGACACCGAGTACCTGGGCCTCGGCACCGGGTTGGAGGGCGAGCCGCGCGCGGCCTGCCGGGCGACCGCCGGACTGCACCGCGAGGACTTCAGCCTCAACTGGCAGTCCGTGCTGGCCCAGGGGATAGCGGCGATCGGTTCGAGCGTGGAAGTGGTGCTGGACGTCCAGATCGTGCACAAGGCCTAGGGAGTGTCGTCAAAGTGACGTCGGCCGCCCGAAAGGGCGGGGCCGGCGGGGCTACGGGGTTTCGAGCCAGCCCTCGTACTCGGCGGCGAGGCCGTCCAACACCGTGGCGTCGAGCCGTTCCTGCGGGTCCTCGACGACCACGAGCCACTGGGCGTCCTCGGCGTCGTCCTCGCCGGCGAGGGCGTCGCGGAACAGCTGAGGCTCCTCGGGGAGGCCGAAGCGGTCCACGGCCTCCTGGGCCACCTCCTCGGCGGCGTCGCGGTCGGGCAGCACCAGTACATGTCGCACGTTCACCGGGCCATTCTCGGGGATTCTGCGGGGGAGGCCGCGATGCGGGGGGCTGTCAGTGCGGCGTGGGATGCTGGACGCGATGGCCACCAGGAAGAACTCCACCGACGATCCGCTCGCCCCGCTCACCCTCGCGGTGGGGCAGGAGGACCTGCTGCTCGACCGCGCCGTACGGGAGGTGGTGGCGGCCGCCCGGGCCACCGACGCCGATACGGACGTGCGCGACCTCGCACCGGAGCAGCTCCAGCCCGGCACGCTCGCCGAGCTCACCAGTCCCTCGCTCTTCTCCGAGCGCAAGGTGCTGGTCGTACGCAATGCGCAGGACCTCTCCGCGGACACGGTCAAGGAGGTCAAGGCGTACCTCGCGGCGCCGTTCGAGGAGATCATCCTCGTGCTCCTCCACGCGGGCGGGGTCAAGGGCAAGGGGCTGCTGGACGCGGCCCGCAAGGCCGGCGCCCGGGAGATCGCCTGCCCGAAGATGACGAAGGCCGCGGACCGGCTGGCGTTCGTGCGGGGAGAGTTCCGCACGCTGGGCCGGTCGGCGACCCCGGAGGCGTGCCAGACGCTGGTCGACGCGATCGGGAGCGATCTGCGGGAGCTCGCGAGCGCGGCCGCGCAGCTGTGCGCGGACGTCGAGGGCACGATCGACGAGTCCGTGGTCGGCCGGTACTACACGGGCCGGGCCGAGGCCTCCAGCTTCACGGTCGCCGACCGGGCGGTCGAGGGCCGGGCGGCGGAAGCCCTCGAAGCCCTGCGGTGGTCGCTGTCCACGGGGGTGGCGCCGGTGCTGATCACCAGCGCGCTCGCGCAGGCGGTGCGGGCCATCGGCAAGCTGGCCTCCGCCCCGCGCGGCGCCCGTCCGGGCGACCTCGCCCGGGACCTGGGGATGCCGCCCTGGAAGATCGACCGGGTCCGCCAGCAGATGCGGGGCTGGTCGGCGGACGGCGTCGCGGACGCCCTGCGCGCCGTGGCCGCCGCCGACGCCGGCGTCAAGGGCGGCGGCGACGACCCGGAGTACGCCCTGGAGAAGGCGGTCGTGGCCGTGGCCCGGGCGGCCCGCCCCCAGCAGCGGTAACCGGCCCAGCGCCGGTAACCGGCTGCCGGCTCGCCGGTCGGCCGACCGACCGTCCGGGCAAGACGAAGGCCCCGGGGCCGCCCTGGGGAAGGGTGGCTCTCGGGGCCTTCGTTACTTCTTGTTTGCGCCGCACCCGCGTGGCGAACGCTTCGTGTGCGGCGCGGGGTGACCGGTCAGGAGCGGGAGAGAGGGCCCGCTGGGTCCGTTCCGGCGATCACATCAGAGCTCAGCCCTGGAGGGAGGCAACCTTGGTGGCCAGCGCCGACTTCTTGTTGGCGGCGGCGTTCTTGTGGATGACACCCTTCGAGACAGCCTTGTCGAGCGCACGCGCGGCGGCGCGAGAAGCCACAGTGGCCTTCTCGGCGTCACCGGCGAGGACGGCCTCGCGGGCCTTGCGGATCGCGGTCTTGAGCGAAGACTTGACGGCCTTGTTGCGCAGGCGCGCCTTCTCGTTCGTCTTGTTCCGCTTGATCTGGGACTTGATGTTCGCCACGAAAGAGCCTTTTCAGGTTCAGAGTTTGATCTTCGGATTGTGTCCCGACAGCTGAGAGGGCATACGAGACACAGCTGCCCAGGCTACCAGGCGCGCTCCGACCGGCCCAAACCGAGCGCATCGCCCCGTCCATGGGACCATGGGAGCCTGCGTACAGATCCGACGAGAGCCGGAAACGCTTCCGACTGCGACCCGAGAATCAGGACACTGCGTGCCCGCGATCCCCAGCCACGTGCCCGAGCCGAGCCGTACCGACCCGGCGCTGATCCGCAATTTCTGCATCATCGCGCACATCGACCACGGCAAGTCGACGCTCGCCGACCGGATGCTCCAGCTCACCGGCGTCGTCGACCAGCGGCAGATGCGCGCCCAGTACCTCGACCGCATGGACATCGAGCGTGAGCGCGGCATCACGATCAAGTCCCAGGCGGTCCGACTGCCCTGGGCGCCCACGGTGGGCGAGGGCCAGGGCAAGACGCACATCCTCAACATGATCGACACCCCCGGGCACGTCGACTTCACGTACGAGGTCTCGCGCTCCCTCGCCGCCTGCGAGGGCACGGTCCTCCTCGTGGACGCCGCCCAGGGCATCGAGGCGCAGACCCTCGCCAACCTGTACCTGGCGATGGAGAAGGACCTGGCGATCGTCCCGGTCCTGAACAAGATCGACCTGCCGGCCGCCCAGCCGGAGAAGTTCGCCGAGGAGCTCGCGAACCTGGTCGGCTGCCAGCCGGAGGACGTCCTGCGCGTCTCGGCGAAGACCGGTCTCGGCGTGGATGCGCTGCTCGACAAGATCGTCGCCACGGTCCCGGCCCCGGTCGGCCCCAAGGACGCCCCGGCCCGCGCGATGATCTTCGACTCCGTCTACGACTCGTACCGCGGTGTCGTGACGTACGTGCGTGTGGTCGACGGCCAGCTCAACAAGCGCGAGCGCATCCGGATGATGTCGACCGGCGCCACGCACGAGCTGCTGGAGATCGGTGTCTCCTCCCCGGAGATGACCCCGGCCGACGGCATCGGCGTCGGTGAGGTGGGCTACATCATCACCGGCGTGAAGGACGTCCGTCAGTCCAAGGTCGGTGACACCATCACCAGCCTGCACAACGGCGCGACCGAGGCGCTCGGCGGCTACAAGGACCCGCGTCCGATGGTCTTCTCGGGCCTTTACCCGCTCGACGGCTCGGACTACCCGGACCTGCGCGAGGCCCTGGACAAGCTCCAGCTCAACGACGCCGCGCTGGTCTACGAGCCGGAGACCTCGGCGGCGCTCGGCTTCGGCTTCCGCGTCGGGTTCCTCGGCCTGCTGCACCTGGACGTGGTGCGCGAGCGCCTGGAGCGCGAGTTCGGCCTCGACCTGATCGCCACCGCGCCGAACGTGGTCTACCGCGTCGTGCTGGAGGACGGCAAGGAGGTCACCGTCACCAACCCGAGCGAGTTCCCCGAGGGCAAGATCAGGGACGTGTTCGAGCCGGTCGTACGGGCCACGCTGCTCGCCCCCTCCGAGTTCATCGGCGCGATCATGGAGCTCTGCCAGCAGCGCCGCGGCACCCTCCTCGGGATGGACTACCTCTCCGAGGACCGGGTCGAGATCCGCTACACGCTCCCGCTCGCGGAGATCGTCTTCGACTTCTTCGACCAGCTGAAGTCCAAGACGCGCGGTTACGCCTCCCTCGACTACGAGCCCACCGGCGAGCAGGCCGGCAGCCTGGTCAAGGTCGACATCCTGCTGCACGGCGACAAGGTCGACGCCTTCTCCGCCGTCTGCCACAAGGACGCGGCCTACGCCTACGGCGTGCGCCTCGTCGCCAAGCTGCGCGAGCTCATCCCGCGGCAGGCCTTCGAGATCCCGATCCAGGCGGCCGTCGGCTCGCGCGTCATCGCCCGCGAGACCATCCGCGCCATCCGCAAGGACGTCCTCGCCAAGTGCTACGGCGGTGACATCTCCCGTAAGCGGAAGCTGCTGGAGAAGCAGAAGGAAGGCAAGAAGCGCATGAAGATGGTCGGCTCGGTGGAGGTGCCCCAGGAGGCCTTCATCGCCGTCCTCTCCAGCGACGAGTCCGGCGGCAAGAAGAAGTAGCCGTCGCGACCGGCGTCGTGCGAAACAAGCCCCCGCGCGGATGCACGGGGGCTTGTTTCGTTATGAATCGGCCGCTCGCGGACTCTTACGCCCCGGCCGGTGGAGACCTAGTCTGATCACTGCTCGATGGTTACTCGCCAGTTACAAGCCCCTGAATGACACGCCCTGCCGCGTGGTCCGGAGGACGTCCGTGAGCGACACACAGACCTTGATCGAGAACCGCCCGCCCACCGTGGCGGCCCTCTTCCTTGAGCGTGTCGCCGCCACGCCGAACGCCGAGGCCTACCGGTTCCCGGTGCCCGCGGCCGGCGGCAGCGGCCCCGACGACTGGAAGTCGCTGAGCTGGGGACAGGCGGCCGAGCGGGTCTTCGGCATCGCCGCCGGCCTGCTGGAGCTGGGCCTGCAGCCCGAGGACCGGGTCGCGCTCGCCTGCAACACCCGCGTCGAGTGGATCCTCTCGGACCTCGGCGTCATGTGCGCCGGCGGCGCGGTGACCACGATCTACCCCAGCACCAACGCCGAGGAATCGGCGTTCATCCTCTCCGACTCGGCCAGCCGCGTGCTGATCGCCGAGGACGCCTCCCAGCTCGCCAAGGCCCGCGAGCGCCGCGCCGACCTGCCCGAGCTCGCCCACGTGGTGGTCGTGGAGGCCGCCGACGCGGTACCGGCCGCAGGCGATCCGGAAGGCTGGGTGCTCTCCCTCGCCGACCTGGAGGCGCGCGGCCGGGAGTACCTCGCCAAGCACCCCGAGGCGGTCAAGGAGCGGATCGCGGCCATCACCGCCGACCAGCTCGCCACCCTGATCTACACCTCGGGCACGACCGGCCGTCCCAAGGGCGTACGGCTCCCGCACGACAACTGGTCGTACATGGCCAAGGCCACCGTCGCCACCGGCATGATCTCCAGCACCGACGTCCAGTACCTGTGGCTGCCGCTCGCGCACGTCTTCGGCAAGGTCCTGACCTCCGGACAGATCGAGGTCGGGCACGTCACCGCCGTCGACGGCCGCATCGACAAGATCATCGAGAACCTGCCGGTCGTCCAGCCCACCTACATGGCGGCCGTCCCCCGCATCTTCGAGAAGGTCTACAACGGGGTCGCCGCCAAGGCCCGGGCCGGCGGCGGCGCCAAGTACAAGATCTTCAAGTGGTCGGTCGGCGTCGCCCGCGAGTACGCCAAGACCACCCAGGACAACCACCGGCGCACCGGCAGCCCCGCGGTCCCCTTCGGCCTCGCCACCAAGCACAAGATCGCCGACGCGCTCGTCTACTCCAAGCTCCGCGAGGCCTTCGGCGGCCGGCTGCGCGCCGCCGTCTCCGGCGCCTCCGCGCTGGCCCCCGAGATCGGCTACTTCTTCGCCGGCGCCGGCATCAACATCCTCGAGGGCTACGGCCTCACCGAGTCCAGCGCGGCCTCCTTCGTCAACCCCGGCGAGGCCTACCGCACCGGCACCGTCGGCAAGCCGCTCCCCGGCACCGAGGTCCGCATCGCCGACGACGGCGAGATCCTGCTGCGCGGCCCCGGCATCATGCAGGGCTACCACCTGCAGCCCGAGAAGACCGCCGAGGTGCTGGAGGAGGACGGCTGGCTGCACACGGGCGACATCGGCGAGCTCTCGCCCGACGGCTACCTGCGCATCACGGACCGCAAGAAGGACCTGATCAAGACCTCGAACGGAAAGTACGTCGCGCCCGCCGAGATCGAGGGCCGGTTCAAGGCGATCTGCCCGTACGTGTCGAGCATCGTCGTGCACGGCGCGGACCGGAACTTCTGCGCCGCCCTGGTCGCGCTCGACGAGCCGTCGATCATGGGCTGGGCCGCCGAGAACGGCCTGGAGGGCAGGACGTACGCCGAGGTCCTGGCCGCGGCGGAGACGAACCGGCTGGTCGAGACGTATATCCAGACGCTGAACGAGGGCCTCCAGCGCTGGCAGACGGTCAAGAAGTTCCGGATCCTGCCCCGCGACCTCGACGTGGAGCACGGCGACCTCACGCCCAGCCTCAAGCTGAAGCGGCCGGCCGTCGAGCGTGAGTTCAAGCACCTGATCGACGAGATGTACGAGGGCTCGCGCGAGGCGTAGCGCGGCCGCGGGCGGCGGCGCGGACGGTACGAGGGGCCCGGGGGCGGCGGTGAGCGGCCGGGCCCCGGCCGGGGTGCGGGACAATGGGCGCATGCCTTCCGCACTGCCCGACGGTGAACCCATGCCCGAAGACGGCTCGCTGCCGTCGCATGCCCTGGCGGGTGCCGGGGACCGGCCGCTCGGGTTCTACCTGCACGTCCCGTACTGCGCCACGCGGTGCGGGTACTGCGACTTCAACACGTACACCGCGACCGAGCTGCGCGGCACCGGCGGCGTGCTCGCCTCCCGGGAGAACTACGCCGACACCCTGATCGACGAGGTCCGCCTCGCCCGCAAGGTGCTCGGCGACGACCCGCGGGCCGTGCGGACGGTGTTCGTGGGCGGCGGCACGCCGACGCTGCTGCCCGCCGCGGACCTCGTACGGATGCTCGCGGCGATCCGGGACGAGTTCGGGCTCGCCGAGGACGCCGAGGTCACCACGGAGGCCAATCCCGAGTCGGTGAACCCGGAGTACCTGGCGGAGCTGCGGGCCGGCGGCTTCAACCGGGTCTCCTTCGGCATGCAGAGCGCGAAGCAGCACGTCCTGAAGGTGCTCGACCGCACGCACACCCCGGGCCGGCCGGAGGCGTGCGTCGCGGAGGCGCGCGCGGCGGGCTTCGAGCACGTGAACCTGGACCTGATCTACGGCACGCCGGGGGAGACCGACGAGGACTGGCGCGCCTCACTGGCCGCCGCGCTCGGGGCCGGCCCGGACCACATCAGCGCGTACGCGCTGATCGTGGAGGAGGGCACGCAGCTGGCACGGCGGATCCGGCGGGGCGAGGTCCCGATGACGGACGACGACGTGCACGCCGACCGGTACCTGATCGCGGACTCGGTGATGGCCGAGGCCGGGTACGACTGGTACGAGGTCTCGAACTGGGCCACCTCGGAGGCGGGCCGCTGCCTGCACAACGAGCTGTACTGGCGCGGCGCCGACTGGTGGGGCGCGGGCCCCGGGGCCCACTCGCACGTGGGCGGGGTCCGCTGGTGGAACGTGAAGCACCCGGGCGCCTACGCCGCCGCCTTGGCGGAGGGCCGCTCCCCGGGCGCCGGCCGCGAACTCCTCTCCGAGGAGGACCGCCGGGTGGAGCGGATCCTGCTGGAGCTCCGCCTGGTGGACGGCGTCCCGCTGTCCCTGCTGGCCCCGGCCGGCCTCGCGGCCTCCCGCCGCGCCCTCGCCGACGGCCTCCTGGAAGCCGCCCCGTACGAGGCGGGCCGCGCCGTCCTGACCCTCCGCGGCCGCCTCCTGGCCGACGCGGTGGTCCGCGACCTGGTGGACTGACCCCTCGGAGGAGTGAATCCGTACGCCCTCGCGGCGGCCGCCCACCCCGTCTCTAGGCCGTGACGAAGTCGATCAACTCCTCCACCCGCCCCAGCAGGACCGGCTCCAGATCCTTGTAGGACCGCACGCGGGACAGGATGTGCTGCCAGGCGGCGCCGGTGTTCTCCGGCCAGCCCAGCGCCCGGCAGACGCCCGTCTTCCAGTCCTGGCCCGGCGGGATCACCGGCCACGCGGCGATGCCCAGCGCGGACGGCTTCACCGCCTGCCAGACGTCCACGTACGGGTGGCCGACGATCAGGACGTCCGACGAGGTCACGGACGCCGCGATACGGGACTCCTTCGAACCCGGGACCAGGTGGTCCACCAGGACGCCCAGGCGGGCGTCGGCCGTCGGGGCGAAGTCCGCGACCACCGCGGGGAGGTCGTCGATGCCCTCCAGGTACTCCACCACCACGCCCTCGATCCGCAGGTCGTCTCCCCAGACCCGCTCCACCAGCTCCGCGTCGTGCCGGCCCTCCACGTAGATCCGCCCGGCGCGCGCCACACGGGCGCGCGCCCCCGGGACGGCCACCGAGCCCGACGCCGTACGCAAGGGGGCCGCGGGCGCCCGTGAGGGGCGGGTCAGCGTCACCACGGCGCCCTCCAGCAGGAACCCCCGCGGCTCCAGCGGGAACACCCGCCGCTTGCCGAAGCGGTCCTCCAGGGTCACCGTGCCCGCCTCACAGGCCACCACCGCGCCGCAGAAGTCCGTACCCGCCACCTCGACCACCAGGTCGGTGTCCGCCGGCACCTCCGGCACCGGCTTGGGGCGCTTCCACTGCGGGGTCAGGTCGGGGGAGTACTCGCGCATCCGGCCGAGAGTAGGAGAGAGCGCGGGCTCACGGGCCCGACACGCCGAACCGCCGTGCCAGTGTGTCGCGTTGCTCACGGACGAAGTCCGCGGAGACCACCGCTCCGTGACCCGGCACGTACAGAGCGTCGTCCCCGCCCAGCGACAGCAGCCGGTCGATCGCCGCCGGCCACTGCGCCGGCACCGCGTCACTGCCCGCCTGGGGCTCCCCCGACTCCTCGACGAGGTCCCCGCAGAACACCGTCTCGCGCTCGCCCGGCACGAACACCGCCAGGTCGTACGGGGAGTGCCCGGGCCCGACGTTGGCCAGCAGCGCCTGCACCCCGCCCAGCTCCAGCGTCCATTCGCCCGACACGGAATGCCTCGGCACCACCAGCAGGTCCACCGCCTCGGCGGCCTCGGCCTCCGCCAGCCCCTGCAGGACCGCGCCGGCGCGCAGCTCCTCCCGGCCCGCCGACAGCTCCGCGTCCAGCCCGACGGCCCCGTACACCTCGGCCCCGGCGAACGCCGCCACGCCCAGTACGTGATCGAAATGGCCGTGCGTGAATGCGATATGCGTCACGCGCCGGCCGGTCAGCCGCTCCGCCTCGGCCCGCAGCTGCGCCCCTTCGCGCACGCATGAGCCCGGATCGATCAGGAGCACCGACTCGTCCCCCACCACCAATCCCACCGTGCAATCCCACACCGGGAGCCGCCGCCGTCCGGTCCGCCCGGTCAGCCGCTCCCAGCCCGCCTCTTCCCAACGCACGTCCATGCCGCGACGCTACCTTGGCGGGCCGCCCTTGCCAGGGGCTGACTACCCGGCCGTACACTGGCCGGGGGATCTCTGGCACTCGAACGCCCGGAGTGCCAACGAAGCAGATCAAACCGACCATGACGCGCGACGACGACCAGCTGGAGGTGTGCGCGATGCTCAGCGAACGCAGACTCGAGGTGCTGCGCGCCATCGTCCAGGACTACGTCGGGACGGAGGAGCCGGTCGGCTCCAAGGCGCTCACCGAGCGGCACCGGCTCGGCGTCTCGCCCGCCACCGTGCGCAACGACATGGCCGTGCTGGAGGACGAGGGCTACATCGCCCAGCCCCACACCAGCGCCGGCCGGATCCCCACGGACAAGGGCTACCGGCTCTTCGTCGACAGGCTGGCGGGAGTCAAACCGCTGTCGACGCCCGAGCGCCGGGCCATCCAGAACTTTCTCGACGGCGCCGTCGACCTCGACGACGTCGTCGGCCGTACCGTGCGGCTGCTCGCGCAGCTCACCCGGCAGGTCGCCGTCGTCCAGTACCCGAGCCTGACCCGGTCCACGGTCCGCCACGTCGAGCTGCTGTCGCTGGCTCCGGCCCGGCTCATGCTCGTGCTGATCACCGATACCGGCCGGGTCGAGCAGCGGCTCGTCGACTGCCAGACGCCGTTCGGCGAGACCTCGCTCGCAGATCTGCGGGCGCGGCTCAACAGCCGGGTCGTCGGGCGCCGGTTCACCGACGTGCCGCAGCTCGTGCAGGACCTGCCGGAGTCCTTCGAACCGGAGGACCGCGGCACGGTGTCGACCGTGCTCTCGACCCTGCTCGAGACGCTGGTCGAGGAGGCCGAGGAGCGGCTGATGATCGGCGGAACCGCCAATCTCACGCGCTTCGGACACGATTTTCCCCTGACGATCAGGCCGGTGCTCGAAGCGCTGGAGGAGCAGGTCGTGCTCCTCAAGCTGCTGGGCGAGGCCAACGAGTCGGGAATGGCCGTACGGATCGGGCATGAGAATGCCTACGAGGGACTGAACTCCACGTCCGTCGTCTCGGTCGGCTACGGTTCGGGCGGCGAAGCAGTCGCCAAACTCGGCGTGGTCGGACCGACCCGCATGGACTACCCCGGAACGATGGGAGCGGTACGCGCAGTGGCACGTTACGTCGGACAGATCCTGGCGGAGTCGTAAGTGGCCACGGACTACTACGCCGTTCTCGGCGTGCGCCGCGACGCATCGCAGGACGAGATCAAGAAGGCCTTCCGCCGCCTCGCGCGTGAACTCCACCCGGACGTGAATCCGGACCCGAAGACGCAGGAGCGCTTCAAGGAGATCAACGCGGCGTACGAGGTGCTCTCGGACCCGCAGAAGAAGCAGGTCTACGACCTCGGCGGCGACCCGCTGTCCTCCTCGGGCGGCGGCGCGGGCGCGGGCGGATTCGGTGCGGGCGGCTTCGGCAACTTCTCCGACATCATGGACGCCTTCTTCGGCCAGGCCTCGCAGCGCGGCCCGCGCTCGCGGACCCGCCGCGGCCAGGACGCCATGATCCGCCTCGACCTGGAGCTGGACGAGGCCGCCTTCGGCACGACCAAGGACATCCAGGTCGACACGGCCGTCGTCTGCACCACCTGCTCCGGCGAGGGCGCCGCCCCCGGCACCTCGGCGCAGACGTGTGACATGTGCCGTGGGCGCGGTGAGGTGTCGCAGGTCACCCGGTCCTTCCTGGGCCAGGTCATGACCTCGCGTCCCTGCCCCCAGTGCCAGGGCTTCGGCACCGTGGTCCCGACCCCGTGCCACGAGTGCGCGGGCGACGGCCGGGTCCGCTCCCGCCGCAGCCTCACGGTCAAGATCCCGGCCGGCGTCGAGAACGGCACCCGGATCCAGCTCGCGGGCGAGGGCGAGGTCGGCCCCGGCGGCGGCCCCGCCGGCGACCTGTACGTGGAGATCCACGAGCTGCCGCACCCGACCTTCCAGCGGCGCGGGGACGACCTGCACTGCACGGTGACCATCCCCATGACGGCCGCGGCCCTGGGCACCAAATGCCCGCTGGAGACCCTGGACGGCATGGAGGAGATCGACATCCGTCCCGGCACCGGGTCCGGCCAGTCGATCCCGCTGCACGGGCGCGGCGTCACGCACCTGCGCGGCGGCGGCCGCGGCGACCTGATCGTCCACGTCGAGGTCACCACCCCCGGCAAGCTGGACGCCCAGCAGGAGGAGCTGCTGCGCCAGCTCGCCAAGCTGCGCGGCGAGGAGCGGCCCATGGGCCAGTTCGCGCCGGGTCAGCAGGGCCTGTTCAGCCGCCTGAAGGACGCCTTCAACGGCCGCTGACCGGCCTGTCGGCACACGTACGAGCCCGGTCCGGGGATGCCCCGGACCGGGCTCGCCGCATCGATCCGGACGCCGCCGGGGAAGCGGACTATGCCAGGCGAATGCCGTGATTCGGCCCGGTGAGCGGGACATGGCACGATGCAGTCCATGTCCTCCGCACCGTACGGTCTCTCCCCCTACCCGATCGTGCAGGCTCCCATGGCGGGCGGCGCCTCCTGCCCGCCGCTCGCCGCCGCCGTCTGCGAGGCGGGCGCCCTGGGCTTCCTGGCCGGCGGCTACAAGACCGCCGACGGCGTGTACCAGGAGATCAAACAGCTGCGCGCGCTCACCCGGCGCCCGTTCGGCGTGAACCTCTTCATGCCGCAGACCGGGTACGTGGACCCGGCCGCCGTGGAGGCGTACCGCGGGCAGCTGGCCGGCGAGGCCAGCTGGTACGAGCTGTCCCTGGCCGACGAGGACATCATCGGCACCAGCGACGACGGCTACGACGCCAAGCTCGCCATCCTCCTCGAAGACCCGGTCCCCGTGGTCTCGTTCACCTTCGGCTGCCCCGCGCCCGCGGTCCTCGCCGCCCTGCGCCAGGCCGGTACGTACTCCGTCGTCACCGTCACCTCGGTCGACGAGGCCCGCGCCGCCCAGGCCGCGGGCGCCGACGCACTCTGCGTCCAGGGCGTGGAGGCCGGCGGCCACCAGGGCACCCACCGCGACGACCCGCAGACGGACGGCACGGCGGGCGTGGGCCTGCTCGCGCTGGTGGCCCAGGTACGGGAGGCGGCGGCCCTCCCGATCATCGCGGCGGGCGGCCTGATGCGCGGCTCGCAGATCGCGGCGCTGCTGGCGGCGGGCGCGGACGCGGCGCAGCTCGGCACCGCGTTCCTGGCCTGCCCCGAATCGGGCGCGCACCCGCTGCACAAGCAGGCGCTGACGGACCCCCTGTTCCCCCACACCGAGCTGACCAGGGCGTTCTCGGGGCGGCCGGCCCGGGGCCTGGTGAACCGGTTCATGCGGGAGCACGGGCCGTACGCCCCGGCCGCGTACCCGCAGATCCACCACATGACCGCCGGCCTGCGCAAGGCGGCCGCCGCGGCCGGGGACCCGCAGGGCATGGCCCTGTGGGCGGGCCAGGGGCACCGGCTGGCCCGGGTGCTGCCCGCGGGGGAGCTGGTGGAGGTGCTGGCGGCCGAACTGGCCGAGGCCCGGTCCGTGCTGAAGTCGATGAACAACAGGAGTACGTCATGACCGCCCCCGTGTTCGTGGTCGAAGAGGTCCCCGCGGGGCCGGAGTTCGTGCTCGACGGCCCCGAAGGCCGGCACGCGGTGTCCGTGAAGCGGCTGAACCCCGGTGAGGACGTGGTCCTCACCGACGGGCGCGGTCACTGGACGGAGGGCGTGGTCAAGGCGGCCGAGGGCAAGGACCGGCTGGTCCTCATGGATCTGCACACCGTTCAGGAGGAGCCGGAACCGGCCGTCCGGATCACCGTCGTCCAGGCTCTCCCCAAGGGCGACCGCGGAGAGCTCGCCGTCGAGACCATGACCGAGACCGGTGTGGACGCCATCGTCCCGTGGCAGGCCTCGCGCTGCATCACCCAGTGGCGCGGCGACCGCGGCGCCAAGTCCCTGGCCAAGTGGCGGGCCACGGCCCGGGAGGCGGGCAAGCAGTCCCGCCGTGTCCGCTTCCCGGAGGTGGCGGAGGCCATGTCCACCAAGCAGGTCGCGGCGCTGCTGGCCGGGGCCGACCTGGCGATGGTCCTCCACGAGGACCGGGACACCCCCTCGGGGGCGCTGGCCACGGCCGAGCTGCCCGCCGGCGGCTCCGTCGTCCTGGTCGTCGGTCCGGAGGGCGGGGTCTCCCCGGAGGAGCTGGCCGTCTTCGCGGAGGCCGGCGCCCACCCCCACCGGCTGGGCTCCTCGGTCCTGCGCACCTCCACCGCCGGCACGGCGGCGACGGCGGTGCTGCTGGCGCGCACCGGCCGCTGGTCCTGAGCCGCGGTCTTGGCCGCGGTACCGGGCCGCGGTCCCGAGTCCTCCCGAAACGCACATGAGGGCGCGGGCGGCGCCGGATACGATGCCGGGGCTGATCATCGTCGGCGCCGGCGGCCCGTCCGCCCGTGCCACTGTCTCGGAAGGCGGAGCAATGGCCGGGGAACCGCAGGCGGACTGCCTGTTCTGCAAGATCGTCGCGGGGAACATCCCGGCGACCGTGGTCCGGGAGACCGAGACGACGTTCGCCTTCCGGGACATCAACCCGCAGGCGCCCACGCACGTCCTCGTGATCCCCCGGGTGCACTACCCCGACGCCGCCTCCCTCGCCGCCGCCGAACCGGCCGTCGCCGCCGACCTGCTGCGCGAGGCCGGGCAGATCGCGGCCGAGGAGAAGCTCGACGACCACGGCTACCGCGTGGTGTTCAACACCGGCGCCGGCGCCGGCCAGACCGTCTTCCACGCCCACGCGCACATCCTCGGAGGCCGCGGCCTCCAGTGGCCCCCCGGATAGCACCGTGTCCGTACGAGAGTTCGTGGTGCTGGGCACCGCCAGCCAGGTGCCCACCCGCCACCGCAACCACAACGGCTACCTCCTGCGCTGGGACGGCGAGGGCATCCTCTTCGACCCGGGCGAGGGCACCCAGCGCCAGATGCTGCGCGCCGGGGTGGCCGCGCACGACATCAACCGGATCTGCATCACCCACTTCCACGGCGACCACAGCCTCGGGCTCGCCGGGGTGATCCAGCGCATCAACCTGGACCGGGTCCCGCACCCCGTCACCGCGCACTACCCGGCCTCCGGGCAGAAGTTCTTCGACCGGCTCCGGTACGCCACCGCCTACCGGGAGACCGTCGCGCTCCGCGAGGAGCCCGTGGCCGCGGACGGGACGCTGGCCGAGGGGCCCTCGTACGTCCTGGAAGCCCGGCGGCTCTCGCACCCGGTGGAGTCCTTCGGCTACCGGCTCACCGAGCCGGACGGCCGCCGCATGGTGCCCGAACTGCTCGCGCGGCACGGGATCAAGGGGCCCGACGTGGGGCGGATCCAGCGCGAGGGGCGGCTGGGCGGGGTCACGCTCGACGACGTCAGCGAGCACAAGCCGGGGCAGAGCTTCGCCTTCGTGATGGACACCCGGCTGTGCCCCGGCGTGGACGCGCTCGCCGCGGGCGCCGACATGCTGGTGATCGAGTCCACGTTCCTCGACGAGGACGAGGCGCTGGCCACCGACCACGGGCACCTCACCGCAGGCCAGGCGGCCCGGGTCGCGCGGGACGCGGGCGTACGGCACCTCGTGCTGACGCACTTCTCGCAGCGCTACCCGGACCCGCAGGAGTTCGAACGCCAGGCCCGCGCGGCCGGCTTCGAGGGCGAGCTGACGATCGCCGCGGACCTCGTGAAGGTTCCCCTGCCGAAGCGGGGCCAGGGGGACACCCGCTAGGGAGTGTCGTCAAAGTGGCGTCGGCCGCCCGAGAGGGCGGGGCCGGCCGCACGGGACTTTGACGACGCGACCTAGCGCTCCGCCCTGGCCTTCTGGCCCCGGCGGGCCGCCGGGGAGAGCAGCAGGACCCGGCGGGGCTTCCCTGCTCCGGTGGGGATCGCGGGAGCCGGGATCTCGATGCGGAGTTCCGGTTCCCCGGCCGTGGCCGCCGGGCTCCGGCCCGCGTGCAGGGCGACGGCGGTCAGCGGCCCGGCCACCGCGAGCAGCAGCCCGCCCAGGACCAGCCCCATGCCCGGGAATCCGAAGGCCTCGGCGAGCAGGCTGCCCACCACGGGCCCGCAGGCCGTGCCCAGCGAGGAGGCGGCGCCCGCGAACACCGCCCAGCGGCCGCGCGGGTCCAGGGAGGCCGCGAGGCCGATCACGTACGACAGGACGACCGGGTAGACCGCGTTCCACAGGATCTCCCCGGCCGCGAACCCGGTGAGCCCGTCCGCGGAGGAGGTCAGCACCACGCAGCCCGCGATGGCCGCCGTGCCCGCGCCGATCGGGACCGCCCGCCCCAGCCGGGTGCCGAACGCGGAGGCGCCCGTGACCCCGAGCAGGCCCGCGCCCAGCGCCACCGCGAAGACGGCGCCCAGGGCGGCCTCGGACAGTCCGGCCTGTTCGGCGCCGATCCGGCCGCTGACGCCCCACAGGGCCTCCTGGGTCAGGGACCACAGCAGTAGGCAGCCCGCCAGTACCGCCCCGGCGCGCGGGTACGGCGGCCGCCCGGAGCTCCGTACGGCAGGGCCGGGGCGGGTGGGCCCGCCGAGCCGGCCCGTGGCCGGCCAGGCCAGCGCCGCGACCAGGGCGATGGCCGCGAAGGGCAGCCCGTGACCGCCGCCGAGGTGCGGCAGGGTCAGGTACAGGGCCCCGGCGGTCGCCGAGACCGACAGCAGCCCGAGCGACGAGATGCGGTGCGGATCGCGGTGCCCGGCGATCCCGGCGGCGGTCACGGCGGTGGCCGTCCCGGATCCGAAGCCGCCGACCACCACGCCCGCGACGACCAGCGGGAGCAGCGAGGTCGAGGCCGCGGTGCCGTAGCCCAGGGCGGCGAGCAGCAGCCCGAGCCGGGCCAGCGGGCGTGGCCCGAGGCGGGGGATCCGGGAGGCCAGGGTGAATCCGGCGGTGGCCGAGCCGAGCAGCAGGGCGGTGCCGACGAGCCCGGCCTGGGCGGGGCTCAGCGGGAGATGGGCGTCGAGGCGTCCGACGACGGTGGGGAGCAGGTAAGGGGCGAGGTACCCGGCCGTGAAGAGGGCCACCAGGGGCCAGGCGGCGGGCGGCGCGGAGGTGTTGTCGGACACGGCTCTTCCGGTGGTGCGCAGGTGGGACGGGATGTTCCGCGAGGCCGCGGTCCCCTTGTCTATCAAGTGCTCCGTGACCCGGAGAAGAGCGCCATGAGAGTGATGTGCGCCACACTGTGTTTTGGCCCTGCCCGGGGCGGGCAAGGCTGGCAGCTTTCCACCGCATGCCCGCTTGCAGAAACGAGCCTTCGCACCAGCCCGGGGAGAACATCGTGACCAGTCGGGACAGCCGCACCAGCCGCAGCGCAGCCATGGACCCGCTCGACAGCGCGGCCGCCGCCGTGGACCCGCTCGGTCCGCTGCGCAGCCCCCTGGAGCCGGGCTTCGACGTCTACCTGACCGGCACGGTCTTCCTCGACATCATCTTCATCGGCCTCGACTCCGCCCCGGTGCGCGGTACGGAGTCCTGGGCGCGCGGCATGGGCTCCAGCCCCGGGGGAGTGGCCAACATGGCCACCGCCCTGTCCCGGCTCGGCCTGCGCACCTCGCTGGCCGCGGCGTTCGGTGACGATCACTACGGCGAGTACTGCTGGGACGCGCTGGAGCAGGGCGAGGGCATCGACCTGTCGATGTCGCGGACCGTCCCCGGCTGGCACAGCCCGGTCACGGTCTCCATGGCGTACGAGGGCGAGCGCACGATGGTCTCGCACGGCCACGAGGCCCCGCCCCCGGCGGGCCCAGGGCCGTTCCCGCAGTGCCCGCCGCGCACCCGGGCGGCCGTGGCCTCGCTGGCGCAGGGGCGGACGGAGCCGTGGATCGCGGAGGCGGCGCGGCGCGGGGCGCGGATCTTCGCGGACGTGGGGTGGGACGAGAGCGGCCGCTGGGACCTGGGGGCCCTGCCCGACCTGGAGCACTGCGAGGCCTTCCTGCCGAACGCGGGGGAGGCGATGCGGTACACGCGGACCGACTGTCCGAGAGCCGCGGCCCGGGCGCTGGCCGAGAAGGTGCCGGTCGCGGTGGTGACGATGGGCGCGGAGGGCTCGTACGCGGTGGACGGGCGGACCGGGGAGACCGCGGAGGTCCCCGGGATCGCGGTGGAGGAGCTGGATCCGACGGGGGCGGGGGACGTCTACGTGGCGGGCTTCGTGACCGGCACCCTGGCGGGCTGGCCCCTGGCGGACCGGCTGGCCTTCGCGGGCCTGACGGCGGCCCTGTCGGTCCAGGAGTTCGGCGGCTCCCTGTCGGCCCCGGGCTGGCCGGAGGTGGCCCACTGGTGGCGCACGGCCCCCGAGCCCCTGCGGCCGCGCTACGGCTTCCTGGACGCGCTGGTCCCGCCGGGCGGGGAGCCGGCCTCCCGGCGCCGGGCGGTCCCGACGATCGGCTTCCGCCACCCGGCCTGATCGCGGCGGGATCCGGCCGGGGCGGGGCCGGGAGAGGGCGGTGGAAAACCCCTCGGGGATGGCGGGGCGGAGTCGTACCCTTGGTACTCCGGAGGTCGTCGATCGGCGCGGCCCCTCAGCGGGAGGTATGTGCAGGCCACAGTGCCGGCCCATGACTCAGACACCCACAGCCCAGACACCGGCGCCGGGGCAGGCGCGAGCCCACTTCACCGTTCCGGCCAGGCACCCGATGGTCGCGGTGCTCGGCTCTGGTGACGCCCTGTTGCGCGTGATCGAGAAGGCCTTTCCGAAGGCCGACATCCATGTTCGGGGCAATCAGGTCAGCGCGGTCGGTGACGCGGCGGAAGTCGCCCTGGTCCAGCGCCTGTTCGACGAGATGATGCTGGTGCTCCGCACCGGGCAGCCGATGACGGAGGACGCGGTGGAACGCTCGATCGCCATGCTCAAGGCGAGCGGCAACGGCAACGGCCCGGACGAGACGCCGGCGGAGGTGCTCACGCAGAACATCCTCTCCAGCCGCGGCCGCACCATCCGCCCCAAGACCCTCAACCAGAAGCGGTACGTCGACGCGATCGACAAGAACACGATCGTGTTCGGCATCGGCCCCGCCGGTACCGGCAAGACCTACCTCGCCATGGCCAAGGCGGTCCAGGCCCTGCAGTCCAAGCAGGTCAGCCGGATCATCCTGACCCGCCCCGCCGTCGAGGCCGGAGAGCGGCTCGGCTTCCTGCCCGGCACGCTCTTCGACAAGATCGACCCGTACCTGCGCCCGCTCTACGACGCGCTGCACGACATGATCGACCCGGACTCGATCCCGCGCCTCATGGCCGCGGGCACGATCGAGGTCGCGCCGCTCGCGTACATGCGCGGCCGCGCGATGCCCGTATTCACGAAGGTGCTCACGCCGGACGGCTGGCGCCCCATCGGCGATCTCCGGGTAGGTGACCTCGTCGTCGGGTCGAATGGCGAGCCGACCCCGGTTCTCGGCGTCTACCCGCAGGGCGAGAAGGATATTTACCGTCTCACGGCCCAGGACGGGTCCTGGACGCTGTGCTGCGGCGAGCACCTGTGGACGGTCAGGGCGCGTGACGACAAGCGGCGCGACAAGCCGTGGCGGGTCCTGGAGACACAGGAGATGATCGGCAACCTCCGGGCCGCGCACGCGCGTCGCTACGAACTCCCGATGCTCACCGCCCCGGTCGCCTTCCCGGAGCGCGAGGTCCCCATGGACCCGTACGCGCTGGGGCTGCTGCTCGGCGACGGGTGCATCACCGGTTCCACGGCTCCCTCCTTCTCCACGGAGGACGCGGAACTGGTGCGGGCAGTGGAATCCGCGCTTCCTGGCGTCACGGCCAGGCATGAGAGCGGTCCCGACTACGTCCTGAACCGGGTCAAGGCACCCGGCGACGTGGTCACGCTGGAGAACCCCGTCACCAGGGTCATGCGCGAGCTGGACCTGCTCGGCAGCCGATCGCACTCCAAGCACGTCCCGGACGACTACCTCTTCAATACGGAAGCAGTCCGTCTCTCGGTGCTCCAGGGGCTGCTCGATTCCGACGGCGGCCCGGTCACCCAGCAGGACCGAACTTGCCGCATCCGGTACTCCACCACGTCGATCGTCCTGCGGGACGACGTGGTCGCCCTCGTCCAGTCCCTGGGCGGGGTGGCCTACACCCGCCGTCGTGCGGCCGAGGGACGCGAGCAGGGCACCGCCCTGGCGGCTCACCGGTACGACGCGCACGTTGTCGACATCCGCCTTCCCGAGGGTGTCGAGCCCTTCCGCCTCACCCGCAAGCGGGACGCCTACCACGCGGCCGGCGGCGGTGGGCGCCCGATGCGGTTCATCGACTCCATCGAGCCCGAGGGCCGCGAGGAGGCGGTCTGCATCCAGGTGGCCGCCGAGGACTCGCTGTACGTCACGCAGGACTACCTGCTGACGCACAACACCCTCAACGAGGCGTTCGTCGTGCTCGACGAGGCGCAGAACACCACGGCCGAGCAGATGAAGATGTTCCTGACCCGGCTCGGGTTCGACTCGAAGATCGTCGTGACCGGTGACATCACGCAGATCGACCTGCCGGGTGGTGCCAAGAGCGGTCTGCGCGAGGTCCAGAAGATCCTGGAGGGGGTTCCGGACATCCACTTCTCGCGGCTCACGTCCGAGGATGTCGTCCGGCACAAGCTGGTCGGCCGTATCGTCGATGCGTACGAGAAGTACGACGACAGCCAGGACGCCCAGCAGTCCCGTAACGGCTACCAGCGGAAGTAGAACCCAGCGCACCATGTCGATCGACGTCAACAACGAGTCCGGAACCGAGGTCGACGAGCGGGCGATCCTCGACATCGCCCGCTACGCGCTCACCCGGATGCGGATCCACCCGCTCTCCGAGCTCTCCGTCATCGTCGTCGACGAGGACGCCATGGAGCAGCTCCACATCCAGTGGATGGACCTGCCCGGTCCCACCGACGTCATGTCCTTCCCGATGGACGAGCTCCGTCCGCCGACGAAGGACGACGAGGAGCCCCCGCAGGGGCTCCTCGGTGACATCGTGCTCTGCCCCGAGGTCGCCAAGAAGCAGGGTGAGGACGCCCCGACGCAGCACTCCATGGACGAGGAGCTCCAGCTCCTTACCGTTCACGGGGTGCTGCACCTGCTCGGGTACGACCACGAGGAGCCGGACGAGAAGGCCGAGATGTTCGGCCTCCAGGCGGCCATCGTCGACGGCTGGCGCGGTGAGCGCGGCATGACCGGTCCGTCCCCGGCCCCGACCGTCTCGTGACCGCCCCGCAGCTGATCACCGGCGCGGTGCTGCTGGTGGTGGTGGCCTGGTTCGCGGCGTGCGCCGAGTCCGGGATCGCCCGGATCTCCAGCTTCCGCGCCGAGCAGGCCGTACGGGAGGGGCGGCGCGGCAGCGAGAAGCTCGCGCAGGTCGCCGCCGACCCCACCCGCTACCTCAACGTGGCGCTGCTCGTGCGGGTCACCTGCGAGATGGCGGCCGGCGTACTCGTCACGTACGTCTGCCTCGACGAGTTCGGCGACAACTGGAAGGCGTTGCTCGTCGCGATCGCCGTGATGGTGCTGGTGTCCTTCGTGGCCGTCGGGGTCTCCCCGCGCACCATCGGCCGCCAGCACCCCCTCAACACGGCGACGGCGGCCTCGTACGTCCTGGTCCCGCTCGCCCGCGTCATGGGGCCCATCCCGCAGCTGCTGATCCTCATCGGCAACGCGCTCACCCCCGGAAAGGGCTTCCGCAAGGGGCCGTTCGCCTCCGAGGCCGAGCTGCGCGCGATGGTCGACCTGGCGGAGAAGGAATCGCTGATCGAGGACGAGGAGCGCCGGATGGTGCACCAGGTCTTCGAGCTCGGCGACACGCTGGTGCGCGAGGTGATGGTGCCGCGCACCGATCTGGTCTGCATCGAGCGGTACAAGACGATCCGTCAGGCGACCACGCTGGCACTGCGGTCGGGCTTCTCGCGCATCCCGGTGACCGGGGAGAACGAGGACGACATCGTCGGCATCGTGTACCTGAAGGACCTGGTCCGCAAGACGCACATCAGCCGGGAGGCGGAGGTCGACCTGGTCACCACCGCGATGCGGCCCGCGGTGTTCGTACCGGACACCAAGAACGCGGGCGACCTGCTCCGGGAGATGCAGCAGGTGCGCAACCACGTGGCGGTGGTCATCGACGAGTACGGCGGCACGGCGGGCATCGTCACCATCGAGGATATTCTCGAGGAGATCGTCGGTGAGATCACCGACGAGTACGACCGCGAGCTCGCGCCCGTCGCGGAGCTGGGCGAGGACCGCTACCGGGTGACGGCGCGGCTCGACATCACCGATCTCGGCGAGCTGTTCAAGGTCGAGGACTACGACGACGAGGACGTGGAGACGGTCGGCGGCCTGCTGGCCAAGGCGCTGGGCCGGGTGCCGATCGCGGGCGCCTCGGCGGTCGTGGAGCTGCCGGACGGGCGGCCGCTGCGGCTGACGGCCGAGTCCCCGGCGGGCCGGCGGAACAAGATCGTGACGGTGCTGGTGGAGCCGCTGGCCCGTGCGGCGGGCGAGGGCGGGGAGGGCATATGACGCCGGCGGAGCTGCGCGCGTTCTGCCTGGGGTTCAACGCGGCGGTGGAGGAGTTCCCCTTCACGCCCGAGACCTCGGTGTTCAAGGTGCTGGGGAAGGTGTTCGCGCTGAGCGCGCTGGACGCCGACCCGCTGAAGATCAACCTCAAGTGCGAGCCGGAGCTGGCGGTGCGGCTGCGGGCGGAGCACGAGGCGATCGTGCCGGGCTGGCACATGAACAAGCGGCACTGGAACACGGTGACGGTCGGCGGGCTGCCGGACGCGCTGGTGCGGGAGCTGGTCGAGGACTCGTACGACCTGGTGGTCGCGGGTCTGCCGAGGGCGGAGCGGTTGCGGCTCGACCGGTCGTGAGGGTGGAACGCGGGCAGGGTGAAGGTCGCGGAGTCATGTGACCTTTGGATCGCAGGCCCTGCTTATGGGGGACTTGTGTTTGATCCCGCGTGGCACAAGATCCAGGGGCCCGCGGGGGCGGAGGCGGGAGCGTCTCGGCGGGGCCGTCGAGCGGCCCCCCCCCGGTCTAATAAAAAAAAAAACCAACCCCCCCAACAATTTAACAAAAA
>NZ_JBHYXN010000036.1:0-89195 GCF_042752335.1 Streptomyces sp. NPDC059355 | reverse complement strand
AACTCCGGCGGATAGTTCTTCATGACCACGAGAAGTCCGTTCTCAGATCCTCAGGATCCAGTGTCTCGTGTGTTCAGGATCCGGGGTCAAGGCCCGTCTTCATGGCAGGCATCAAGCCCGGTGTGGGCGCAGCACTCTCCGTAGCGCTCGGCGTTGCCACCGGCTACGTCACCAACGTCATCACCGACCGGTGGAGCTGGTCCCTGGCCATCGCCCTGGGGGTGCTCGTCGCGGCCGCCGCCGCACTCGCGTGGTGGGACAGGGCCCACGCCGACACACGGCCTCCGCGCACGATCGTCCGGCAGACCGCCCAAGGGGGCTCGGAGATCACCGGAGGCACCATCACCGCGCGGCGCGGATCCGATGTCACGGAGAGCGCCGAGAACGGGGGCACGATCCGCAATTCCACGATCGAGGCGGGCGAAGCGGCCCAGGTGGAGCGCAAGGCGGAGGACAGCCGGATCGAGGACAACCGGATCATCACGGACTGACCCGGGTGGGGGCAGGCCAGGCCCACTGCGAGCCTGCCCCACCCCTGTCCGCCCGCGCGTGCTACGCGCTGTCGTCAGTCGGCCGCGCGCGCGACACCGATCGGGCAGCTGACTCCCGTGCCGCCGATGCCGCAGTAGCCGTCCGGGTTCTTGTCCAGGTACTGCTGGTGGTAGGGCTCCGCCGGCCAGAAGGGGCGCTCCGCCGCCGGGAGGATCGCCGTCGTGATCTCGCCGTAGCCGGACGACACCAGGACCTGCTGGTACGCGGTGCGGGAGGCCTCGGCCTCCGCCTGCTGGGCCTCGGAGTGGGTGTAGACCGCCGAGCGGTACTGGGTGCCGACGTCGTTGCCCTGGCGGAAGCCCTGGGTGGGGTTGTGCGACTCCCAGAACAGCTTCAGGAGGGTGGCGTACGAGACCTGCGCCGGGTCGAAGACCACGCGGACGACCTCCGTGTGGCCGGTCCGGCCCGAGCACACCTCTTCGTACGTCGGGTTCTCGGTGAACCCGCCCTGGTAGCCGGCCAGAGTGGTCCACACCCCCGGGGTCTGCCAGAACTTGCGCTCCGCGCCCCAGAAACAGCCCAGGCCGAAGTCCGCGACCTGGAGCCCGGCCGGGTAAGGCCCGGCGAGCGGGTTGCCCAGCACCGTGTGTCGGTCCGGGAGCGAGAACTGCGGGGTCGCGCGGCCCTGGAGGGCCTCCTCGCGGGTGGGGAGCTCGGGCGTGCGGCGGTACGAGAACATGATTCCCTCCTAGTGGTGCTCCCTTCAACGGCCGAGGGCGGACCGGGATTCCCCCCGCCCCCGCCCCCGCCCACCGCGTCACACTTTCGTCATACCCGCGTCCGCCGCCCTGGGGCCGTACGGGCCCCGCGGACGGCGCCGGGTCAGTGGGGGAGGGTGGCCGGGGAGCCGCCGTTGGCCTCGTAGCCGGCCACCGCGAGGGCGCGGAACAGGGTGTACTGCGCCGCCGGGTCCGGGGAGACCGACCACGGGAGGGCGCCCACGCAGCCGTCGATGTGGCGGATCTGCTCCATCGCCTCGGCCCAGCGCTCCATCGGCACCAGGAACGACAGCAGCATGTGCCGTACGTGCGCCAGCATCGGGTCGTCCTGGCGGGCGGTGTGCACCGCGTACAGCGCGCCCTCCACGGCCCGGGTGACCACCGCGCCCCGCCAGTAGTTCGTCAGGACCACGTCCGGCACGTGCTCGTACACCGCGAACAGCGGCAGCGCGGCCAGCAGCGAGCCCTTCGGGGCGCGGGCCGCCGCCGCGTGCGCGAAGGCGTCCGCCTTCTCCCGCGAGCCGTGCCACTTCTCGCACCAGTAGTGCAGCGCCGCCAGGTGCGCGCCCATGTGCGCGGGCGCGACGTCGATGACCTTCGCCCAGAGCGCGTCGAACTCCGCTTCCGAGTACCCCAGCGCCCGCGCCACCGCCAGCTCCGTGATGTGCGGGACCGGGTCGCCCGGCGCCAGCAGCGCCGCCTTGCGGCAGGCCTCCCGGGCTTCTTCCAGGATGATCCGGTGGTCCGTGGAGCCCACGCCGCCCGAATGCCGCCAGGCCTGCTGCACGAGCAGCTCCGCGTGCACCTGCGCGCCGCCCGCGTCCTTCTCCGCCTCCAGCCGCCACGCCTTCAGCCAGCGCGCGCCGACCCCCGGCTCCGCGACCAGCTCCAGCGCCGCGGCCCCGCCGAAGGCCTGGACCCGCTGCCAGCGCAGCTCGCCCTCCTTCGGGGTGCCGGCCAGCAGCTGCGAGGCCGCCTGCCACTGCCCGGTGCGCTGTACGGCGTCCAGTGCGTCCATCAGGTCCTCGTCGGGACCCGGCACCCGGATGTCCAGGTGCTCCTGGCGGGCGAAACCGTAGTTCTCGGGGTCGGCCGCGTCAGGGCTGCCCGGCGCGACCAGGCGCAGGCTGCCGCCCCGCCTGCGCCGTATGTACGGGCTGAAGGCGGCCACGAGCAGGCCGAGCGCGATCAGGAACCACAGAATCTCCATGCCCCCCAGCGAACCAGACGCACCCGCGCGCAGGCCAATGCCCCACCCCGCCGTCCGGCCGGGCACCCCATAAGCTCTGCCCATGAGCGACGACAGCCACGAGCACCAGAGCTTCGAGACCCGCGCGATCCACGCGGGCAACACGGCGGACCCGCAGACCGGCGCGGTCGTGCCCCCGATCTACCAGGTGTCCACGTACAAGCAGGACGGCGTCGGCGGCCTGCGCGGCGGTTACGAGTACAGCCGCAGCGGCAACCCGACCCGGACCGCGCTGGAGGAGAACCTCGCGGCGCTGGAAGGCGGGGCCCGCGGCCTGGCCTTCGCGTCCGGGCTCGCCGCCGAGGACTGCCTCCTGCGTACGCTGCTCTCCCCGGGCGACCACGTGGTCATCCCGAACGACGCGTACGGCGGCACCTTCCGCCTCTTCGCGAAGGTCGTCTCCCGCTGGGGCGTGGAGTGGTCGGTGGCCGACACCTCCGACGCGGAGTCCGTACGGGCCGCCCTGACCCCGAAGACCAAGGTCATCTGGGTCGAGACCCCCTCCAACCCGCTGCTCGGCATCACCGACATCGCCGTCGTCGCCGACATCGCGCGGTCGGCCGGCGCCAAGCTGGTCGTGGACAACACCTTCGCCTCGCCCTACCTCCAGCAGCCCCTCGCGCTCGGCGCGGACGTGGTCGTGCACTCGCTGACCAAGTACATGGGCGGCCACTCCGACGTGGTCGGCGGCGCGCTGGTGGCCGCGGACGCGGCGCTGGGCGAGGAGCTGGCCTACCACCAGAACGCGATGGGCGCGGTGGCCGGACCCTTCGACTCCTGGGTCGTGCTGCGCGGCATCAAGACCCTCGCGGTGCGCATGGACCGGCACGCGGCGAACGCCGAGAAGATCGTGGAGGTGCTGAAGCGCCACCCGAAGGTCACCAAGGTCCTGTACCCGGGCCTGCCCGAGCACCCGGGCCACGAGGTCGCCGCCAAGCAGATGCGCAACTTCGGCGGCATGGTCTCCTTCCAGGTCGCCGGTGGCGAGGAGGAGGCCGTCGCGGTCTGCGGCCGCACCAAGGTCTTCACCCTGGCCGAGTCCCTCGGCGGCGTCGAGTCCCTCATCGAGCACCCGGGCCGCATGACCCACGCCTCGGTGGCCGGCTCGGCCCTGGAGGTCCCGGCGGACCTGATCCGCGTCTCGGTGGGCATCGAGAACGCCGACGACCTGATCGCGGACCTGACGCAGGCCCTCGGCTAGGCACCGGTACGACGAGAGCCGCCGGGCGGTGGCTACCAGCCCTCCAGGGGCGGGGAGACACCGCTCGGCGGCACCTCCCACGGGCGGGTCAGCGAGGCCCACACCGCGAAGGCCGCCGCCGCGGCGGCGAGCAGCGCCCAGCCGACCCGCCGCAGGGCCCGCCGGCGGCGCAGCAGCCGGTCACCGCGGGCCGCGGCACTCGCCGCCAGCCCGGCCGGGACCACCGGGCGGGGGCCTTCCAGCAGCCGCCTGACCTGGTCCTCCTTGCGGTCGGGGGGACTCACGCCGCCTCCTGGGAGCGCACGGCGGCCACCGCCCGGGTGCACAGCGCCCGCACCCGCTCGACCGGCAGCCCCAGCTGGGCGGCCGTGACCTCCTCGGCGACGCCCTCGTACACGCGCAGCACCAGCACGAGCCGCTCCGGCGGGCCGAGCGGCGCGAGCGGCCCCGTACCGCCGCGGTGGCGCCAGCCGGTGCGGGCGAAGGCGGCGCACAGCTCCCGGCGGGTGTGGTCGTAGGGGTCGTCGCGGCGCACCCGGCGCCACTGCGCGTACGTACGCGCCAGCGCGCCCGCGAGCAGCCCGCGGGCTGCGGTGGGCTCGGCCTCCGGCTCGGCGGTCAGCAGGACGGCGACGTGCAGGAGACGCCCCGCCGCCCCTGCGACGAAGGCCTCGAACTCCGCGTAGGTGCGCGGCCCGTGGGCTTCCACAGGCCACATAGTGCGGGCAGCGGGACCACCCGGCCAAGAGGTCGGACGGACTCCGGATCGAGCCGGGGGACCGCCCCCGGCCTCAGGAAGCGGGGCCGGCCTCCGAAGCGGCGCCCATCAGCTCCGACAGCGAGCCGTTGAACCGGGTCAGCAGACCCGTGAACGACTCCCGCTCCTCCCCGGACCAGCCCTCCGTCACCCGGGCCATCAGCTCGCGCCGCGAGGAGCGGACCTCCTCCAGGCGCGAGAGGCCGCGCGGGGAGAGCGCGAGGACCACGGCCCGCCCGTCCTCCGGGTGCGAGGTGCGCTTGACCAGGCCGCTGTCGACGAGCGGCGCGACCTGGCGGGTGACGGTGGAGGAGTCGATGCCCATGCCGCCGGCGAGCGCCTTGACGCCCATCGGGCCTTCCAGGTCGAGCCGGTTCAGCAGCAGGTACGCGGCGCGGTCCATCGAGTTGCGGGCCTGGCCGACCCCGCCCAGGCGGGTCTGCTCCGCGCGCCGGGCGAAGACGGCCACCTGGTGCTGGAGCGCGTCGAGGAGCCCGGCTTCGGCGGACGCCTCGGCCGCCGCGGGCAGGTCGGAATTGGCCGGGTTGGAGGGCATGGCCGTGAGCTCTCTTCGCGTGGGGCCGACAAGGTTGGGGGACAGAGTACGCGGCCGTGGGGCGGCCCGTACGCCTCGTACGAGAACTGATACGGGCGGTACGAACCAAGGGGGCGGACCCGTCCCGGATGGCGTGATTTCGCCCCCTGTGCGCCCCGGATCCCCGCGCTGCGGCACCTGTCCGCCCGGACACGCGTCCGGTCCGTGAGACCCGGGTCCGCTGCCCGGAGCCGTGATCCGTGGGGGCTGCGAGACTGGCGGCATGAACTACCGCGTGCCCGTGCCCGTTCCGCAGGTCATCCTCGACGACGTCCGCGGGGCCCAGAAGATGCTCTCCGGCGTCGCCCGGGTCACGCCGATGGAGAACAGCCGGCACCTGACCGCCCTCACCGGCTCCCCGGTCCACTTCAAGTGCGAGAACCTCCAGCGGACCGGCTCCTTCAAGCTGCGCGGCGCGTACGTGCGCATCGCCGGCCTGCGCCCCGAGCAGCGGGCCGCCGGCGTGGTCGCGGCCAGCGCCGGCAACCACGCGCAGGGCGTGGCCCTGGCCTCCTCCCTCCTCGGCGTCCGCTCGACGGTGTTCATGCCGGTCGGGGCGCCGCTGCCGAAGGTGGCGGCGACGCAGGAGTACGGGGCCGAGGTGCGGATGCACGGGCAGGTCGTCGACGAGACCCTGGCGGCGGCCCAGGAGTACGCGGACCGCACCGGCGCGGTGTTCATCCACCCGTTCGACCACCGCGACGTCATCGCGGGCCAGGGCACGGTCGGCCTGGAGATCCTGGAGCAGTGCCCGGAGGTGCGCACCATCCTCGTCGGGGTCGGAGGCGGCGGCCTCGCGGCGGGCATCGCGGTCGCGGTGAAGGCGCTGCGGCCGGACGTGAAGGTGATCGGGGTGCAGGCGGAGGGCGCGGCCGCCTACCCGCCCTCGCTGCGGGTCGGGCACCCGGTCTCCGTCGACAATCCGGTCACCATGGCCGACGGCATCAAGGTCGGCCGCCCCGGCGACATCCCCTTCCACATCATCGGAGACCTCCTCGACGGCGTCCGCACGGTCTCCGAGGACGCCCTCTCCAGCGCCCTGCTGCTCTGCCTGGAGCGGGCCAAGCTCGTCGTCGAACCGGCGGGGTGCAGCCCCGTGGCCGCCCTGCTGAGCCGGCCCGAGCTGTACGCGGGCGGCGGCCCGGTGGTGGCCGTCCTGTCCGGCGGGAACATCGACCCGCTGCTGCTCCAGCGGATCCTGCGGCACGGCATGGCGGCGGCGGGCCGGTACCTGTCGCTGCGGCTGCGCGTGGCGGACCGGCCGGGGGCGCTGGCCGGGCTCCTGGCGGTGCTGTCGGGGGTGGACGCGAACGTGCTGGACGTGAGCCACGTACGGACCGATCCGCGGCTGGGGCTGACCGAGGTGGAGGTGGAGCTGCACCTGGAGACCAAGGGCCAGGAGCACTGCGCCGAGGTCGCGCGCTCGCTCCACGCCGCCGGATACGCGGTGATGAGGTAGGTCTTGTCCCCTTCGGCGGTGACACAGGGGTGCGGAATCCGGCCGTTTGTGTGAGACTCCCGGCCACGTTCACATGGGGTGGGAGTCTCTCGGTGCACATTCGCGTCAGACCGCAAACGGCGGCCGTCATCGCTCTGGCCGCGTCCGCGGCCCTCGCCCTCGCGGGCTGCTCGTCCTCCGACGGATCCGGTGCGGCGGCGGCGCCGAAGCCGGCGGCCGCGTCCCAGTCGGCCAAACCGTCCCCGAAGGCCACCGGAGCGCCGCTCGGCCGGGACGCCGTGGACGACGAGGTCAAGTCCTCGCTGCGCGCCGCGGGTCTGGACCCCGAGAAGGGGAAGGGCTCGGGCGACGCGAACGCGACGAAGAACGCGAGCGTGGTCGACTGGACCGCGGTCACGACCACGCAGCAGGCCGAGTGGGCCCTGCCGCGGCTGGGTGAGCAGCTCAAGCACCTCGGCTGGCGGGAGACGGCGCCGCAGAGCTACGAGAAGACGGACTGGGTGCTGCTGATCGGCAGCACGAAGCAGTCGAACACGGTGAACCTGAAGTCGACCGAGAGCCTGCTCACCGTCAACGTGACCTACCTCGGCGCGGGCTGACGCACAGCCCGCACGCCGGGCACGTCCCCGCACGCCCGGTCCGGCGGCTCCCGGCCGACATCCGCCGACCGGGCGCCGCTTGACCCACGCCCATAAGATTTGCCTAGGAAAGTACCGGTTTACTGGCCTGATGATCACAGGGGGAATCCCTATGCCAGGCGCCATCTACGCCGAAGGCCTGGTCAAGACCTTCGGCGAGGTACGGGCACTGGACGGCGTGGACCTCGATGTCCCCGAAGGCACCGTACTGGGCCTGCTCGGCCCCAACGGCGCCGGCAAGACCACGGCCGTGCGCGTCCTGACCACCCTCCTGCGGCCGGACAGCGGCAGGGCCGTCGTCGCCGGCATCGACGTCCTCAAGCACCCCAACGAAGTCCGCCGCGCCATCGGCCTCTCCGGCCAGTTCGCGGCCGTCGACGAGTACCTGACCGGCCGCGAGAACCTCCAAATGGTCGGCCGGCTCTACCAGATGAGGGGCAAGGCGGCGAAGGCCCGGGCCGGCGAACTGCTGGAGCGGTTCAACCTCGCCGACGCCGCCGACCGCACCGCGAAGACGTACTCCGGCGGCATGCGCCGGCGCCTGGACCTCGCGGCCGCACTCGTCGTCCGTCCGCCCGTGATGTTCATGGACGAGCCGACCACCGGCCTCGACCCGCGCAACCGCCAGCAGCTCTGGGACGTCATCCAGGAGCTCGTGGCCGGCGGCACCACCCTGCTGCTCACCACCCAGTACCTGGAGGAGGCCGACCACCTCGCGCACGACATCTGCGTGGTCGACCAGGGCAAGGTCATCGCCCGCGGCACCTCGGACCAGCTCAAGGCCCGGACCGGCGGCGAGCGCGTCGAGGTCGTCGTCCACGAGCGCGACCACATCGACGACGCCCGCGCCGTGCTCGCCGGCTTCGGCAAGGGCGAGACCACCGTCGAGCAGCACACCCGCAAGCTGACCGTCCCGGTCAGCGGCGGCGCCAAGCTGCTCGCCGAGGTCATCCGCGAGCTGGACTCCCGCGGCATCGAGATCGACGACATCGCCCTGCGCCGGCCGACCCTCGACGACGTGTTCATCTCGCTCACCGGCCACGCGGCCGCCCTGAACGACGAGGAGGCGCAGAAGTGACCACCCCCTCCCCGACCCCGGAGCTCGCGGCGCCCCGCCCCCGCGGCGGCATCGCCCAGGGCGTCAACGACTCCCTGGTCATCGCCAAGCGGAACCTGATCCGGATGTCCCGGATCCCCGAGGTGATCATTTTCGGCGTCATCCAGCCGGTCATGTTCGTCGTGCTCTTCAGCTACGTCTTCGGCGGCTCGATCAGCGTGGACGGCAACACCTCGCCCGCCGCCTACCGCGAGTTCCTGATGGCCGGCATCTTCGCCCAGACCGTCACCTTCGCCACGGCCGGCGCGGGCGCGGGCATCGCGGACGACATGCACAAGGGCCTGATCGACCGCTTCCGCTCGCTGCCCATGGCCCGCGGCGCGGTCCTGACCGGCCGCACGCTGGCCGACCTCGTCCAGACCACGCTCACCCTGGTCGTCCTGGCCGTCGTCGCCCTGCTCGTCGGCTGGCGCACCCACACGAGCGCCGGCGAGGTGCTGGGCGGCTTCGCCCTGCTGCTCCTGCTCGGGTACGCGTTCTCCTGGATCGGCGCGCTGATCGGCCTGTCGGTGCGCACCCCGGAGGCGGCCACCTCGGGCGGGCTGATCTGGCTCTTCCCGCTGACGTTCATCTCGAACGCCTTCGTCCCCTCCGAGAACATGCCGCCGTTCCTGCGGACCATCGCGGAGTGGAACCCGTTCAGCGCCACCGTCCAGGCGGCCCGGCAGCTGTTCGGCAACTTCCCGCCCGGGTACGAGGCCCCCGCGGCATGGCCGATGCAGCACCCGGTGCTCGCCTCGGTCCTGTGGTCGGTGCTGATCATCGTGGCGTTCCGGACCCTGTCGGTCCGCAAGTACCGCTCCGCGACGGCTTAGGACCGCGGCGCGCAGCAAGGGGAAAGCCCCCGCCGGACCGGTCCGGCGGGGGCTTCCTCGTACGCGTGGGGTGATCAGCCGGTGAAGGGCTTGACGTCCAGGATCTTGACGGTGGCCTTCTTGCCGTTCGGCAGCTCGTACTCGGCGTTCTCGCCGACCTTCTTGCCCATCACGCCGGTGCCCAGCGGGGACTGCGGGGAGTAGGTCTCGAAGTCCGAGGACGCGTACTCGCGCGAGGCGAGCAGGAAGGACATGGTGTCGTCCTCGTCGCCGTCGAAGGCGATCTTGACGACCGTGCCGGGCGCGACCTCGCCGTCGGAGGCGGGTGCGGTGCCGACCTTGGCGTTCTCCAGGAGCTGCGTCAGCTGGCGGACGCGGAGCTCCTGCTTGCCCTGCTCCTCCTTGGCCGCGTGGTAACCGCCGTTCTCACGCAGGTCGCCCTCCTCGCGGGCGGCTGCGATCTTGGTGGCGATCTCCGTGCGTGCGGGACCAGAGAGGTAGTCCAGCTCGGCCTTCAGCTGGTCGTACGCCGCCTGGGTCAGCCAGGTGACGCTCTCGCTCGTCTGGGTCACGGGTGCTCCTCGTCGGTACAGGGGACTACTTGTCCGCCAGCGGCGGGCGAAACCACGAGCCTAACAATTCGGGAAGAAAAGGGGGAGGACACCATGTGTATGAAGTGTGTCATCGGGCCCGTGAGCTGGAAAGAGCTCAGCCTGCCGTCGGCGTGGTGTCCTTGCCTGCAGCCTGGCAGCCCACGAGCTCGATCATCGTGGCCCGGCCGGTGGTCTTCAGCGAGAGCATTTCGTCCACGCGCGTGTCCTTCTGCCCGAAGGTGAAGTCCGCGCGGCCCACCTCGGCGTGCTGCTCGTTCTGGGAGCTCAGGGTGCAGACCCCGGTGACCCCGGCGTCCTTGCGCACCTCCAGCTGCACCTTCACCTCGGAGTCCGAGACCACCTGGAACTTGATCACCTGGGCGCTGACGCTCTGGCCCGCGACGTAGTCCCAGCCGATCCAGCCGACCACACCCAGCAGCCCGACGCCCAGCACGGAACCGACGATCTTGAGCTTGCGGTCCGCACGCTCGTCCGCCGACCGGCCGTAGCGGCCCTCGGGCAGTCCCTCGCGTACCGCGCTCATTGATCGTTCCTTTCGGGAGGGCAGGACTCCGGATTCCCGGGGGCAGCCCCGGAATTTTTCCACCCCCCGATTCGGTCACTATAGGAGGCGAACGCCCTGACGACTCAAAGAGGATCCTGTCTTGACCGAGCAGCTTCGACTGATGGCCGTCCATGCCCACCCCGACGACGAGTCGAGCAAGGGCGCGGCCACCATGGCCAAGTACGTGTCCGAGGGGGTTCCCGTGCTGGTGGTGACCTGCACGGGGGGTGAGCGCGGCTCGATCCTCAACCCCAAGCTCCAGGGTGACAAGTACATCGAGGAGAACATCCACGAGGTCCGCGCCAAGGAGATGGACGAGGCGCGCCAGATCCTCGGCATCGAGCAGGAGTGGCTGGGCTACGTCGACTCCGGCCTGCCGGAGGGCGACCCGTTGCCCCCGCTGCCCGAGGGCTGCTTCGCCCTGGAGGACGTGGACGAGGCGGCCGGCCGCCTCGTGAAGAAGATCCGCGCCTTCCGGCCGCAGGTCGTCACCACGTACGACGAGAACGGCGGCTACCCGCACCCCGACCACATCATGACCCACAAGATCTCGATGGTGGCCTTCGAGGGCGCCGCGGACACCGAGAAGTACCCGGAGGCCGAGTTCGGCCCGGCGTACCAGCCGCGCAAGCTCTACTACAACCAGGGCTTCAACAAGCCGCGCACGGTGGCCCTGCACGAGGCGCTGCTCTCGCGTGGCATGGAGTCCCCGTACGGGGAGTGGCTGGAGCGCTGGAAGGAGTTCCAGCGCGCCGAGCGGACACTGACCACGCACGTGCCGTGCGCCGAGTTCTTCGAGATCCGTGACAAGGCGCTCATCGCGCACGCCACGCAGATCGATCCGGACGGCGGCTGGTTCCGCGTGCCGATGGAGATCCAGAAGGAGGTCTGGCCCACGGAGGAGTACGAGCTCGCGAAGTCGCTCGTCGACACTTCCCTCCCCGAGTCCGACCTCTTCGAGGGCATCCGGGAGAATGCGTAGCTATGAGCGCTACGCACGCAGCACTGACCGAGCTCCTTCCGCTCGCGGGTGACACCTTCGACAAGAACAAGGTGACCCCCGGAGTCCTGGGCTTCATCGTGTTCGCGGCCCTCGCCCTGGCGGTGTGGGGCCTGATGAAGTCGATGAGCCGGCACATGCGCCGGGTCGACTTCACGGAGGCCCCGGAGGCGGGAGCGGCGTCCGCCGCCGCCCCGGTGGCGGAGAAGGCCCCGTAAGGAGCCGCTCCACCGGCGGACCGGCTCCTCGCGCCCGGGCTCCGGGCGCCGCCCCGCCGCCCGCCCGTGCCACGGGCGGGGCGGCGAAAGCGCGCTGCCCACGGCTCGCGCCTCGCCCGTCAGGCCGATCCGCGGCGGGCGGGTCCGTACCGCTGCCGGCCGCCTTCGGCCCGCGCAGCCGTACGGCCGGCCCGCTCCGTCATCGCGCCGGCGAGGCGGGCGGCATCGGGACCCCCATGATCTCCCGCGAGTGCAGGTTCGGGACCAGCCCGAGCCGCCACGCCTGCCAGCCCTCCGCCGGGTCCACCCCGCGCCCCAGCGCCACCGCGTAGGCGTCCAGGCCGTCCTCCAGCCGCCCGTCCCGCATCGCGTGCGGCGCCGCGGCCAGCCGGGCCAGATCCGCCCGGGCCTCGTCCACGCCCGCGCCGGGGAGCGCGTACGGCAGCAGCGTGCAGCGCAGGAAGCGGGCCCAGTCCTCCCCGCGCCGGTCCCCGTACGAGATGAACAGCCGGGCCGCCTCCTCGCACAGGCCCAGCGCCTGCGACACCCGGCCGTTGCCCGCGTCGATCACCGCGAGCTCCAGGCAGGTCCACGCCTCCCCGTGCGCCAGCCCGATCCGCCGGAAGTCCGCCCGCGCGTCCGTCAGCAGCTGCCGGGCGAAGCCGGAGTTGCGCAGGTTCCCCGTCTGCGCCGCCCGCTGGTCGCGGGTGACCCGGCCCGAGTGGTGCCGGGCGTGCGCCAGCCCGTAGACGTCCCGCATCCGCGAGAACATCGTGCGGGCCCGCTCCAGCTCCCGCACCGCCTGATCGCGCTCGCCGCCCTCCTCCAGCGCCTGCCCGAGGTAGTACAGCGACCAGGCCTCGCCCCGCGCGTCCTCCTGCTCCCGGTGCTCGGCCAGCGCCTCGCGCAGCCGCTCCACCGCCGGGCCCGGGTCCCCGTCGACCACCCGGGCGCGGCCCAGCTGGGTCAGCGCCCAGGCCTGCCCGCGCTCGTCGCGCGTACGCCCGTACAGGTCGAGGGCCAGCTTGAGCTCCGCCTCCGCCCCCGGGACGTCGCCGAGCCGCAGGAACACCTGCCCCAGCTGGAAGTGCGCCCACGCCTCGCCGTGCACGCTCTCGCTCTCCCGGTGCAGGGCCAGCGACCGCTCCAGCAGCTGCACCGCCTCCGCCAGGTGCGTCCGGTCCCGCTCCACCGCCGCGAGGGCGTGCAGGGCCCACGCGGCGGTCGCCCGCCAGCTCCTCCGGCTCCTGGAGCACCAGCGCCTCGCGGATGCGGGCGGCGGCCTCCGGGAGCTGGCCCTGGTGGTGCAGGGTGATGCCGAGCGAGATGAGCGCCATGCCCGCGCCGGCGTCCTGGTGGGCCTCCCGGTACTGGTCGACCACCGAGGTCAGCGTGGTGCGGGCCTTGTCCAGCTCGCCGAGCTGGCGGGCGGCGATACCGGTACGCCACTGCACGGAGCGGACCAGGCGGCCCTGGCCGGGCTCGCCCCGGCGCGCGGCCTCCACCGCCAGCGTCAGCTCGTTGATCTCGCCGAGCCGGTACAGGTCCCCGCGCAGCAGACAGAAGTCGCAGAGCGCGCCGAGCAGGTCCAGCACGGCCTGCTGGTCCACGTCCTCCGAGTGCCGCAGCGTGGCCGTGATGAAGCTCGACTCCTCGTCCAGCCAGCGCAGCGCCGCGTCGAGCGAGGCGAAACCGTGCCCCCCGACCGTGCTTGTCTTCGAAGGCGCGTTCGCACGGGTCGACATCTTCCCGTCGACCATCCGGATCACCGAGTCGGCGAGCTGCGCGTAGTTGCGGATCAGCCGGCCGTGCGCCGCCGAGGACTCGGCCCGGTCCTCGTCCTGCGCGAGCCGCGCCGCCGCGTACGAGCGCACCGCGTCGTGCATCCGGTACCGCTCGCCGCGTACGTGGTCCAGCAGGCCCGCCCGCGCCAGGTCGCGCAGCAGCGGCCCCGCCGACGCCCGGTCCGCGTCGATCAGCGCCGCCGCGGCCGACGGCCCGAGCGAGGCCCGCCCGGCGAGCGTGAGCCGCCGCAGCAGCCGACGCCGCTCCTCGGGCAGCCGTGCGTAGGCCAGCGCGAGGGCGCCGTCCAGAGCGTCGGGGCCACCCGGGGCCTGCGCTCCGGCCGCACCGAGCGGGGCCAGGGGTGCCAGTACGCGCAAGGCCAGCGGGAGCCCGGAGCCGAGGGCGAGCAGCCCCCGCAGGGCCTCCTCACCGTCCTCCCCGTCCTTCCCGTCCTCCCCGTCCTTCCCGTACGGGGCCGATCCGGCCGCCTCGGCCCCGGCGCGCACCAGCTCCGCGCTCTCCGCCTCCGCCAGCCGCTCCACCGGGAGCTGGTGCACCCAGGCCGACAGGCCGGGCAGCTCCAGCGGCTCCCGGGCCGTGACCAGCACCAGGCTCTCCGACCGCTCCGGCACCAGCATCCGTACCTGCTCCGCGTCCACCGCGTCGTCCAGCAGCACCGTGACCGGCAGCCCCTGGAGGTGCTGGTGGTACAGCTCGCCCAGGCGCCGTACCTGCTGCTCCGCCGAGGACCCCTCGCGGAACAGCAGCTGTTCGCGCGGGGCGCCGAGCCGGTTCAGCAGGTGCAGCAGCGCCTCCCGGATCGGCAGCGGGGCCTCCCCGCTGAGCGAGCCGCCCCGCAGGTCCACCACGCAGGCCCCGCGGAACTGGTCGTGCAGGGCGTCCGCCGCCCGCAGCGCCAGCGCCGTACGCCCCACGCCCGGCTCGCCGTGCAGCACGACGACCACCGGGCGGGTCTCCGTACTGGCCCGGGCCGCCTGCACCCACTGCGCGATCCGGGTCAGCTCCGCCCGCCGGCCCGCGAACGAAGCCGCGGGCTGTGGGAGTTGGCCGAAGGACTGCTCCAGCACGCTGCGCCGCCGGGCCTCCGCGCTGCGGTTGGTCCCGCGCAGCTGGGGAGCCGTGGTCCGGGAGGTCTGCCGGGGCGCCCGCGCCGCGGCGGCCACCGCGCGCTGCTGCTCCAGGAACGGGCGTATCCCGCGCACCTCCAGCGCCGTCAGCCACTGCAGTCTCAGCTGCTCCGGCCCGCCGGGCCGCCCGCGGACCCCGGCCCGGCGGTTCGCGGCGGGCAGGTGCAGGGCGGTCACCTTGGCGACCGTGGCCACCGCCCCGGCGATGCCGGTGACGGCCCCGGCGGCCAGCGCCGTGCCCGCCCCCACGCCGAGCGACAGGTCGGCCCCGACGGCCGCGGCCGCCGCAACCGCCGTCACGAGCAGCGCCGTGGAGGTGTTGCCGCGCCGGAAGGCCTCGCCGAGGGACTCGTCCCCGGCCGCCGCCTCGTCCAGGGCCCGTACGTACGCCTCGTACTCCTCGGCGGCGCTCGCCGCGAGCGCGTCCAGCGCCTCCAGGCCGCGCGCCGCCAGCGCCGCCTTGTCGGCCGGCGTGCCGGCCCCGGCCCCCCGCCGGGCCTCCTCGTCGACGGCCCGCTCCAACAGTCGCTCGGCCTCGCCGCGATGGCTGTCCCGCATCGGCATCCCCCTCAAGAGAGCTCCGGCAACGTGGCCCCAAGTGTCCGCCGGGACTGCCGCGAGCGCGAGGGAATCTGAGCTAGATCAGAGGGAGTTGCCCCAACTCCCCCCGCTCACGCGCATATATGTACGTTCCACCGCGCGCACGCGGCCCCCCGTCGACGCCGGGTGGCCGGACCGGCAGGCCGGGGCCGCGGCCGACGTGGGGTGGCACGCCGTCCTCCGCTCCCCGCGGCGTCCCGCCCGGTGCGCGAGGATGGGGCCATGCCGAACCGCCTCGCTCATGAGACCTCGCCGTACCTGCTGCAGCATGCGGACAATCCCGTCGACTGGTGGCCCTGGTCGCCGGAGGCGTTCGCGCAGGCGCGGGAGCGGGGGGTGCCCGTCGTGCTCAGCGTCGGGTACAGCAGCTGCCACTGGTGCCACGTCATGGCGCACGAGTCCTTCGAGGACGAGCTGGCCGCCGCCTACATGAACGAGCACTTCGTCAACATCAAGGTGGACCGCGAGGAGCGGCCCGACGTCGACGCCGTCTACATGGAGGCCGTGCAGGCCGCCACCGGGCAGGGCGGCTGGCCCATGACCGTGTTCCTCACCCCCGACGCCGAGCCCTTCTACTTCGGGACCTACTTCCCGCCCGAGCCCCGGCACGGGATGCCCTCCTTCATGGAGGTCCTCGAAGGCGTGCGGACCGCGTGGGTGGGGCGGCCCGAGGAGGTCGCCGAGGTCGCGCAGCGGATCGTACGGGACCTCGCCGGACGGCAGTTGGAGTACGGCAAGGCCGGCACGCCCGGCCCCGAGGAGCTCGCACAGGCGCTGCTCGGGCTGACGCGGGACTACGACCCCGTCCGCGGCGGCTTCGGCGGGGCGCCGAAGTTCCCGCCGTCCATGGTGCTGGAGTTCCTGCTGCGCCACCATGCGCGCACCGGGGGCGAGGGGGCCCTGCAGATGGCCGCCGAGACCTGCGAGGCGATGGCCCGCGGCGGGATCTACGACCAGCTCGGGGGCGGGTTCGCCCGGTACTCCGTGGACCGGGAGTGGGTCGTCCCCCACTTCGAGAAGATGCTGTACGACAACGCGCTGCTGTGCCGGGTGTACGCGCATCTGTGGCGGGCCACGGGTTCCGATCTCGCGCGGCGCGTCGCCCTGGAGACCGCCGACTTCATGGTGCGCGAGCTGCGCACCGCCGAGGGCGGCTTCGCCTCCGCGCTCGACGCCGACAGCGAGGACCCGCAGACCGGCGAGCACGTCGAGGGGGCGTACTACGCCTGGGCCCCCGCCCAGCTGGCCGAGGTGCTCGGCGCGGACGACGCGGCCCTGGCCGCCGCGTACTTCGGGGTGACGGACGAGGGCACCTTCGAGCACGGCAAGTCCGTACTCCAGCTGCCGCAGGACGGGCCCGTCGTGGATGCCGGGACCATCGCCGGCATCCGGCGGCGGCTGCTCGCGGCGCGCTCCGAGCGGCCCGCTCCCGGCCGGGACGACAAGATCGTCGCCGCCTGGAACGGCCTGGCGATCGCCGCGCTGGCCGAGTGCGGGGCGTACTTCGACCGGCCGGACCTGGTCGAGCGGGCGACCGAGGCCGCGGACCTCCTCGTCCGGGTCCACTTCGACGCGGCTGCCGGGCGGGCGCGGCTGGCCCGGACCAGCAAGGACGGGCGCGTCGGCGCCAACGCCGGCGTCCTGGAGGACTACGGCGACGTCGCCGAGGGCTTCCTCGCGCTGGCGGCCGTGACCGGCGAGGGCGTCTGGCTGGAGTTCGCCGGATTCCTCGTCGACCTCGTCCTGGACCGGTTCACCGCCGAGGACGGCTCCCTCTACGACACCGCGCACGACGCCGAGCGGCTCATCCGCCGCCCCCAGGACCCGACCGACACCGCGGCCCCCTCCGGCTGGACGGCCGCGGCCGGCGCGCTCCTCTCGTACGCCGCCCACACCGGATCCGAGGCGCACCGTACGGCCGCCGAGCGCGCCCTCGGGGTCGTGCACGCGCTGGGTCCGCGCGTCCCGCGCTTCATCGGGCACGGGCTCGCCGTCGCCGAGGCGCTGCTCGACGGACCCCGGGAGGTGGCCGTGGTGGGGCATCCGGAGGATCCGGCGCTGGCCCGGCTGCACCGGGCGGCGTTGCTGGGGACGGCTCCCGGGGCCGTCGTGGCGGTCGGGCTGCCGCGGGCGGCCGACGGCAGCGGGGGCGAGTTCCCCCTCCTGGCCGAGCGCACGCTCGTGCACGACCTTCCGACGGCGTATGTGTGTCGACATTTCGTCTGCGCGCGGCCTACGACAGACCCGGTCGAGCTCGCCGATCAGTTGGGTGTGGTTCATCCCTGAATCTGCCGGAGTGCCGTCAATTCCGGTTGCTCGTCCCGCATTTCGGAAACCTGGTTTTTATCCCCGCGGCTCCTGAGTTTCATTTTCGCTGCCTACTCTCATGTCTGCGGCCGTCGCTGGGGAGCCGCCGAGCGGGCACACCGGGGGGTGTGCCCGAGGGGGAAGCAGGGGCAGGCGGGCCGGGGGGCCCGCCTTGATCCCCTGGGGGGATTGCCGATCGCCGCCGGGTGTCGCGGCATGTCTGTGGGGGACGTTTTGTATACATCTGTCGCCATATCCGTGATTTCGTTTGCGCTTTTCTGGATGGCCGCCTTCACGCTGTGGTGGCAGATGCACGCGTGGCGCACGCCCGAGACGCTCGCCTCGACCCGCTTCGACCGCCCCGACGGCGAGGGCCGGCTCGCCTTCTCGCTGCTCCTGCCGGCCCGGCACGAGCAGGCGGTCCTGCGCCACACCATCGAGCGGCTGCTCGAATCGAGCCACGGCGACTACGAGATCATCGTCATCGTCGGCCACGACGACCCGGAGACCTCCGCCGTCGCCGAGGCCGCCGCCGCGCGGGCGCCCGAGCGCGTCCGGGTCGTCGTCGACCACCATGAGGCCAAGAACAAGCCGAAGGCCCTCAACACCGCCCTCCCGCACTGCCGGGGCGACATCGTCGGGGTCTTCGACGCCGAGGACCAGGTCCACCCCGAGCTGCTCGCCCACGTCGACCACGCCTTCCGCTCCACCGCGGCCGACGTGGTCCAGGGCGGGGTCCAGCTCATCAACTTCCACTCCTCCTGGTACAGCCTGCGCAACTGCCTGGAGTACTTCTTCTGGTTCCGCTCCCGGCTGCACCTGCACGCCGAGAAGGGGTTCATCCCCCTCGGCGGCAACACCGTCTTCGTGCGCACGGAGGTGCTCCGGGAGGCCGGGGGCTGGGACCAGAACTGCCTGGCCGAGGACTGCGACCTGGGCGTACGCCTCTCCTCGGTCGGCAAGAAGGTGGTCGTCGCGTACGACTGCGACATGGTCACCCGCGAGGAGACGCCCGGCTCGCTGATGAGCCTGCTCAAGCAGCGCACCCGCTGGAACCAGGGCTTCCTGCAGGTCTACCGGAAGAAGGACTGGCAGCAGCTGCCCGGCCGCGGCCAGCGCTGGCTGGCCCGCTACACGCTGATGACCCCGTTTATGCAGGCCGCCTCCGGGGTGATCATCCCGCTCAACTTCGCCGCCGCCGTCCTGCTCGACGTGCCCGTCGGCATCGCGATCATCACCTTCCTTCCCATGATCACGGCGATGGTGACCTTCGTGTTCGAGATCGTCGGCCTGCACGACTTCGGCCGCCAGTACGGGCTGCGCGTCCGCTTCGTGCACTACCTCAAACTCGTCGTCGGCGGCCCGTTCTACCAGGTGATGCTGGCGGGCGCCGCGATCCGGGCGGTCTGGCGCGAGCAGCGCGGCCGCAACGAGTGGGAGCTGACCAGCCACACCGGCGCCCACCTCGCTCCGATCAGCGCCACCGCCGGGGCAGGTGCCGCCGGCGCGTCCACCGCGATCCGAGAGGACAGTCACCAGTGACCGCCACCCTGCCCACGGCCACTGATCCCCGGTCCGGCGCCGCCACCGCCACCGCCACCGCACCTTTGATCCCGCAGCAGCGGACACGTCCCGGCGGTCTCGGGGTCCGGCCGCCCGCCCCGGCCCACCCCCTCGTCCGCTTCCGCTCCTCGCGCCCCGACCTGCTGCTCTGCGGGGCCGTCCTGCTCGCGATCGTCCTCGTCCAGGGCTGGAACATCACGCACTTCCCGACCCTGAGCGACGACGAGGGCACGTACCTCGCCCAGGCGTGGGCCGTGCAGCAGGGCGACGGCCTCGCGCACTACACGTACTGGTACGACCATCCGCCGCTCGGCTGGATACAGATAGCCGCCCTGACCTACCTGCCCTCGCTCCTCGTGCCCGACTGGATGACCGTCGCGCCGATGCGCTTCTCGATGATCGCCGTATCCGCCGCGAGCTCGGTGCTGATCTACGTACTCGCCCGCCGGCTCTGGCTGCCGCGCTGGGCCGCGGGCCTCGCGATGGCCCTCTTCGGGCTCTCCCCGCTCTCCGTCGTGCTCCAGCGGGAGATCTTCCTCGACAACCTCGCCGTGATGTGGATGCTGCTGGCCTTCTGTCTGGCCGCGTCCCCCAGCCGCCACCTGTGGCACCACTTCGGATCGGGACTCGCGGCCGCCACCGCCGTCCTGACCAAGGAGACGATGCTGGTGGTGCTCCCGGCGCTGCTGGTGACCATGTGGCGCCACAGCCACCGCGACACCCGCAAGTTCGCCGTCACCGGCGCCGTCACCGCCTGCGCGCTGATCGGGCTCTCGTACCCCCTGTACGCGCTGCTCAACAGCGAGCTGCTGCCCGGCGCCGGGCACGTCTCACTGATCGACGGCATCACGTACCAGATGAGCCGCCCGGGCTCGGGCTTCCTCCTCACTCCCGGCTCCGGTTCGAACGGCGTGCTGCGGTCCTGGCTGTACTACGACACCGTCCTGCCGCTCGGCGGGCTGGCCGGAGCGCTCCTGCTGCTCGCCACCCTCAGGTGGTCGGTCACCGCCCGCGCGCTCGCCGGCCCGGCGCTCGCCGCGGTGATCCTGGCGGCCGTCGCGATGCGGCCCTCCGGCTACCTGCCCGCCATGTACGTGATCCAGGCGCTGCCGTTCCTCGCGCTGGTCCTCGCCGGGGGCGCGGCCAGCGTCACGCACGCCGTGCTGCGCCGCCGCCGCGCGCCGGGGGAGCGCGGGGTGCGCGCGATCGGGCGCCGGGTGCTGATCGGCGTACTCGCCGCGGCCGCCGCGGTGTACGTCCTGCCGCGCTGGTACGAGGGCGACCGCACCGCGCTCACGGCCGACGCGAACGCCCCGTACCGGGCGGCCGCCGCCTGGCTCGGCCGGGAGGTCCCCGACCCCGGGCACACCCGGGTCCTGGTCGACGACGCGCTCTGGCTGGACGCCGTCCACCACGGCTTCGAGCCCGGACCCGGCGCCATCTGGTTCTACAAGGCGGACCTCGACCCGGCCGTCACCAGGACCCTGCCGCGCGGCTGGCGCGACATCGACTACGTGGTCTCCTCGCCCACCGTCCGCCGGGACGCCGTGGACCTGCCCAACGTGAAGGCCGCGCTGGAGCATTCGAGCGCGGTGGCCGTCTTCGGCTCCGGCGAGGACCGCATCGAGATCCGCAGGACCGACCGAGCCGACGGGAGCTGATCCGCCATGAGCGAGGACCTGTGGACCCCGCACGCCCCGAGCGATCCGGAAGTCTCTATTCCGGGTGCGGGGGGCGAGGGCGGGGAGGTGGCGGCGGGCAGCGTCACCCTCATCATCCCGACCTTCAACGAGGCGGGGAACATCGGCGAGTTGCTGAGCCGGCTCGCCGACTCCCTCCCCGGCCGCCTGCCCTGCGCGGTGCTGTTCGTGGACGACTCCACGGACGACACGCCGGCCGTCATCGAGAAGGCCGCCCTCGACCTGCCCTTCCCGGTCTCCGTCCTGCACCGCGAGCGGGCGGTCGGAGGCCTGGGCGGCGCCGTCGTCGAAGGCCTGAAGCTGGCCGGCACGGACTGGATCGTCGTCATGGACGCCGACCTCCAGCACCCGCCCCACCTGGTGCCCGAGCTCGTCGGCGAGGGCGAGCGCACCGGCGCCGATCTCGTCGTCGCCTCCCGCTACATCCCCGGCGGCAGCCGGGCCGGACTCGCCGGGAACCACCGCGTCGCCGTCTCGCGCGGTGCGACCTGGCTCGCCAAGGGGCTCTTCCCGCGCGCCCTGCGCGGGATCAGCGACCCGATGAGCGGCTTCTTCGCGATGCGCCGCCCGTCGGTCACCGCGGACGCCCTCAAACCGCTCGGCTACAAGATCCTGCTGGAGCTGGCGGTGCGCTGCCGGCCCGCCAAGGTCGCCGAAGTACCGTTCGTCTTCCAGGACCGCTACGCGGGCGAGTCCAAGTCCGGAGCCCGCGAGGGGCTGCGGTTCCTCGCCCACCTCGCCGCGCTGCGTTCCGCGACCCCGCTGGCCCGGATGATCGGATTCGGGCTGATCGGGCTCTCCGGCTTCGTCCCGAACCTGTTCGCGCTGTGGCTGCTCACGCACGCCGGGGTGCACTACCTGCCGGCCGAGATCGCCGCCAACCAGGCCGGGGTGCTCTGGAACTTCGTCCTCATCGAGACCCTGCTCTTCCGCGACCGGCGCCGGCACCGGCACTGGGCGGACCGGGTCGGCCGCTTCGCCCTGCTGGCCAACGCCGATCTCCTGCTGCGGATCCCGCTGATCGCCCTGTTCGTCGCCCGGTTCGGCATGGAGGTGCTGCCCGCCACGGCGCTGGCCCTGGTCACCACCTTCGTCCTGCGGTTCGCCGCCACCGAGGCCCTCGTCTACCTGCCGCGGGGGACCCGTACCGCGCGTACGGGACGCACCACCAGGAGTTGAGCCGCACCGAGCCGCCGTACAGAACAGAAGGGAACCGTCCATGCCAGCGAACATCCGGCGGAGGGCCGGGCGGCGCGCCGCCCTGGCCGCCGTCGGGGCGATGACCGCGGGCCTGCTGCTCACCGCACCGCAGCAGGCCACGGCCGGACCGCCCAATCTGCTCACCAATTCCGGTTTCGAGACCGCCGGCGCACCCGGCGCGGACATGCCGTCCTGCTGGGAGAAGTCCGGCTGGGGCGACAACGACTTCACCTTCGCCACCGTCGCCGACGCGCACAGCGGCACCAAGGCCATGAAGGTCTCGCTCACCCGCCGCCTCAGCGGCGACCGCAAGGCGCTCGTCACCGAGAACACCACCTGCGCGCCCACGGTCGTGCCGGGCAGGCAGTACGACCTGTCCGCCTGGTACAAGTCGAACACCCCGGACGTGTCGGTGACCGTGTTCCGCCACGACACCACGGCGGGCTGGCAGTACTGGACCGACCTGCAGAACCCGCCGGTCAGCGCCGGCTGGGCGCGCACGGAGGTCCGTACGCCCGCCGTCCCGCCCGGCACCGACAAGATCACGTGGGGGCTCTCGGTCTACGGGGTGGGCACGCTCACCACCGACGACTACGCGCTGGAGGAGGTGGGCGCGGCCCCGCCGCAGCCGGGCTGCACGGGCACGCCCGACGAGTGCGCCAAGGGCAAGTGGGAGGTGATCCCGGCCAGGAACCCGGTGCGTTCGATGCACGCGGTCGTGCTGAAGAACGGCAAGGTGCTGCTGATCGCGGGCTCGGGCAACGACATCGCGCAGTTCAACGCGGGCACGTTCACCTCGGCCGTGTACGACCCGGCGAACGGGTCCTTCAAGACGATCCCGACGCCGGTGGACATGTTCTGCTCGGGGCACGTGCAGCTGTCGGACGGCCGCGTGCTCGTCATGAGCGGGAACAAGGGGTACCCGTCCGCCGACGGCAAGACCGGCTACCAGGGACTGAAGGACTCCTACGTCTTCGACCCGGCGACCGAGGCGTACACGAAGACCAACGACCTGAACGGCGGGCACTGGTACCCGTCGGCGACGATCCTCGGCAACGGCGACGTGATCTCCTTCGGCGGTCTGAAGGAGGACTCCACGGGCAACGTCACGGCGGAGAAGTTCTCGGCGGCGCAGAACAAGTGGCTGCCGATGAACGAGGTCAACCAGACCTGGTCCTACTGGGGCCTGTACCCCTCGATGATCCTGATGCAGGACGGGCGGCTCTTCTACTCCGGCAGCCACACCTTCGGCAACGGCACGCAGGGCAGCGGCGCGTCGATCTACGACTACAACGCGAACACGATCACGGACGTGCCCGGGCTCCGCAAGAAGGACGAGCGCGACGAGTCGGCGAGCGTGCTGCTGCCGCCCGCCCAGGACCAGCGGGTCCTGACGATCGGCGGCGGCAACAACGAGTCGAACCCGGCGGCGAACAGGCTCACCGAGCTGATCGACCTGAAGGCGGCGAGCCCCGCGTACACCGCCGGCCCCGACCTGCCGCAGGGCCTGGTCGACGTGGGCGGCGTCAGGCGGGCGCAGACCGGAGCCGAGGGCAAGATGTACGTGTCGGCCGTACTGCTGCCGGACGGCAAGGTGCTGGAGACCGGCGGCGGGCTGCACGACCGGGCCGACCCGGTGTACGAGGCCTCGTTCTTCGACCCGGTGACCAACACCTACAAGGCCGGGCTGCCGGCGGACCCGATCCCGCGGACCTACCACTCGGGGGCCTTCCTGCTGCCCGACGGCCGGGTCATGGCGGTCGGCGACAACCCCGGCAACGGCACGTACAACAACAACGTGTCGATCTACACCCCGCCGTACCTGTTCAAGGGAGCGCGCCCGAAGCTCACCTCGGTGATCGACACGCAGTGGGTGTACGGGGACACGCAGCGCATCACCGTCGACCGGCCGATCGCCAAGGCGGAGCTGATCCGTCCGGCGGCGGTCACGCACTCCTCGGACCCGAACCAGCGGTACGTGGACCTGCCGTTGTCGGTGGTCAACGCCACCACCGTCGACCTCAACGTCACCACCAACCCGAACCTGGCCCCGCCCGGCTGGTACATGCTCTTCGGAGTCGACGCCAACGGCGTCCCGTCGGTGGCGACCTGGGTGCACCTGGGCGGCGCCTCGGCGCTCGCGGCCGCGGACGAAGCCCCGTCCCCGCACGTCCACGACTTCGCGGACGCGCCGCAGGCGGCCCCCAAGCAGAACCCGGGGAAGCGGGACTCGGTGCCCGTCGCCCCGGGCGTCGCCGGCTGCGACCGGCACTACGGCACGGCGAGCCAGTGCGTGCCGACGAAGTTCCCGGCGGAGGTGAAGGAGACGGCGAAGGCCCGCTGCGACTGGCTGGCCTCCCACCAGTACCCGAAGCGCATGAAGGTCAACGGCAGCGACCCGCTGCGCCTGGACCCGGACGGCGACGGCTACGCCTGCACGTAGCCGCCCGTGACGGAAGGAGCCCCGGCGCCCGTCGGCGCCGGGGCTCCGCCGGGGTTTCGACCCGGCTCAGTGCTGGTACGCGGCGAGCGAGATGCCGACGTAGTGGGCCACGAAGGCGGCCAGGGTCAGCGAGTGGAAGACCTCGTGGAACCCGAAGAAGCGGGGGGAGGGGTTGGGGCGCTTGATCCCGTAGATCACGCCGCCCGCGCTGTAGAGCAACCCGCCGACGATCACCAGGATCAGGACGGCGATGCCGCCGGTGCGCAGGAAGTCGGGCAGGAAGAAGACCGCGGCCCAGCCCATCGCTATGTAGCAGGGGGTGTACAGCCAGCGCGGGGCGCCGACCCAGAAGACCCGGAAGGCTATGCCGGCCGCGGCCGCGATCCACACCGCCCACAGGAGCGTCCGTCCGGTGGAGGGCGGGAGCAGGAGCACCGTCAGCGGGGTATAGGTCCCCGCGATGATCAGAAAAATATTGGCGTGGTCGAGACGCCGCAGGATGGCCTCGCCCCGCGGACCCCAGGTGCCGCGGTGGTACACGGCGCTGACGCCGAACAGCAGGCAGGCCGTGAGGATGTACACCCCGCACGCCACCCGAGCCCGCGTCGACTCGGTGAAGGCCATCAGCACCAGGCCCGCGACGACCACAGCAGGGAACATCCCGGTGTGCAGCCAGCCGCGCATCAGCGGCTTGGCCTCCGGTGCGGCCGGAGCGGCGGCGGCGTCAGAAGTCATGGCCGCCATGCTACCTACGGGTCCGTAGGTTTCCGTTAGTGCGCTTTACGGAAGATTGACGGGAGTGGCGATGCTCACGTGAGAAGCCCCCTGGACATATGCGCACACGCACCGGATGATCAGATGAGTGCGGTCGGCACCGGATGAGCGGAGCGCGAAGCGTCCGGGTCGCAGCCCCCACGGGGCAAACACCAAACAACCCCTCTTCAAGGAGCAATCGTGGCGCGCGAGAACGCGGCTCCCCTTTCCGGCTCGACACTCCCCACCCGGCATGCGGAGTTGATCTCCTGGGTGGACGAGATCGCAGCGATCACCCAGCCCGACCGGGTCGTCTGGTGCGACGGCTCCGAGGCCGAGTACGAGCGCCTGTGCGCGGAGCTCGTCGCCAAGGGCACGTTCAAGAAGCTGGACGAGGGCAAGCGACCCAACTCGTACTACGCCGCCTCCGACCCGTCCGACGTCGCGCGCGTCGAGGACCGGACCTTCATCTGCTCCGAGAAGGAGGAGGACGCGGGCCCGACCAACCACTGGAAGGCCCCCGCGGAGATGAAGGCCCTGTTCACCGGTGAGGGGGGCTCCGCCGGGCAGGAAGGTATCTTCCGCGGCTCCATGAAGGGCCGGACGATGTACGTCGTCCCGTTCTGCATGGGCCCCCTCGGCTCCGAGCTCTCCGCGATCGGCGTCGAGATCACCGACTCCGCCTACGTCGCCGTCGCCATGCGCACCATGACCCGCATGGGCAAGCCCGTCCTCGACGAGCTCGGCACCGACGGTTTCTTCGTCAAGGCCGTCCACACCCTCGGCGCTCCGCTCGCCGAGGGTGAGGCCGACGTGCCGTGGCCCTGCAACACCACCAAGTACATCTCGCACTTCCCGGAGACCCGCGAGATCTGGTCGTACGGATCGGGCTACGGCGGCAACGCCCTGCTCGGCAAGAAGTGCTACGCCCTGCGCATCGCGTCCGTCATGGCGCGCGACGAGGGCTGGCTCGCCGAGCACATGCTCATCCTCAAGCTCACCCCGCCGCAGGGTGAGGCGAAGTACGTCGCCGCCGCGTTCCCGAGCGCCTGCGGCAAGACGAACCTGGCCATGCTGGAGCCCACGATCCCCGGCTGGACGGTCGAGACCATCGGCGACGACATCGCCTGGATGCGCTTCGGCGAGGACGGTCGCCTGTACGCGATCAACCCCGAGGCCGGCTTCTTCGGCGTCGCCCCCGGCACCGGCGAGCACACCAACGCCAACGCCATGAAGACGATGTACGCGAACACCGTCTTCACCAACGTCGCGCTCACCCCCGACGGCTCCGACGTCTGGTGGGAGGGCATGACCGAAGAGGCGCCCGCGCACCTCATCGACTGGAAGGGCAACGCCTGGACCCCGGAGTCCGGGACCCCGGCGGCCCACCCCAACGCCCGCTTCGCCGTCCCGGCCTCCCAGTGCCCGACGATCGCCCCCGAGTGGGAGGACCCCAAGGGCGTCCCGATCTCCGCGATCCTCTTCGGCGGCCGCCGCGCCTCCGCCGTCCCGCTGGTCACCGAGTCCTTCGACTGGAACCACGGCGTCTTCATCGGCTCGAACATCGCCTCCGAGAAGACCGCCGCCGCCGAGGGCAAGGTCGGCGAGCTGCGCCGCGACCCGTTCGCCATGCTGCCGTTCTGCGGCTACAACATGGGCGACTACATGGGCCACTGGGTCGACGTGGCCAAGGGCAAGGACCAGTCCAAGCTCCCGAAGATCTACTACGTGAACTGGTTCCGCAAGAACGACGCGGGCAAGTTCGTGTGGCCCGGATTCGGCGAGAACAGCCGCGTCCTGAAGTGGATCGTCGAGCGCCTCGACGGCAAGGCTGCCGGCGTCGAGACCGCCATCGGCATCCTGCCGACCAAGGACTCCCTCGACCTGGACGGCCTGGACCTCCCCGAGGCGGACCTGGACTTCCTGCTCACCGTCGACAAGGAGGTCTGGCGCGACGAGGCCTCCCTGGTCCCGGAGCACCTGAACACCTACGGCGACCACACTCCCAAGGAGCTGTGGGACCAGTACCACGCGCTCGTCGAGCGCCTGGGCTGAAAGACCTGCCCGGAGCGGACTCCGGGCACCTGGGTGTGGGAGCCCCCGACCAAGCGGTTCCCACCGCAGCACCGGCCGAAGCCTGTCAGGAGTGTTGTCCGCGCTCCTCCAGGTAGGTCGTGTGCGTCTGCTGACGGCGGGCCTCTGCTTCGCGGAGGCCCGCCGTCAGGCGTTCCGCCTCCTCGTGCAGCAGCGACAGCTGCCGCTCCAGGTGCCGTTCCGGCGACTCCCCGCCGGGCGTGAGCCGGGTCCACCAGCGCGTCCGGTTGTACGTGTCCACGCACTCCGGCACGTCCAGCCCGATCGCCCGCGACAGCGCGTGCACCGACTCCGGGTCGGCGGCCAGCACATCGGCCACCCACCCCGGCTCCAGCAGCGCCCCGTACAGCTCCATCAGTTCCGCGAGCCGGCCCTGGGCCGGATCCGGCAGGTCCACCTCGGCCACGTACTCCCGCAGCCGGCCGAACCGTTCCCGTATGTCGTCCAGCTGCTGCGAGGGCCCGCGCGGCTCGGGCGGCGCCGGCCGCTCCGGCGGGGCGATCAGCGCGCCCGCGCCGTACAGCCCCGCCACGACCACCGGCCAGTACGTGCCCGCCACCCCGGTGACGGTCAGGCCCAGCCCGACCACCCCGCAGGCGCTGCCCGCCAGGTTCTTCCCCGACTCCAGGTAGTCGACAAGACGCGTGCGCAGCGCCCTCGCCACGGATCTACTGGTAGCCACGGATCTCCTCGAAGGCTCCGTTCAGCGAACCGTTGCCGTCGGTGGCGTCGAAGAGCCGCCCGCCGGTCAGTTCGGTGATGTGGGTGAGCTCCTTGCGGTCCGAGTCCCCGAACAGCACCGCGAAGACCGGCGTGTGCTTCCGGGCGTCCGGCAGCCCGGCGTAGAAGGAGTCGAAGTCCTTCGCCTTGTCGCCGCTCTGCCCGTCCGTCATCAGCACGATCGAGGTGAACGCGTCCGCGTTGCCCTTGCCGAGGTGCTCGTACGCGGCCTTCAGACTGCCGTACACCGCCGTACCCCCCTCCGGCCGCAGCGACTTCACATCGCCCCGGATCGCGTCCAGCGCGGGCCCCGGGTTGCCCGGCTCCACGACGTGCGTCAGCACCTTCTTCACCTTGTCGCCGAACGGCAGGAGCGTCACCTCCTCGCGGTCCCGGAACCGCTGCCCGGTCCCCGAATCACCCGTCCCCGTCAGCTCGGTGAGCGCCGAGCGCAGCCGCCCGATGCGGTCCTGCTCCTCCATCGAGCCCGAGGTGTCCAGCACGTACACCGTGCGCGAGGGCCGGCGCAGCTCGTTCTCGTACGAAGCCAGCAGCCCGTCCGCCACCGAGCGGGTGCCCGGGAACGGCAGCTCGCGCCGCTTGTCCGCGTTCAGCCCGGCGGCGGGCTGCACCCCGGCCGTGACCGGCCGGCGGAAGGTCTTCTCGGTGATCGCCTTCTGGGCCTCGGCGCCGCTGAGGTAGTCGGTCAGGGCCCGCCCCGACTCGCGGGCCCCGGCCGGGGCCGAGGTCAGCAGGGTCAGCGGGTAGTGGGCGGTGACCACCCCGTCGCGCGGCCGGATCACCGTCAGGCCCGCCTTCGCGTCGCGGTTCATGGACAGCAGCACGGACTCGTAGTTCACCAGCGCGTCCACGTCCCCGCGCTTGGCGTACGCCGTGGCCAGCCAGCCGGAGGAGCCCGAGGTCAGCTTCTGCCCGGCGAAGAACTCCTTCAGCTTGGGCTGCGCCGTCCTCACGTCCGCGTCGGTCAGCGCCGCCTGCGCGCCCGACAGCCCGGAGGCCACCGAGATCAGCGCGGAGAAACCGGAGTTGGAGCGCACCGGGTCGGTCATCCCGTACGTCAGCTTCCCGGCGGAGACGGCCTCGTGCACCGCCGACCAGGTCACCTCCTCCGGCTTCCAGCCGAGCCGGGCCAGCGCCTCCGCCCGTACGCCCAGCGCGACCGGCGAGGACATCACCGGCGTCTCGCTGCTGAGCTTCCCGGCGGCCTCGGGACGCAGCCGCAGGTAGTCGTTGGAGGACAGCCAGATGGCGTCGTACTTGCCGTCGGCCTTCCCGGAGGCCACCTGCTCGGCCGCGTCCAGGGTGCCGGACCAGGTGAGCTCGACGCTGACCCCGGTGGCGGCCTTCGCCGCCTTCAGTACCGGCTCCATGTCGGCCAGTTCGCTGGAGGCCAGCACCCGCAGCTTGCCCTCCTGGTACTTCGACTGCGTGGGCTTCGCCGGATCCGGAGAGCCGACGCCGCAGGCCGAGGCCCCGAGCAGGGTCGCGGCGAGCGCGACCGCCGCGGTCAGCCGTCCGCGCGCCGATGAGGTGCGCACGCCGCGGATGCCACCGCTGCTCATCGGGGACCGCCTTCCAGCACACCGGAGGTGCGCGTACGGGCCAGATGGGCCGAGGCGGTCCGGAGCTCCCCGGTCAGGGACTCCACGGTGGCGGCCATGTTCTCGGTCGCCTGCGCCTTGAACGTGTCGATCGCGTCCAGGGTCTCGTAGATCTGCGCGAAGGCCGTCCGCAGGGTCTCCGCGCCCACCGCCGGGTCGGCCGCGATCCGCTGGATCTCGCCGCTCTGCAGGGACAGCATGTCCGCGTTGCCCCGGATCAGGTCCTCGGTGGTCCCCTTCAGGGCGTTGACCTGCTCGATCACCTTGCTCTGGCTGTCGAGGGCCGAGGCCAGCATCACGGCGATCCGCAGCGCGGACACGGTGGTGGTGGCGGCCCGGTCGACGCCCTTGATCAGCTCGTCGTTGTTGCGCCGGACCACGTCCATCGCCAGGTAGCCCTGCGCGCAGACCGCCAGCTGGGTCAGCAGGTCCTGGTGCTTCTGCCGGACCGGGAAGAGCAGGTCGGCGCGCATCACGTCGGCCGCCGCCGGGTCGGTGTGCCCGGTCTCGGCGATCCGCTCCTCCACGGCCGTGTCCAGGGCCTCGGTGAGGACCGCGTACTCCTGGAGCTTGCCCATGGTCTCCCACAGGCGGGCCCGCTCGGTGTGCAGGGCCGCGTTGTCGCGGCGCAGCTCGTCCTGGCCGCCGCGCAGCGCGCCCACGATGCTGCCCAGCGTGGCCTGCGAGGAGGCGTACTTGGCCACGTGGTCGCGGAACCTGTTGCCGCCCGGCAGCTTCGCCAGCAGCCTGCGGGCCCCCTTGGCGGGAGTGTCCCGCGGGTCGAGGTCCTGGACGGTGCGGCGCAGTTCGACCAGGGAGCCCGCGACGCGGGTCTGGGCGTCGCCGCCGCCCTCGGAGCCGAGCGACCGCACGGCCCGGTCGAGCATCCGGTTGGACTGCTGGGCGGCGCTGCGGATGTCGCCGGCGCCGAGCGCGGATATCTCCCCGATGCGGCTCGCGAACTCGGGGGAGCGCGTGTCGACCCCGGCGAGCGAGCCGACGTACTCCCCCGCCCGGCGGGCCATCTCGTCGCGCACCCCGTCCTGGAGCGGGACGAGGCCCGAGGCCCGCTCCCGCCTGACGGGGGCGACGGGCTCGGGGGCGGTGAGGACGAGCGGGCTCTCCTCGGGTGGTGTCAGAGTCATGTGCGAAGGCCCCCCTAGCCCTTGGCGCGCGCTGCGAGCGCCATGAGGATCTTGACGGTCGGTGCGCTGACCTGGCGGATGCCGGTCAGCTCCGGGTTGAGGTACGCGGCGTGCGAGGCGGTGGCCGCGGTGAACTCGGGCACCCCGTTCTGCGGCCGGAACCCGTGCCGGACGGCCAGCTCGCGCAGTTTCGGGTCGTTGGCGAGGAGGGAGCCGAGCTCCTTGGCGTTCTCGCTGATCGGCACGAAGGTGTGCGGGGAGTTGACGGTGGTGTCCGGGTAGAGGACGACCATGTCGCCGGGCGCCTGCTTCTGCTGGAGCAATGAGGCCACCTGGGACTCGTACGCCAGGATGAGGGGCTCGCCGCTGCCGGAGATGAAGGCCCGGAACGGGTCGTCGGTGCTCGGCTCCAGGGCGCCCTGGACGCGGATCAGCTTCTGCATCAGGGGTGCGGTGCGGTCGATGCCGGCGTCGTCGGAGACCACCGTCTTGTCGTTGGCCACGTTCGAGGCGGCGGCCAGGAACAGGGCCCCGGAGTTGGACGTCGCCGGATCGGTGGTCTTGACGAACACCGTGCCGGTCAGCTCGGCGAACGCGGCGGAGCCGGACAGCTGCTGCCACTTGCGGTCCTCGGCGGCCGCCTTGAGGTAGGGCCCCATCAGGAGGGTCCCCGAGTTCTTGCCGGTCATCTTGGCGAGGCTGTTGTCGGCGAGCACCTTGGCGGCGTTGGCGCGGGCGATGACCACGAGCGGGGAGAAGAACGGCTTCGTGGTCTGGGCGCCCTTGACACCGGCCGCCGCCTCGATCTCCGGGGCGGGCTCGCTGCTGCTGGGGAAGGCGAAGTCGAATTCCTTGAGGGCGAGTTGGTCCATCGCCCAGGAGCCGGATGTTTCGGTCTTTACGGTGTAGCCCTTGTCGGCCAGGGCTTTGACGACGTCAGGGTCCCGGAAGTATTCGGACTTCTCGGAGCCGATGACGCCCTTCACGGTCTTCGTTGCCGTGGACGGGGTCTTTTCTCCTCCGGCGAGCGCGACGGCGATCACGCCGCCGAGGAGGAGGACCGCCAGGGCGATACCTAGGATGCGTCTCACGGGTGCAGAGTGCTCGCGGAAACCCACATTCCGCGTCAAGTTGAATGAACGTCAGGTGTCCAGGCGGTCCCACTTCGAAATGCTGTGTGGATCGGCCGGTGCTGGCAGGCGGGGCGGCGGGCCGGGAGGATCGTCCCATGGGCGTGAGCGCGTTGAAGTGGCAGGGCTGGGCGGTCGGCCTGACGGTCGTGGCCGGCCTGCTGGTGTTCGCCCCGCTGGGCCTGTACGTGTGGGCCAGCGGCGAACCGGGTGCGGCGCCGCCGCGACCGGCGGTGGAGGACGTACGGGTCACGGGTTGCCGGATCGACCCCGGCAGCCACCGCGTGGTGGCGACGGTGGAGGTGAGCGGCCGCCCCGAGGGCAGGGGCGCGTACGTGGTCACGGTCGAGTTCCGCGAAAGGGCCACCCCGGATCCGGCGGCGGCCCGCGCGCCCCAGGCCCTGGTGAGACTCCCGGGGGTGGACCCGGCCGCGACGGAACACGCGGAGGCGCTGGGTCCGATCTGGCCGGTGTCGACGACGCCTTGGTGCGGGGTCGCGGCGGCGGAGTTCACTCCGGCCGAAGCCGGACCCGCCGGACCCGCCGGATAGGAGGTGGCGCCCGGTCCGGAGCCTCCGCGGCCCCGGACCGGGGCCGATCAGAGGCTGCCGGCCAGATCCCGCGAGGCCAGTGCAGCGGCATGCGCGTCCATGCGCTCGGCGGCGAGGATCGCGACAGTGGTGTCGGCGCGCGACGCGGCGACGACCAGCGTCCGCCCCGCGAGGTCGTGCGCCCGCTGGTGCAGGGCGCCGAGGTCGCCTGCGTCCGCGATGTCGGCGCGGGGCCCCCGCGCCGGATCGGAGCCGCGCAGACGCGCGACCTGCGCGGCGATCCGCGCGGCGGCGCCGTCGAGGCCGAGCCCGTCCGTGACGGCGAGCAGGGCCGCCAGGTGCCCGGCGAGCTGGATGTCCAGCGCCTCGGCGCGGCTGCTGTGCGGGTACCCGGAATGGCTGTCGGAGGGGTGGCCGCCCATGCGGTGGACGACCGACTTCGTGCGGATCGGCTCGTACATGAGGAGGCCTCCTGCGTGGTCAGGAGGCCATCCTACATTGGATCGGTTCTAAAGTTGTGCTCGATCCGGCAATGGGTGCCGCCGTACCGGCTACGGCTGGCCGTAGCCGTCCAGGAACTTCCCGATCCGGGTCACCGCGTCCGCCAGGTCCTTGGCGTTCGGCAGCGTCACGATCCGGAAGTGGTCGGGCTCGGGCCAGTTGAAGCCCGTACCGTGCACCACCATGATCTTCTCGGCCCGCAGCAGGTCGAGGACCATCTGCCGGTCGTCCTTGATCTTGTAGACGGCCGGGTCCAGCTTCGGGAACAGGTACAGCGCGCCCTTCGGCTTCACGCAGGTGATGCCGGGGATCTGCGTCAGCAGGTCGTACGCCGTGTCGCGCTGCTCCAGCAGGCGCCCGCCCGGCAGGACCAGGTCGTTGATCGACTGCCGGCCGCCCAGCGCGGTCGCGACGGCGTGCTGCGAGGGCATGTTCGCGCACAGCCGCATGTTGGCCAGGATCGTCAGGCCCTCGATGTACGACGAGGCGTGCTTCTTGGGGCCGCAGACCGCCATCCAGCCGGCCCGGTAGCCGGCGACGCGGTAGTTCTTGGACAGCCCGTTGAACGTGAGCGTCAGCAGGTCGGGCGCGATGGCGGCGGTGTTGGTGTGGGTGGCGCCGTCGTACAGGATCCGGTCGTAGATCTCGTCGGAGCAGACGATCAGGTTGTGGCGGCGGGCGATGTCGGTGAGCCCGCGCAGCATCTCGTCGTCGTAGACGGCGCCGGTCGGGTTGTTCGGGTTGATGATCACGATCGCGCGGGTGCGGTCGGTGACCTTGCGCTCGATGTCGGCGAGGTCGGGCATCCAGTCGGACTGCTCGTCGCAGCGGTAGTGCACGGCCGTGCCGCCGGCGAGGCTGACGGAGGCGGTCCACAGGGGGTAGTCCGGCGCCGGGACCAGCACCTCGTCGCCGTCGTCGAGCAGCGCCTGCATCGACATCTGGATCAGCTCGGAGACGCCGTTGCCGAGGTAGATGTCCTCGACGTCCAGCTCGATGCCCTTGGTCTGGTAGTGCTGCACGACCGCGCGGCGCGCGGAGAGCAGCCCCTTCGCGTCCCCGTACCCGTGGGCGTTGCCCAGGTTGCGGAGCATGTCCTCGAGGATCTCCGGCGGGCACTCGAAGCCGAAGGCCGCGGGGTTGCCGGTGTTCAGCTTGAGGATGCGATGACCTGCTGCTTCGAGCCGCATGGCCTCTTCGAGCACGGGCCCGCGGATCTCGTAGCAGACGTTGGCGAGTTTCGTTGACTGGATCACCTGCATGACGGGAGTTTACGGGCCGGGCGGCCGCTCCGCCGGGGTATTCGGGGCAGGAGTAGGGGGCGGATATGTCCCGTTTCGCATGATGGGACGGTGGCGGCCCGGTCCGCCCTTGGAAACGGCGGCCACCGCGCCGCTGCCGCCTGCGGAATGGGTGGGCTTCAGGAGGCGCCGGACGTGTGGTGTTGCACTCGTCACGTCGGGGTGTGCGTACGGGGCCCGAGTACGGGCATGAGTACGCGCACTCATGCGTCGCGGCGGGCCGCGGCGCAGGCTTGCCCCGGACGGTCGGTCGGGGGCGCGAGAGGCGGGGGCGCAGCGGTGGAATTCATGGTCGGCGGCATGGCGATCAGCACGGTGGGGACGGACGGCGACGACCGGGCGATCGAGTTCCTGGTCGCACCGCGGAGCGGGGAGGGCGGCGGGGGCGGGGCCGGCGGCGCGGGCGGTGGGGGCGGTGGGGGCGCCGAGGAGGTCGAAGCGGCGCACTTCGCGATCCACCGCGAGCACGACCAGGGCTGGGAGGCCGCCCGCCTGACCATCGACCCGCTGTCGGGCAGCGTCCCGATCGCGGCGGTGGAATGGGCGATGGAATTCGCCCGCGAATACCTGTAGCCGCCGGACGCCCAGCCGGCCCAGCCCCACCGTGACATCGGAGCCGGCGCCGTTGTCGGTGGCCGCCCGTAAGGTCGTGGGCGGGGGAAAGGGGCGGGACATGGAGCAGCTTCGGATCATCGCGGGGGACGCGACGGGCCCGCAGGCCAAGGGGCCGAAGATCATCGCGCACGTCTGCAACGACATCGGCGGCTGGGGCAAGGGCTTCCTGCTGGCGCTCTCGAAGCGCTGGCCCGGGCCCGAGAAGGACTTCCGGGCCTGGCACCGGGGGCGCAGCGGCAACGACTTCGGCCTCGGCGCGGTCCGGCTGGTCCAGGTGCGGCCGGACACGTGGGTGGCCAACATGGTCGCCCAGCGGGGCATACGCACGGGCAGCGGCGGCCCGCCCATCCGCTACGACGCGCTGGAGCGCTGCCTGGCGGCGCTCGGCGGGCACGCGCTCGCGCTCGACGCCTCGGTCCACATGCCCCGCATCGGCTGCGGTCTCGCCGGGGGCAAGTGGTCCCGCGTCGAGCCGCTGGTCACCGAGGCCCTGTGCGCCCGGGGCGTGGCCGTGACCGTCTACGACCACGCCTGATCACGGGCGCGGACGCCGCCGGGGCTACGGGGTGATGATCACCAGGGGGATCGCGCGGGGGGAGGCGGACACCTGGTAGTCGTCGAAGAGGGGCCACAGGGCCGTCATCGCCGGCCAGTACACCTCGCGCTCCACCGGGCGGGCCGTGCGGGCCGTGGCCTGGAAGACGGCCGCGCCGACCTGGAGGCGGACCTCCGGGTGGTCGGTCAGGTTCCGGTACCAGGCCGGGTGCTCCGGGGCGCCCCAGTGGGCCGCGAGCACGATGTGGCGGCCCCCGTCCTCGACGTAGATCAGCGGGGTCCGGGAGGTCCGGCCCGTGGCACGGTCGAGCGTGGTGAGCAGGAGGGTGGGGACCCCGTGCCACAGGTGGCCGTCGAGTCCGCCGGTGGTCACGTAGTCCCGTACGTGGTCCCGTTCGCGGCTCTGGCGCGGGTCGGTGGGGTGGTCCCAGTCGATGGTGAGCGTCTGCATGGCGGTGCCTCCGAAATCAGACCCCCGCGCGGCTTAACGATCCTTCACCGATTCTGGATGCGGTCGGCCGGAAGCGCGCCGAAGTGATCGCCGCGGCGGCCGGGATCTCCGTCATCAACGGCCGCTGGACGCCCCGAACGCGGTGGTCGCCTGGATCGCGCTCGTGGTCGGACTGAGGCCGCCGCCGGCAGCGCTTCGCAGCGGCGCGTGCGGCCCCGGCCCGGGAACGGCGCCGCCCCCGGTCGGGGCCACCAGCAGCTCCGTGCGGCGTCACTGCCCTCCCTAGGGCAGGTAGCGCTCGATGACCTGCGGACCCTCCTTCTCGATCAGCTGGCGCGCCTTCTCGAGCCGCTCCGGAGTCGGCTCCATGCCTTGCACCATCACGAGGTCCTCAGGGTCGTACGGCCGTTCCCCGCCGCTGAAGAGCTTGGCCGGCCGATTGGGCTGCTGGCCCGATTCACTGTCCATCGGGATACCTCCTCGGAAATGCGCCTGCTTCCATGCCCCCGGTTCCCTCATCCTCCGGCGCCATCCCCATGAACGCACTTCGGACTCGTACCCTCCCTCCATGGACAAGATCGTTCTACGGCTCGAGGCCGCCGCCACGCCGACCGCCCCCGCTCTCCTGCTGCGCCCGTGGCGGCCGGCCGACAGCGGCGAGCTGGTCGAGGTGTACCGGGACGCCGCCCTGCGCCGCTGGACGGGCGCCGCCGTCCACGACGAGGCGAGCGCGGCGCAGTGGGTCCGGGACCAGCAGCAGGGAGGGGAGACGGGCAGCCGCCTCGCCTTCGCCGTCGTGGAGTCCCGGGCCGACGGGGAAGAGGAGGGGCGGATACTCGGGCACGTGGTCCTCAAGGGCGCCGTTCCCGGAGCCGCGTCCGCCGAGGTCGGCTACTGGACCGCCGCACACGCCCGCGGCCGGGACGTGGCACCGCGCGCCCTGCGGACGCTGACCGACTGGGCCTTCGCCTCCTTCGGCGTCGGGGGGCTGACGCGCCTGGAGCTCCTGCACCAGGTGGACAACCCGGCGTCGTGCCGCGTCGCGCAGAAATGCGGGTACGAGCTGACCGGGGTCCTGGCCGCGGATCCGCCCGCCCATTCCGCCGACGGACACCTGCACGCACGCGAACGCGCCCTCTGACGTTCCCGCCGCCCGTCGCGGCGCCTACGCCGAGGTGACGGCCGCCAGCGCCGTCACGGCCGCTATCCCCGCGCAGATGCTCAGGTTCACCGTCCGGTGCTCCCAGAACACCGCGACGAACTCGCGGAGGGTGGCGCTCGGCCAGAAGTACGTGGCCGTCGGGGAGCCGAGCACCTGGCCGTTGACCCCGGCCGTGCGGGCCGTCATCGCGGCCCGGAACGCGTGGAAGTTGTTGGTGACGACCACGCAGCGGTAGCCGGGGTCCGCGTCGGCCATGATCGTGTGGCTGAAGGCGAGGTTCTCCCTCGTCGTGGTCGAGCGGTCCTCCAGCCGTATCCGCTGCTCCGGGACGCCCCGCGCGATCAGCCAGTCGGCCATCGCCCGTGCCTCCGAGAGCTTCTCGTCCGACCCCTGCCCGCCCGAGACCAGCAGCAGCGGAGTCCGCCCGCCGCGGGCCACCTGGGCGGCGTGGATCTGCCGGCCCTTCTCCAGCCGGGAAGCCAGCAGCGGGGACACCCGCTCGCCGCAGATGAGCCCGGAGCCCAGCATCACCACGTAGTCCACGTCGCCGCGCACGGTGATCCGCCCGTACAGGAAGGCGTACACCAGGAAGCAGAGGAAGATGAAGGAGACGTAGCCGACGAGCATGACCAGGCCCGCCACCATCGTGTCCACGACCCGGGAGCCCCGCCCCGCCACCCCGAGGACCAGCGCGATCAGCCCGAAGATGCCCAGGCCCGCCGCCATGGAGAGCATGTTGGTCGGGCTGCGGCCCTCCTTGCGGACCATCGTCAGGCCGTTGCGGATCAGGTACCCGCCGAGGACGAGCGTGCCGAGCGTCGGCACGACCAGCACCAGCAGGACCGCGATCGCGTCCAGCGGTGACGGCAGCTCAGGTATCCGCAGCAGCAGGCCGATCGAACCGAGCATGAGGGTGAGGCCCAGGAGGACCGCGTTCCGGAAGCGCCGGCGGTCCTCCCGCACACTCACGCAGAAGAGGACGAAAAACAGCGCGGCGGGGACAAAGGCGAGCATGCCGCCCATCGTAGGCGGGACCGTCAACGGCCCCTGTACGGCGTCCTGCGGACCGACCGCCCCGCCAGGACGTCCGTCCTGCGCCCGTCCCGCATGACGAACTGCCCGTCGATCAGCACGTGCGGGATGCCGGCCGGCAGCACGCGCGGGTTCTCGTAGGTCGCCCCGGCCGCGACCGTGTCCGGATCGAAGAGCGCGAGGTCGGCCCGGTACCCGGCCCGCACCGACCCCCGGTCCGGGAGCCGCAGTCGGGCCGCCGGCCGGCCCGCCAGATGGGCCACGCACTCCTCCAGCGAGAGCACGCCGAGCTCGCGCACGTAGTGGCCCAGGTAGTGCGGGAAGGTCCCGTATGCCCGCGGATGCGGTTTCGCGCCCTGGAGGATCCCGTCGGAGCCGCCGGTGTGCACCCGGTGCCGCATGATCGCCCGGACGTTCTCCTCGTGCCCGACGTGCTGGAGGATCGTCGGCCCCAGCCGGTCCGCCAGCAGCAGCCGCCGGGCGCCCTCCCAGTCCCGCAGGCGCGTGCCCGCGTACGCCCCGTGCGCCGGGTCCGCCGTCCCCGCGATCTCGATCGTCGCCCAGTCGACCGGGACGCCGTGGCAGCCGTCCGACCCGGTCACCTCCAGCGCGTACCGGATCCGCTCGGCCTCCGCGTCGTCGCGCAGCCGTGCGAGCACGGCCTGCGGCCCGCCCTCGTTCGCCCAGCCGGGCAGCAGCGCCACGAGGGTGGTGCAGCCGGGGGTGTACGGGTACGAGTCGAGGCTGATGTCGGCCCCGTCGGCGAGGGCCCGGTCGAGGAGGGACAGCAGCTCGCCCGCCCGGCCCTCGTTCTCGGCGAAGTTCATGGTGGCGTGCGCGAGGTGCAGCGCGCATCCCGCCTCCCGGGCCAGAGCGACCATCTCGGCGTACGCGGCCGTCGCGCCGCGCCCGTACGAGCGGTGGTGCGGGCAGTAGTAGCCGCCGTACGAGGCCACCACCCGGCACAGTTCCGTCAGTTCGGCGCCGGACGCGTACATGCCGGGGGTGTAGGTGAGCCCCGAGGACATGCCGACCGCGCCCTGCGCGAGGCCCTCGGCGACGAGCGTCCGCATCCGGTCGAGCTCGGCGGGGGTCACGGGGCGGTCGCCCCAGCCGAGGGCGTACGCGCGGACGGTGCCCTGCGGGACGAGGTACGCGGCGTTGACGGCGATGCCGGAGCGGTCGAGCCGGTCCAGGTACCCGCCCACGTCCCGCCAGTCGAACTCCACGTCCTCGCCCGCGCCGTTCCAGCCGGTGATGGCCGCCCGCACCTCGGCGAGGGTGCGGTCGTCGACGGGCGCGTACGAGAGCCCGTCCTGGCCCAGGACTTCGAGGGTCACGCCCTGCGCGGCCTTGGCACTGTGGTCCGGGTCGCGGAGCAAGGCGAGGTCGCTGTGCGCGTGCATGTCGACGAAGCCGGGGGCCAGGGCGAGCCCGTACGCGTCGACGGTGTGCCGGCCGCCGGAGCGGATCCGGCCGATCTCGGCGATCCGTCCCTCGTGGACGCCCACGTCGGCGGTGTACGAGGGCCCGCCCGTGCCGTCGACGACGCGGGCCCCGCGGATGACGAGGTCCACCGGCGCGGCTCGGCTAGAAGAAGGTGCGGACGTAGTCGGTGACCGTGCCGTCGGCCTCGACGACCGGGATCAGCGGCCACTTCTCGAAGATCGTGCAGGGGTGGGACATGCCGAGCGCCACCCAGTCCCCGACGTTCACGTCGTCCGCGGATTCGGTCTCCAGCCAGGCGTGCTGGTCGGACAGCTTGACCACGCGGACGCCGGCGGCCGGGCGCTCCTCGCCGGTGAGGGCGTCGCGGACCAGCTCGGCCTCGGGCAGGCCGAGGTCGTAAGCGATGTCGCGCTTGCCGGCGTTGACGAAGGCCTGCGTGGGGGAGGGGCGGGAGACGACCTGGGTCCAGAGCCGGAAGGCGGGGCGCAGGCCGCCCTCCTCCGGGACGCGGTTGAAGGGGGTCAGCCGGGTGTACCAGCCGTGGTCGTGCGAGACGTAGGCGCCGGAGCGCAGGAGCCTCAGCACCGGCCGCGAGAGCTCCGGGAGTTCGGCGAACACGTCGGCGACGGCGTCGAACCAGGCGGAGCCACCGGCGCTGACGACGATCTCCTCGAGGTCGGCGGCGAACCGCCCGGCCCCGTCGAACTCCACGGCCAGCGCCGTGAGCCGGCGCAGGTACGCGTGGACGGATTCCGGATCGGCTCCGGGGACCTCGGCCTCGTACCCGGCGATGCCGACGAGGCGCAGGGCGGCGGACTCGGCCACGGCGTCGGCGACCGCCCGGCAGTCCTCGTCGGTCCGGGCGCCGGTGCGGGCGCCCTCGCCGGCCCCGAGCTCGACGACGACGTCGACGACCTGGGGCTGCCCCCGCAGGGCCCGGTCCATGAGCTGCACCCCGCGGACGGAGTCCACGTAGCAGACGAAGCGGAAGCCGGGGTCGGCGGCGAGCTCGGCGGCCACCCAGCGCAGCGCGGCCGGGTCGACGAGCTCGTTGGCGAGGAAGATCCGCTGGATGCCGAAGGCGCGGTAGACGCGGGCCTGGTGGGGGACGGCGGCGGTGATGCCCCAGGCGCCGTGGTCGAGCTGGCGCCGGAAGAGCTGCGGAGCCATGCAGGTCTTGCCGTGCGGGGCGAAGGCGAGGCCGTGGCGGGCGGCGTAGGTGCCGAGGGCGGTGAGGTTGTGCTCCAGCGCTTCGGCGTCGAGCGTGAGGACGGGGGTGGTGAACCCGCCGGAGTAGAGGTCCCGCTTCTCGGCGGCCAGTTGCCCGACGGTGAGGCCCGCCCGCTCGGCATCGGGCGGAAGCCCCTTGAACCGGTGGTCGAGCGGTTCGTCGGCGAGCCGTCGGACTGCGTCGCTGCCCATGCGGATTCCTCCTCGCGTTGCATTCTCTGCAACGTGCGTTGCGTATTGTGCCGCTTGCTGTCTAGCATCCTGCATACGAGGGGTCAACGGCCGGCCGCGTGTACGGGTTCCGGAAAGCCCGCGCCGCGGACGGCGGCGGCAGCAGGGAAGGACGCGGCGTGAGCCAGTCGGTGGACAGGGCGCTCGGCATCCTGCCGCTGCTCGCCAAGGGCGCGGCGGGTCTCGGGGAGGTCGCCGAGGAGCTCGGCGTGCACAAGAGCACCGCCCTGCGCCTCCTGCGCACCCTGCACGGACACGGCTTCGTCTACCGCCAGCCCGACGGCCGCTACCGCCTCGGGGCCCAGCTCTTCGCGCTCGCCGCCGAGGCGGTCGAGAGCCTCGACGTCCGCACCGTCGCCCACCCCCACCTCGTCGAGCTCAACCGCCTCACAGGCCACACCGTGCACCTCGCCCTCCACCAGGACGACGAGGTCGTGTACATCGACAAGGTCGAGAGCCGCTACCCCGTCCGCATGTACTCCCGCATCGGCCGCCCCGTCCCCCTCACGGTCGCCGCCGTCGCGAAGCTGCTGCTCGCCGACCTCCCCGAGGCCGAGCGGCGCAGCCTCGCCGAGCGCATCGACTACCCCCGCCACACCGCCCGCTCCACCCCCGACGCGCAGGCCTTCCTGCGCGAGCTGGCCCTCGTACGGGAGCAGGGCTGGGCCACCGATCTCGGCGGGCACGAGGAGTCCGTCAACTGCCTCGGCGCGCCCGTGCGCGGGCCGGGCGGCCGGGCCGTCGCCGCCCTGTCCGTCTCCGCGCCCAGCGTGGTCGTCACCGCCGAGGGGCTGCTCGAACTGCTCCCCCTGGTCCTGCGCACCGCCGACACCATCAGCCGGGAGTACTCCGGCTCCCCGCACGTCCCACAGAACGACGAGGACACCCCGTGACCGAGAAGACCGCCATCACCCCCGACACCCACACCACCCCGCCGGCCCGCTTCTCGCACGGCGTGCGCAAGGGGAACATCCTCCAGGTCGCCGGCCAGGTCGGCTTCCTCCCGCACGTGGACGGCCAGGCGCCCACCCCCGCCGGCCCGACCCTGCGCGAGCAGACCCTCCAGACGCTGGAGAACGTCCGCTCCGTACTGGAGGCCGGCGGCGCGGGCTGGGACGACGTGATGATGATCCGCGTCTACCTGACCGACACGGACCACTTCGCCGAGATGAACGGCCTGTACAACGCCTACTTCGAGGAGCAGGGCCTGAAGGAGGCCCCGGCCGCCCGCACCACGGTCTACGTGGGTCTCCCCGCGGGCCTCCTCATCGAGATCGACGCCCTCGCCGTCCTCGGCTGACCGGGCCTCAGAAGGGCCAGTTGACGCCCACCCACACCCCGCCCGCGGAGACGAGGGCGGACCCCAGCCAACCGATCAGCCGGGCGGGCCGCCGCCCCAGGCTCATCTCGAAGTCGCCGACGCGCAGCTCGAAGTACGGGCGGCGCGGGCGTGTGGACACGGTCATGGCGGAGCTCCTCCGGTCGGGGCCGGGGCGAGCGCTCCGGCCGTGACCGCCATCACGCCACGGCCGCGCCCGCACCTCCGCGTTCACGGACGGCCGCGGATCCGTTCCGGATGTCGGCCGGGATGTCCCGAACACGGCCCGTGGCGGCAGTCCGTGCGGAAGGATCGATGCCATGACCGACTCATGGCGCCGGTTCCGCTTCGATCTTCGAGCGTTGAAGACGGCCTCCGGCATGAGCTTCGCGGACATCAATGAAGCCAACGCCGATCTGCCCCGTTCCAGCGTGCACCGCCTGATGGAGGACACGAACAGGAAGGCCGGAAAGTCGTGCACCGAGCAGCTCGAGGAACTGGTGGAACTGCTGCTCGCGCGCACGGAGTCCGGGGATCCGGCCGCCTCACCCTGGCGGGAGAGGGATGTCTGGCAGGGGCGGTGGGAGGCACTCGACGACCGGGGCGGGCGGGACGCCGTGCCGGCCGGCGCCCCGACCGGGGCGCTCGGCTGGGACGACCCGCTCGAACGGGCCGGCATGGAGCCCGGCAAGGAGTCCGCCTGGCTGACGGACGCTCACCTCGCCCGCATCGCGGCCGTCGTGGGTGAGCTGGCGGGACTGGGCCTCTACCGCCAGGCCTGCGACGTCGCCGGGGAACTCCTGCGCTGCGCGCGGCGCGCCCTCGGGCCGCACGATCCGGGGATGCTCTCGGCCCGCCACGTCCTCGCCTACTGGACCGGGGAGGCGGGTGACGTGCGTACGGCGCGCGTACTGACCGCCGCCCTGTCCGCCGACTGTCTCGAACTGCTGGGTGCCCGGCACCCGCTCACCCGGCTCGCCGCGCTCCGCCTGGCCGCGTGGACCACCAGCGCGGGCGACCCGGCGCTGGGGCGACGGCTCCACCGGGACCTCGCCGGCAGCGGCCCGGCCGACCGGATCACCCTGCTCGCCCGGCTCGGCGCGGTCCGCGCCGGCTTCCTGGCCGGCGATGCGCAGGAGGCCCTGGAGCGCCTTGCGGGGCTGCTGCCCGACCTGACCGCGGAGTACGGGCCGCACCATGCCGTGGTGCTGGCCGCCCGGGTGCGGCAGGTCCGGGGGCGACGGCAGGCAGGCGGCCGGCGGCCCTGCACGCTGGACGCACTGGACGGGCTGGTCCGAGAGGCGAGCGAACACCTCGGTCCGGCGCACCCCCTGACCCTCTACACGAGGGCCTGCCACGCGATGTCCGTGTACCGCCACGGGGACCGGGCCGGCGCGTGCGGACTCGCGGAAGAGGCGTACCTGGAATCCGTGCGGGTGAACGGCCCGGACCACCCCGACAGCCTCGGCGCCGGCAACGCGCTGGCCGTCATTCTGGCCCGCGCCGACGGTCCGGCGGCCGGGTCCATGTTCCGGCAGTTGTACGACCGCAGCCGGGACGTGCTGGGCGCGGACCACTACCGCACGCTGCACATCGCACACAACCTCGCCGTGGGGGTGCACCGAGGCGACCCGCGCGCGGCGCGGCTCCTGTACGAGGCGGTACGGGAGGCGAGGACCCGCGTCCTCGGTGCGGAACACCCCCACACCCTGCACACCCGCTGCGCCCTCGCCCACACGGTGCTGCTCGTCGACGGCGAAGCGGCGGCACGCCCGCTCTTCGAGGAGGTCCATCGGGCCCGCGTCCGGGTGCTCGGGCCCGGGCACCGGGACACGCGGCGCACGCTGGCCTTCCTCTCCGCGACCTGACACGGGGCGGGGCGCCCCCCTGGCGGTGGGGCGCCCCCGATCCGGCTCCCGGATCACGTGCAGTACTGCGCCTGCTTCCCGATCGAGCGGTACATGCAGTCCGCGTTCTCCAGCAGCTGCAGCACGGCGTCGCGGTTGCGCGCCGTCTCGCGCTCGATCACCTCGTCCGGCGGGTAGAAGCCGCCCCCGCTGCCGGACTCGGACGGGTACATCTCGAAGGTGTACGTGAAGATCTTCTGGTTGCCCCACAGCCAGTCGTCGATCGTCCCGTCCGTGATGTACAGGTCGCTCGACTGCTCCGGCGTGTAGCCGTTGCTGCGGGCCATGCTCGTGCCGATGGTCTTGTAGACGGCGAGGTCGTCCGCCGTCAGGCCCGGCGCGGTGTCGTTGTACGTCCACCCGAACGGCCACAGCACCAGCTGGCTGTACGTGTGGAAGTCGATCGACGCGGTGATCTGCTGCTTGCCGCCGATCACGCGGCTGCGCACGAAGTCCGCGACCACCTTCACCTCGGGGGCCGACTCGCCGGCCGCCCCGCGGTAGGTCTCGGAGCTCTTGCTGCTGCTGGAGCCGCCGCAGCAGCCCCACTTGTAGTCCCAGTTGCGGTTCAGGTCGGTGCCGACGTACGAGGAGCCGGCATTCGGCTGCCGGTTCTTGCGCCAGGAGCGGTACGAGCCGGTCGCGATGTCGTACTCGCCGCCGTCCGGGTTGAGGTCCGGCACGACCCAGATCTCGCGGCCGTTGACCATGTCGGTGATCCGCGAGTCGGTGCCGTACTTGGAGCCGAACTCCTTGAGCAGGTAGAGCGCCATCTCGACGGTCAGGTGCTCGCGGGCGTGCTGGTGGTGCGTGAAGAGCACTTCGGGCTCGTTCTCGTCGGTCGCGACGTTGTCGCTGATCTTGATGGCGACGATGTCCCGGCCCTGGTACGACTTCCCGATCACCTTCTTGCTCATGATCGAGGGGTACTGCGCGATGCGCTGGTCGATCTCCGCGCTGGCCTCGGCGTAGTTGTGGTACATCGAGTCCTTGGACGGGAAGTCCATCGGGCTCGCCGCGACCCCCCGCTCGGAGCGGTCGGGCGGCCCGGGCAGCGCGGTCAGCTTGTAGCCGAGCGCCCGCAGTTCCCTGGCCTGGAGGGGGTCGGCGCTGACGACGACCGAGCGGGCGTCGACCTCGTCGATCGAGACGCCCGTACGGAGCAGGGCCGTTCGCTCGGCCGCCGTGGCCGGGCCCTTGATCTCGTACTGGGTGATGGCCTCGTCCTGGGTGGCGGTCGAGGGGGTCGGCGGCGGGGCCGCCGTCGCGCTCATGCCGTAGGCGGGTGCGCCGAGCGCGAGAGCGAGCAGGGCCGCCGTGACGGCGGCCCTGCGTCGGGTGTGGAGCCGCATGCGTTCTCCTGGGTGGGAGTGTGGGGGTAGCCGTGCGGACGCGCACAGCGTGCTCTTCTGGCATGTCCCGGTCAAGAACTCCATTCGGCCAGATCCGCCGGGATGGCGGCCCGCCGGACGGCCACCCACCGGGACGGCCACCCCCACACGTACCGCCTAGGGAAGGGCGTGAACCTTCGGACCCACCGCGTTGGACCAAGCGCCACCCGCCTTGGCGTCCCAGTTGGTCGACCACGTCATCGCGCCGCGCAGTCCCGGGTAGGTCCTCGACGGCTTGAAGGAACCGCAGTTCGTGCCCCTGGCCAGGCAGTCCAGGGCGTTGTTCACGATGGCCGGGGAGACGTACCCGCTGCCCGCGCCGCTCGGCGAGGCCGGTACGCCGATGCCCACCTGCGAGGGGTCGAGCCCGCCCTCCAGCTGGATGCAGGCCAGCGCGGTGAGGAAGTCCACCGAGCCCTGGGAGTAGACCTTGCCGTCGCAGCCGTTCATCGAGCCGCTGTTGTAGTACTGCATGTTGACGACGGTCAGGATGTCCTTGATGTTCAGCGCCGTCTTGAAGTAGCCGCCCGACGTCGACTGCATGTCGATGGTCTGCGGGGCCATCGTGATGACGAGCGAGGAGCCGGCCTTGGCGGACAGCGAGCGCAGCGCCTGCGTCATGTAGGTCGGGTCGAGGCCGTTCTCCAGGTCGATGTCGATCCCGCTGAAGCCGTACTCCTGCATCAGTGCGTACGCCGAGTTCGCCAGGTTGTTCGCGGAGGCCGGGTCGTTCACCGAGATGGTGCCCTTCTCGCCGCCGATGGAGAGGACGACGGACTTGCCGGCGGCCTTCTTCGCGGCGATGTCGGCCTTGAACCGGTCGACCGTGTAGCCGCCGAGACCTGCCGAGTCGAGGTTGAAGGCGATGGCCCCGGGCGTGGTCGTGGCATCGGCGAAGGAGACCGCGATGATGTCGTACTGGGCCGAGACGTCGGAGATCTTCTGGACGGTCGCGCCGTTGTTGAAGTTCTGCCAGTAGCCGGTCAGGGCGTGCTTGGGCACCGACGGGTTCGGGTCCGGGTTGCCGCCGCCGGTCGTCGTGCCGGTCACCGCCGCCGACTTCGGGCCCTCGCCCGCCGCGTTGTACGCGCTCACCTGGAAGGAGTACGAGGTGGCGGCGGTCAGCCCGGTGATCTGGGCGGGGGGCCCGGAAACGGTCTTGACGCGGGCTCCGTCCTGATAGACGTAATAGCCGCTCGCCCCGCTGACGGCGCTCCACGAAAGGGTGAGCCCGTTCGCGCTCTGGCCGGAAACGGCGGACCCGCCCGGGGCGCCGGGGACGGACGGGCCGGGGTCGGTGCCGCCGCCCCCGTCCGGGCCGAAGACGCTGAAGTCGTCGACGACGTAGGCGGGCTGCCCGTACCAGCCGTGCGTCCACACCGTGACCTGCGTGGTGCTCGCGCCCGTGGTGAAGGTGGTGGAGAGCTGCTGCCAGCCGCCGCCCGAGCCGGGGGTCCAGGTGGACACGTCCTGGGTGCCGGTCCCGGTCACGCCGAGGTACACGTACGAGCCCTGCACCTGCTCGCTGAGCGTGTACGTCGAGTTCGGCTTGACCTTGACGGTCTGACTGCACTGCGCGCTGTCCTGACCCGCCGGGGTGCCCTTGAGGGCGGCGGCCCCCGCGTGGACGGGCGAGGAGACGACGGCCCCGCTCCCGGAGGTGCAGGTCCAGTCGGCGAGACCGGACTCGAAGCCTCCGTTGCGGACGACGTTGATGTCGGCGGCCTGCGCGGTGCCGGTCGCAAGGGCGGTCAGGCCGCCCGCGGTCAGGGTGGCGGCGCCCAGGAGGGCGAGCGAGCGTATGCGGTTCACGTGGTCTCCGTGGGGGGAGAAGGGGATGTGAAGGGGGAGGTGGAACTGGTGAGCGAACGCACCCGGGGCCGTGGGTGGGGGGAACCCCGTTGGCGCGTCGCCGCGTTGGGGCCAAGTTGGTCCAGACCAATCTCCCTGTCAAGCCTCTTTGCAATGTGGCTTGAATCGATCGGCCCTCCGATCCCGGATGTCCGGGTTTCCCGCCACCTGTGACCGGGGCCGCCGGTACGGGAATTACCAAGGCCCTGCCCCGCCAGGGACGACGCGGATATGGTGCTGGGGCAAGGGGGAAGGGCGCCGATCGTTTGCGGTCGCGCAGGGGTGCGCGTACGCGACGGCTGCGCCGACGTATGGGGCGTACGGGGTGAGCAGGGGGATTCGCGTGCCGACCGCCATTGCCGTCACCAGCGCCGATCTGGTGCTGCCGGCCCCCGACCGGCACACACCGCCGGCCGTCGTCCTGCATCCGCCCGGACAGCTCGACCTCGCGGGCGCCCTCGCCGATACGAGCGCCCTGCTGGAGCGCCACGGCCACCTCGTGGCCGTCGTACCGCCCTGGCTGCCGACCGCGACCGTCCGGCGGCTGCACACCGTGCGGGCCATCCTGGAGACCGACCGGATCGCCCTCGTCGACATCGATCTGCCCCCGCTGGCCACGGCCCTGCTGGTACGTCAGCTGCGCCAGCTCAGCGTCTGTGACTTCAGCCCCGGAGTCATCGCCTCCGCCGCCCGGCTGCTGTCCCACTACATCCACGCCGGGGCCCTGCTGGGCTCCGTCGCCAAACTGGACCGGGTCCCGGTCGGCCTCAAGGCGCACGCCCGCTCCTGGTCGCCGAGCGCGCAGTTCGCCGTACTGGCCCACCCGACCCCGCACCTGGCCAAGCTGACCGGCTCCGGCGGGCGCGGCGCGCACGCCGGGGGCTCCGCCCTGCCGCCCGGCCCCGCCTACGCCACCCACCTCACCTTCGCGCGCGGCCAGCTCGCCTCCGACTGGGTGGCGGCCGAACTGGCGCCCGCCTGGCGGGTCCAGGGCGTCATGGAGAACCCGCTCCCGGCCGACTCGCCCGCCTGGTGGGCCACGGCGAAGCTGGTCGAGTTCGCCGCCGCCATCCCCGACCCGTCCGTGCTCTACCAGCTGGTCGCCTCCGTCCGCCGTGAGGAGTGCCACTGGTGCGGCCTCGAACTCATCGGCGACCGCTGCGGCTTCTGCGCCGCACCCCTGGCCGCCCCGCCGCCGGCCGGGACCGGGGAGCGGACGGGGCCGTCGGCCTTCGCCGGCGCCCCCAGACCAAGACACTGACCGGCTGAACGATCGAAGAACGGCGAGGTAGTACGGCCCATGAACTCACGCCAGCGCCGCGGCGTCATCCTGCTGCTCCTGTCGGTCCTGTGCGCCCTCGCGGCGTTCGGCGGGGTCCTCGTGGTGATCGGCGACGTCAATTCCAAGGTCGGGGCCGAGGTCACCGCCTATCGCGCCAAGGGGGACATCCCGCCGTACAGCCCGCTGTCGGCGGGCCAGTTCGAGGAAGTCTCCATCCCCCGGCGCTGGCTGTCCGACACCGCCGTCACCGACCTCGGCCTGCTCAAGGACAAGATCGCGCTCACCACCCTGCGCAGGGGCTCGCTGCTCCAGTCGGACATGTTCGTCGACAAGCCCCAGCTCCAGCCCGGGGAGCAGGAGATCGCCATCATGATCGACGCGGCGACCGGGGTGGCCGGCAAGATCTACTCCGGGGCCAAGGTCAACATCATCGCCACCTTCAAGGGCGCCAAGGACACCGAGCCCTCCCGCTCGGTGATCATCGTGGCCAACGCCCGCGTCCTGAACGTCGGCAAGCTCACCGCCCTCGACAAGGACAGCGACAAGAAGGGCCCCGCCGAGGCGGTCCCGATCACCTTCGCCCTGAACACCAAGGACACCCAGCGCGTCGCGTACGCCGAGTCCTTCGCGGAGCACGTACGCCTGGCCCTGGTGGCCCCCGGCACCGACTCCGCGCCCGGCCCGGGCGACCGTACGTACACCCTCGACGGGGACAAGTGAGGCCCGGATGACCACCCGAATCCTCCCCGCGGCCGGCGACCCGGACGCCGCCCGCGCCATCTCCACCCTCCTCAGCCAGCTCCCGGCCGCCGAGCCGGGCGCCCCGGTCCCCGACTCCACCACGCTGCTCGACACCCTGGGGCGGCTGGCCGCCGAGTCCATCGACGAACTGCCCGAGGTCGTCCTCGTCCACGAGCGGATCGGCCCGGTGCCCGCGCTCGACCTCATCCGCGAGGTCGCGCTCCGCTTCCCGGCGGTGGGCGTGGTGCTGGTGTCCTCGGACGCCGGACCGGCGGTCTTCTCCGCCGCCATGGACTCGGGCGCGCGGGGTCTGGTCGGGCTGCCGCTCGCCTACGAGGAACTCGCCGCCCGCGTCCAGGCCGCCGCCCAGTGGTCCGTCGGCGTACGCCGCCACCTGGGCCGGGGAGCCGACGTGTTCACCGGTCCCGGGGGCAAGGTGGTCACCGTCACCGGGGCCAAGGGCGGCGTCGGCACCACCTTCACCGCCGTCCAGTTCGCGCTGGCGGCGGCCGCCTCGGGGAGGCGTACGGCCCTCGTCGACATGGACCTCCAGGCCGGCGACGTCGGCTCGTACCTCGACGTGCAGTTCCGGCGCTCGATCGCCGACCTCGCCGGGATCCACGACATCTCCCCGCGCGTGCTCCAGGACGCGGTGTACGAGGACCGGACGGGGCTCGCGCTGCTGCTCGCCCCGGCGGAGGGGGAGCGCGGCGAGGAGGTCGACGAACGCGCCGCCCGGCACATCGTCGGCGCCCTGCGCAGCCGGTACGAGCTCGTCGTCATCGACTGCGGCACCCAGGTCACCGGCGCGAACGCGGCCGCGGTGGAGATGGCGGACGTGGCGGTCCTGGTCACCACGCCCGACGTGGTCTGCGTACGGGCGGCCAAGCGGCTGGTCCGGATGTGGGAGCGGCTCCAGGTCCGCAAGGCGGAGGACACCGCGATGGTGGTCAACCGCTGGAGCAAGCACACGGAGATCCAGCCCTCGCTGATCGAGAAGATCACGAAGACGCGGGCCACCCGGACCCCGGTCCCGGCGGCCTTCAAGGAGCTCCAGGCGGTGGTGGACGCGGGCCGGGTGCAGGACCTCGACAACCGCTCCAGCGTGAAGCAGGCGCTGTGGACGCTGGCCGGCGAGCTCGGCCTGCTGACGGCACCGTCCGCGGCGGAGCCCGAGGCCGCCGGAGCGGGTAACCCGGGCGCGGCCCTCGCCGTACGGGCCGCGGGCCCGGTGGCACGGCTGCGCCGCGGCCGGGAGGGCTGACGGATGTCCGCGCGGAGACCCGCACGGGCCGCCCGGACCGCCCTTGCCGACCGGCGCGATCGCGGCCAGGTGGCGCTCGAGTTCGTCGGCATGGTGCCGCTGATCCTGCTGCTCGTGGCGGCGGTGTGGGAGTGCGTACTGATCGGGTACGCGTTCTCCCTGGCGGGCAACGCGGCGGACGAGGCGGCGCGGGTGGGCGCGGTGCACGGGGAGGGAGCCTGTGACGCCGCCGCGCGGCGGCACATCGGGACCGCCTGGCACGTGAGCGTGAGCTGCGGGGAGTCCGGCGACGTCTACAAGGCGACCGTGGAGCTGGGTCTGCCGGTCTTCTTCCCGGGCCTGGACATCGGCACCCCGATCACGGGCGAGGGCGGCTCGGCCAAGGAGGACGAGTGAACCGACACCGGAACCGATACCGATACCGACACCGACACCGGGACCGGAGCCGGAGCCGGAGCCGGGATCAGGACCGCGACCGGGGCCAAGTCGCCCTGGAGTACATCGGCTTCATCCCGATCCTGCTGTTCGTCGCGCTCTGCGGGATCCAGCTCGGCTGGGTCGCGTACGTGGAGCAGCAGGCGGACACCGCCGCCCGCACCGCGGCCCGCGTGGAGGCCCGCAGGGGCGAGGGCGGGGCGGCGGCCGGCAAGGCCGCGATCCGGCCCAGCCTCGCCTCGCTCGCGCAGATAGACGTAGATCCGGGGCCCGACGCGGTCACGGCGACGGCCCGCATCACCGTCAGGTCGATCGTGCCCGGCCTGGACTCGTACACGGCCGTGCGCACTGCCGTCATGCCCAACGACGATCCGAAGGGGTGAGCGCACCATGAGCCTGCGTTCCCGCGTCAACACCCCGGACGACCGGCACAGTCCCCGCGAGGACGGCCGGCTCGTCTCCGCGTACCGGGCCAAGCTGCTGGAGGAGATCGACCTCGCCGAGATGTCGGCGCTCGCGCCCGCCGAGCGCCGGGCCCGGCTGGAGCGCGTACTCGGGCACATCATCAGCCGTGAGGGCCCGGTCCTGTCCACCGTCGAGCGGGCGCAGCTGATCCGCCGGGTCGTGGACGAGGCGCTCGGCCTCGGCGTGCTCGAACCGCTCCTCGAAGACGCCTCGATCTCCGAGATCATGGTCAACGGACCGGACCAGATCTTCGTCGAGCGCGCAGGCCGCGTCGAGCAGCTGCCCCTGCGCTTCGCCTCGAACGAGCAGCTGATGCAGACCATCGAGCGCATCGTCTCCACCGTCAACCGCCGCGTGGACGAGGCGAATCCGATGGTCGACGCCCGCCTGCCCAGCGGCGAGCGCGTCAACGTGATCATCCCACCGCTGTCCCTGACCGGGGCCACGCTCACGATCCGGCGTTTCCCGCGCGCGTTCACCCTGCACGAGATGATCGGCCTCGGCTCGCTGGACGAGCAGATGCTCCTGCTGCTGTCCGGCCTGGTCCAGGCGAAGATGAACGTCATCGTGTCCGGGGCCACCGGCACCGGGAAGACCACGCTCCTCAACGCCCTCTCCGGCCTGATCCCGGAGGGCGAGCGGATCATCACCATCGAGGACTCGGCGGAGCTCCAGCTCCAGCAGGCGCACGTCATCCGCCTCGAATCCCGCCCGGCGAACGTGGAGGGCAAGGGCCGGATCACCATCCGCGACCTCGTACGCAACTCCCTGCGCATGCGCCCCGACCGCATCATCGTCGGCGAGGTCCGCGGCGGCGAGACCCTCGACATGCTCCAGGCGATGTCCACCGGCCACGACGGCTCCCTCGCCACCGTCCACGCGAACAGCGCCGAGGACGCGCTCATGCGCCTGCAGACCCTCGCCTCGATGTCCGAGGTGGAGGTCCCCTTCGAGGCCCTCCAGGACCAGATCAACAGCGCGGTGAACGTGGTCGTCCAGCTGACCCGCTTCGGCGACGGCTCCCGCCGCCTCACCGAGATCGCCATCCTCGACTCGCACGGCCGCGAGCCCTTCCGCATCACCACCGTCTGCCGGTTCGCCGCCCGGCCCATGGGCGCCGACGGCCGCGTCCACGGGTACTTCGAGTACTACCCGCTGCCGCGCCGGATCGCGGACCGCCTCTACATGAACAACCAGCCGATCCCCCAGGCCTTCGGGGTCGCCATGTCCGACGACCAGCTCGCCACCCGCATCACCCGGACCGTCCTGTGAACCCACTGATCCTCCTCACCCTCGGCGTCACCCTGCTGGCCTGCGTCCTCGTGGTCGCGGGCGTCCAGGCGTACGCCGCCGGCCGCGCCCAGCGCGCCGCCCTCGTCGAACGCCTCGCCGCCGACGGCGCGCCGGAGCAGTCGGGCCGCAGGCGCCGCTTCTCCGGCGTGGACCGGCGCCTGCGCCGGACCGCGCTCGGCAAGCGGATCGAGCTGAAACTGGCCGTGACCGGCCTGGACCTCACCCCCGGCGAGTTCTTCGTCTACGTGCTGATGTCCGTCGCCGGGGTGTGGCTGGTCGCGGCGAGCTTCCTGGCCCCGTTCTTCGGCCCGGTGGCCGCGCTGATCGGCCTGTGGGCGGCCGACGCCTTCCTCAACTGGCAGCGGGCGCGCCGCAACGAGCGCTTCATCAACCAGCTGCCCGAGCTCGCCCGCATCCTCGCCAACGCCACCCAGGCCGGGCTGGCCCTGCGTACGGCGATCGCCATAGCGGCGGAGGAGCTGGAGGCCCCGGCGGGCGAGGAGCTCTCGCGGGTCGCCGACCGCCTCGCCGTCGGCCACTCCGTCGAGGAGTCGCTGGGCGAGATCGCCGAACGGCTGCCCTCACGGGAACTGGTCGTACTGGTGTCGACGCTGGTGCTGTCCGCGCGGGCGGGCGGCGCGATCGTCGGCAGCCTGCGCAACCTGACCGTGACGCTGGAGCAGCGCAAGGAGACGCGGCGCGAGGTCCGCACCCAGCTCTCCCAGGTGACCGTGACGGCCTATCTGGTGCCGGCGATCGGACTCGGCTCGCTGCTGCTGGTGAACGCGATGATGCCGGGCGCGCTGGACCGGATGACCGGAGCCTTCATCGGCCAGACGGCGGTGCTGGTGGCGATCGGGCTGTTCACGCTGGGCTTCGTGCTGATCCGCCGGCTCTCGAAGATCGACGTGTGAGGGGGCGACGACGGACATGACGGCTCTGCTGCTGGCCCTGTTGCTGGGGATGTCGGTCTTCGGCGTCTTCCACGGCATCCGCCTCTACCGCGCCGAGGTCAAACTGCCGAGCGACCTCGCGCTCGCCCTGGAGGTCGGCGCCACCCGTACGACGGCCGTCGGCTCCGCCGTCGACCGGCTGGGCATCCGCTGGGCACCGCTCGTCCTGCGGCTGATGGGCCCGAACCGGGTCGCCCGCAAGCGCCGCCAGATCGACCTGGCGGGCAATCCGGCGGGCCTGACCATAGACCGGTACGCGGCGCGCCGCGCCGTGTACGGGTTCCTGGGGGCGCTCGGCGCCTTCTCGATGCTGATCAACGGGCAGCTCGTACCGGCCCTGCTGATGGTCGCGTTCGGCCTGTTCTGGATCGAGGTCGGCCTGTGGTCGGCGATCCGGGTCCGCCGCGACCACATCGAGCGGACCCTGCCGGACTTCCTGGACGTGCTCGCGGTCGTGGTGAGCGCGGGGCTCGGCTTCCGGCAGGCGCTGGAGCGCGTGGCGGCCAAGTACGACGGCCCCTGGTCGGACGAGATCCGGATCACCCTGCAGCAGATGGACATGGGCGTCAGCCGCCGCCAGGCCTTCGACGAACTGCGGCGGCGCAACGACTCCGAGCAGGTGGCGCAGTTCGTGACGGCGCTGCTGCAGGGCGAGGAGCTGGGCTCGCCGATCGTGGACACACTGATCGCCATCGCCGAGGACATGCGCCGTACGGATGCCCAGAACGCCCGCCGCCGGGCGGCCCGGGCGGTTCCGAAGGCCACCTTCGCGGTGACCATGTTCATGCTGCCGGGAACGCTGATCCTGCTGGTCTGCGGCTTCGTGTACGGCGCGGACGTCGACTTCGGCGCGCTGCTCGGGGGCGGGTGAACATGGCGGTCCTCCACATCCCCCTCGCGGGGCGCTCCGTACGCGGGAAGACGGCGGGGGAGCCCTCCCCGGCACTGCGGTCCAACGCCCTGCAGGCGCTCTCCCGCCGGGTCTTCGCCTTCCGGATGGTGATGATCGGCCTGGGCGCGCCGCCGGCCCTGGGGCGCACCGCCGCCGGTGGGCCGGCGTACCTCGTGGGCGGCGCGATCCTGCTCACCTTCATGCTCTCGTACGTGCTCTTCCGTGACTGGGAGCGCTTCGGGCCGCTGCTGCTGCGCCACCGGTGGCTGCTGGCCCCGGACCTGGCGTGCTGCGGGCTGCTGCTGGTCACGGCGCGGCCCGAGTCCCCCCTCGGCTTCGCCGTGCTCTGCACACCGCTGCTGGCCGGGCTGGTCCACGGGTGGCGCGGCGCGGCGGTGTACGCGGCTCTGGCGGCGGTGGCCGTGGCCGCCGTGGCCGGCGGGCCGACACTGCCGGCGCTGTGCCTGCTGGCGGGGGCGGCCGGAGCCTCGCTCCGGGACCTCCTCTTCCGCTTCGGCGCGGCCAGCCAGGCCCTGACGGAGACGCGGGCCCGGCTGGCGGCGGCCGAGGCGGTGCGCGCCGAACGGGACCACCTGGCCCGCGAGATGCACGACTCGGTGGCCAAGACCCTGCACGGCCTGGCCCTGGCGGCTGACGCCCTCGCCCGCACCACGGACCCGGCGGCCCTGCGCCGCCAGGCCGTCTTCCTCTCCGGCGCGGCCCGCGCGGCGGCGGCGGAATCCCGGGCACTGCTGACGGACCTGCGCCGGGAGACGCAGGCGCCGGGGGTCTCGCCGGCGGCCGAACTCCGCCGCCTGGCCGCCGCCGCGGACGCGGAGTTCCGCACGCGGGGAGTCCTCCCGTCGTTCCCCTCCGCGGTCGCGCACCACGTCCTGTCCATCACCTCGGAGGCCCTGGAGAACGCCCGCCGCCACGCGGGAGCCTCGCGCGTGCTGGTCGAGGCGGAGGTGGGCGCCGACGACCTCACCCTGACCGTCGAGGACGACGGCTGCGGCCTCCCGCCTGACGCCTGGCACCGCGGGGACCGCTTCGGCCTCCTCGGCATGACGGAACGAGCGGCGGCGATCGGCGCCCGCCTGCACGTCGGACCCGGGCGGTCCGGCTCCGGGACGCTGGTCCGACTGGACCTCCCGCTGACGGCCCTTACCCCGGAGGCCCCGGAGGGGAGCCCGTGAAGCCGCTCCGCGTCCTGATCGCAGACGACAACCCGGTGGTGCGCGCCGGCCTCGCCGCACTGCTGGCGACGGCGGAGGACATGGAGGTCGCCGCCCAGGCGGCGGACGGCCGCGAAGCCCTCGGCCTGACCCGCCGGCACGCCCCGGACGTGATCCTGCTGGACGTGCGCATGCCGGGCGTCGACGGCATCTCGGCCCTGCCGCACCTCGTACAGCTGGCGCCCGTACTGATGCTGACGTACAGCCGGGAGTCGGAGGTGGTCCGAGAAGCGCTCCTGCTGGGCGCGGGCGGCTACCTGGTCCACGGCGAATTCACGCCGGAGGACCTGCTCCGCGCGGTCCGCGACGTACGCGAGGGCCGGGCCCACTTCACGACGACGGCGGCGAGCGCACTCCTCGCGGAACTCCGGACCTCTTCGCAACCGCAACGAAGTGTGGCACGCTCTCCTGAGCGGCTGCACAACTCGGTTCTCTTCGGCTTGAGTTCGAGGGAGGTGGAGATCATGGATCTGATCGCGTCCGGGATGAGCAACCAGCAGATCGCGGCCACCTGCTTCATCAGCGAGAAGACGGTGAAGAACCACATCAACCGCATCTTCGCGAAGCTCCAGAGCGCGAGCCGCAGCGAGGCGATAGCGCGCTGGCTGGGAACCGCCCGTCCAGGGGTGAGCGGCCATGGGTAGACGGAGTGCGCAGTGGGTCCGTAATTGGGCCCCGGGACCCTTGGTTATCACCGGTGACTCCCCGTACGGTCCGCAAACCAACAGCGTCACCGGCCCGGGAGGAAACCCCCATGTTGCAGAACACCCTGGCGAGGATGCGGCAGCGGTACGGAACGAAGGCCGCCCGGGACCGAGGCCAGACGGCCTTCGAATACCTGGGCATCATCCTGGTGGTGGTGGTCATCATCGGCGCGATCGTCGGCACGGGCATCGGCCAGACGATCACCAACCGGATCGCCGCAGCGGTCACCGCGGTCACCGCTGGGAAGTGATCTCGGCGAAGTTCGACGAACGAGGGCAGGCATTCCCCATCTACATCGTGCTGGTGGCGGGGATGCTCTTCGCCGCGTTCGCCTTCTTCGTCTTCGGGCAGGCGGCACTCACGCGCAGCAATGCGCAGGGTGCCGCCGACGCGGCTGCCCTTGCAGCGGCGCGTGATGCGCGAGATCACTTGATCCCGGGCCTGGACTTCGCGAAGTTCGAACCCGATGACTGGGAGCGGATCCTTCGCGGCGAGTTCCTGGACTCGACCGGATCCTGCGCGGCGGCGAGCAGCTTCGCGGCCAAGAACGACGCGTCGGCGACCTGCACTCCGCGGACTCGTGAGTTCGCGGTCGAGGTGACGACCGACGGGACGGTGGGTAAGTCGGTCGTTCCGGGCACCGACAGCGTGCACGGGCAAGCCAAGGCGACCGCGGCGATCGCGCCGCGCTGCACTCTGGACGCCGTTCCGGCGCCTGGACCCACCCCATCCCCGACCGCCACCCCGGGCCCCACTCCGGCGCCGAGTCCGGCGCTGCCGGTGACGTTCAACTGCAAGGGCGGGAAAGCCCTGGTGCTGGACCCTTCGAAGCCCGATCCCTGGCGCAAGATCGCCAGGACCCTGTTTGACGTGCGCTTGGTCGATTGACAGTGAATGAGAGAGGGAAGCGGCATAGATGAGCACTCGGCACTCGGTGAAGGTCCGCGGGGGAGCCGCCGCCGTAGCTGTGGCGGTTCTGGCGATCACGATGGCCGGATGCGGAGGCGGCGACGACAACAAGCCCAAGGCGGCCCAGAGCCCGTCGTCGAATTCGCAGGGAGCCGCACCTCAGTCGAAGGCGCCCGGCAGCAGCCCCACGCCCACGCCGACCGAAGTGCTTGCCACCGTCAACGGCGAGAGCGGCATGACCCTCACCATCAACTCCGCAATGCGTGACGCGGGCGGCTTCCTCACGGTCAGCGGCCAGCTGAAGAACACCGGCAGCCAGGCCTTCGCCAGTACTGCAGCCTGGCGGGGCAATGAACTCAACAGCAGTGGAGCCTCGGTCGCGGGCGTCACCTTGGTCGACAAGGCCGGCAAGAAGCGGTACTACGTGCTGCGGGACACAGACGGCAGATGCCTGTGCACCACGGGCCTGACCGTCATCGACGCCGGCCAGACGGTGCCCTTCTTCGCACAGTTCCCGGTGCCTCCGAACAACACCACTCAGGTGGACTTCAACCTCCCCACCTTCGCCACGGCGACCATCAAAATCTCCGGGTGACCCCATGAATAAACGCCATCGTGTCTCCGCTGCGACAGCCGTCGTCGGTCTCGTCATGGCCTGTGCCCATCTGATGGGGGCGACCAACGCCTACGCCGACGACGTGAAGCCGTCCGCGCCTCCCGGCACGGAACCCTCCGCCGTCGCGCCGGTGCCGATCGACTCCAACGCCCCCGGCCTGAAGATCCCCCAGGGGGGGACCCTCGCTCCGATCAAGGTCCTGGACATCGCCGAGGTCGTCGAGGACCTCGGCGGTGAGCAGCGGCGGCAGGAGACCAATCAGACCGTCATGATGGCCCTGCAGTCCGAGGTGCTCTTCCCCGAGAACAGTGCCGTCTTCAACGCCCAGGCGGCCGCCCGGATACAGGCCATCGCCAACGAGATCAACACGCAGAAGGCGACCCGCGTCCGGGTGTTCGGGTTCACCGACGACCAGGGCAGCTACGAGCACGGCAAGGAGCTGTCCAAGCAGCGCGCCGACGCCGTTCAGGCCGAGCTCGCCAAGACCGTCACCAGCCCCGGCGTCATCTACGACGTACGCGGCTACAGCGAGGACTACCCCATCGCCGACAACGGCACCGAGGAAGGCCGCAAGAAGAACCGCCGCGTCGAGATCACCTTCCCCCGCAGCACCCCCGCCGGCGCCAGCTAGCCCGTCTCGCGGATCACGGCCGGACCTCTAAAGGTCCCGCCGGGCAGCTGACGGCCGACGCCGTCGGCGGCGCGCACGGCGCCAGGAGGAGCGGTGCGGACGCCCCGCACTCGGCGCGTGCGCGTCCCTCTAGCGCATGCCTGCGCCCGCCCGGGCGAGGAGCACGGCCGCCGCCTCGCCGGCCCGGAGGGCCGGATCCGGGCCGGGGTCCAGGGCCGCCACCACCGTCGCACCCTCGACCAGGATCAGCAGCTGGTCCGCCAGCTCCTCGCGCCCCGGCCCGGCGGCCTCCGCCAGCAGCTCCCGCAGCTCCGCCTTGTGGCGGCGTACGACGTCCAGCACCGCGGCGGGGCCGGTGCCCAGCTCCCCGTACGCGTTCAGGAACGCGCAGCCGCGGAAGTCCGGCTCCGAGAACCACGCGGCCAGCCATTCGAAGACCGCCCCGACCGGGTCTGCGGCCTCGGCCACCGCGCCCCGCAGGCCGGCCGTCCACCGCTGGTCGCGGCGCTCGAGATAGGCCGTGACCAGGGCCTCCTTGGCCGGGAACACTTTGTAGAGCCGCTTGAGCGGCACGCCCGACTCCGTGCGGATGCGGTCCATGCCGACGGCCTGGATGCCCTCGGCGTAGAACAGCGCCTCCGCCGCGTCCAGCAGCCGGGTCCGGGCCTCGTCATCGTCCATGAAGGCAGCGTAGCCCAGGATCGCTTGCATTGAGAACGGTCGTTCTCTAGGGTCTGAGAACGGCCGTTCTCCGCCTTTCCCACCCACCCGCTCCCCCTCTCCCAACCGAGGTGACCGCCATGACCGACACCCCCGTCGTACGTCCGCCCCTGCCCCCCTTCACCGAGGAATCCGCCCGCGCCAAGGTCCAGGCCGCCGAGGACGCCTGGAACAGCCGCGACCCCGAGCGCGTCGCCCTCGCCTATACCGAGAACTCGTTCTGGCGTAACCGCGACCGCTTCCTCAGCGGCCGCGACGAGATCCGGGAGTTCCTCACCGAGAAGTGGGAGCGCGAGCTCGACTACCGGCTCCGCAAGGAGCTGTGGGCCTACACCGGCAACCGCATCTCCGTCCGCTTCGAGTACGAGTGGCACGACGCCTCCGGCCAGTGGTGGCGCAGCCACGGCAACGAGCAGTGGGAGTTCGACGGCAACGGGCTGATGCGCCGCCGCGAGGCCAGCATCAACGACATCCCGATCACCGCCGAGGACCGCCGCCTCACCTGACAGGTGTGCCGTCCCGCGCCCCGCGGTATGTGTCTGCGCGATCACTCACCCCCTGTGAGGAGGCTCGGCATGACGGGACGGGCTCGCGTGAACGGCGTGGACCTCTACTGCGAGGTCGTGGGCGAGGGCGAACCCCTGGTCCTCGTCCACGGCTCGTGGGTCGACCACGAGACCTGGCAGCGCGTCGTCCCCCGCCTCGCGCAGTCGTTCCGCGTACTGGTCTACGACCGCCGGGGCCACAGCCGCAGCGAGCGCCCGCCGGGCCAGGGCAGCCGGCGCCAGGACGAGGACGACCTCGCGTCGCTCATCGAGATCCTCGGCGCCCCGGCCCACGTCGCCGCGAACTCCTTCGGCGCCTCCACCGCCCTCGGCCTCGCCACCCGCCGTCCCGAGCTGCTGCGCAGCCTGAGCGCGCACGAGCCGCCGCTCATGGACATCGTGGGCGACGGGGACCGGCAGCTCCGCCCCGTGCTCCAGGCCATGGAGGCCGCCCTCGACGGCGTCCTCAGGGCCCTGCGCGCGGGTGAGGACCGGGCGGGTGCGCAGCGGTTCGTGGACGACGTCGCCGTGGGCCCGGGCGGATGGGAGCAGATGCCGGAGCGGTTCCGCCGGACGATCACCGCCAACGCCCCCACGTTCGTCGACGAACACGGTGACCCGGACTGGGCCCGCCTGGACCTCGCGCGCCTCGACGGCTTCCCGGGCCCCGCGCTGCTGACCTTCGGCAGCGAGAGCCCGCCGTGGTTCCCGGTGATCGTCGGCAAGCTCGCGACCGCGCTCGGCGGCCGGGCCCGGATGCGCACGCTGGTGGGGGACGGCCACGTACCCCACCTCACCCACCCGGACCGCTACGCCGACGACCTCACGGCGTTCATCCGGTCGACGGGGATGTAGCGGCCGGCCTCACGACGCCTGGTGAGCCTGGGTGATGAGGTCCGTCGCGACCTCCAGCGCCGCCTGGCGGGTCTCCTCCCGGTCGCCCTCCACGTGCTGGAGGAACATCATCCCCGCGTGCAGGGTGAACAGCGCGCTCACGCACCGCACCTGGTCCGCCAGCGGCCCGTCCTCCGTGCGCAGCAGCTCCACGAGCGTGAACAGCCGGCGCTTCACCGTCTCGCCGATGCTCAGCTCCCGCATCGTCGCCTGGTTCTCCTGCATGAAGCGGTACAGCGGCGCGCCCGCAGCCATCGCCTCGCTGTAGCGGCGCAGCACCTCGCGCTTCATCTCCAGCGTCCGGGGCTGCTGCTCCGCCCAGTCGATCAGCTCGTCGATCGGCCTGGTCAGGTCCTCGAAGACGCTGATGATGATGTCTTCCTTGGTCTTGAAGTGGTAGTACAGCGCCGCCTTCGTGACCTCCAGCCGCTCCGCGATCTCGCGCAGCGACGTCTTCTCGTACCCCTGCTCGGCGAAGAGCTCCAGTGCGACGTCCTGGATGCGCTGGCGCGTGTTGCCGCGGCGCGCCTGCGGACTGCTGCTGGACATGGCTCTCCTCAAACTACTTACTTACTTGACGACCGGCTAGTGACGGGTCTACCTTCCCCAGTGTAGTGAACTAGCCGGGCGGCAAGTAAGGGCCTGGAGCACATGGGTAAACGGGGAGTGACATGGCTGAAAACATAAAGGCGGCGGAGATCTCCGAGGGGGTGAAGCCGCGCAGCGTCCGTGTCGTCCTCATGGCTCTCATGATCGCGATGCTGCTGGCCATGCTCGACAACATGATCATCGGTACCGCGATGCCGACGATCGTCGGCGAGCTCGGCGGTCTGGAGCACCTCTCCTGGGTGGTCACCGCGTACACCCTCGCCACCGCCGCCTCCACTCCCATCTGGGGGAAGATCGGCGACATGTACGGGCGGAAGGGCTCCTTCCTCACCTCCATCGTGATCTTCCTGATCGGCTCCGCGCTCAGCGGCATGGCCCAGGACATGGCCCAGCTGATCGGCTTCCGCGCCGTCCAGGGCCTCGGCGCCGGCGGTCTGATGGTCGGCGTCATGGCGATCATCGGCGACCTGATCCCGCCCCGTGAGCGCGGCAAGTACCAGGGCATGATGGCCGGCGTGATGGCCCTCGCCATGATCGGCGGACCGCTGGTCGGCGGCACCATCACCGACCACCTCGGCTGGCGCTGGTCCTTCTACATCAACCTGCCGCTGGGCGCCGTCGCGCTCGCGATGGTCACCGCCGTCCTGCACCTGCCGAAGAAGGACGGGGGGCAGCGGCCGAAGATCGACTACCTGGGCGCGGCCCTCCTGACCGTCGCCATCACCTCCACCGTGCTCGTCACGACCTGGGGCGGCACCGAGTACGCCTGGGGCTCCGGCCAGATCATCGGCCTGATCGTCGTCGGCATCGCGTCCATCGCCGCCTTCCTCTTCGTCGAGACCAAGGCTGCCGAGCCCGTCATGCCGCTGCACATCTTCCGCAGCCGCAACTTCACGCTCATGTCGGTCATCGGCTTCCTCGTCGGCTTCGCGATGTTCGGCGGCGTGCTCTACCTCCCGCTCTTCCAGCAGTCGGTCCAGGGAGCCTCCGCCACCAACTCCGGCCTGCTGCTCCTGCCGATGCTGCTCTCGATGATGGTCGTCTCGCTGATCGCGGGCCGCGTCACCACGAGCAGCGGCAAGTACAAGATCTTCCCGATCGCGGGCGGCGCGCTCATGGTCGCGGGGCTCTTCCTGCTCGCGCAGATGGACACCGACACCACCCGCCTGATGTCCGGCGTCTACATGGCCGTCCTCGGCGCAGGCCTCGGCTTCCTGATGCAGATCACCATGCTGGTCGCGCAGAACAGCGTGGACATGAAGGACATGGGCGTCGCGTCCTCGTCGGCCACCCTCTTCCGTACGCTCGGCGGCTCGTTCGGCGTGGCCCTGATGGGCTCGCTGTTCACCAGTCAGGTCACCCAGACCATGACCGACCGCCTCGGCCCGGGTGCCGCCCGGGCCGCGGGCTCCGCCCAGCTCGACGCGGCCAGCCTGGCCAAGCTGGAGCCGACGATCCGCGACGCCTACCAGCACGCGGTCGCCGCCGGTACGCACTCGGCGTTCCTCCTCGGTGCGGGTGTCGCCGTACTGGGCTTCGTGGCGGCCTGGTTCGTCAAGGAGGTCCCGCTGCGGGGCGCGGGTCCGGCCAAGGGTGACGGCGCCGGCGACGGCAACGCGGCGCAGGCTCCGGCGGAGTCCCTCGCCCACTGACGCTCCGGAACCACCCGGTCCACGCGCACCGGCCCGGCCCCGGCGGATTCTTCCGCCGGGGCCGGGTTTTTTCATGGGCCGAAGCCGTTGCCCGTGGGGCAGGCGAGTGTCAGTGATGCAGGGGAGATTGATCTGGTTCCGTCCTGATTCAGGTGGGGTCCAAATCGGGACGATCAAGGGCTAAGGTCCTATTAGCTGGATTTTATAGGGGAATTGGCGGGAACCCGTCCCGTTCGAGGGTCGTCCTGGAAGGCAGAGCGCACACAAACACGGACGGGGAGGGGACGGTTCATGGGCTTCATGGCGCGCGCGGACAGGCGGGGCATCCGGGCCGGGGCGGTCGTCGTGGCGGCGGCCGTCGCGGTGGCCGGGACGGTGTGGGGAGCGGCGTCCCTCGTCGGACCGGGGCACGGGACGGGACAGCAGCCCGCGCACGAGAACGTGGCACGCCGGACCGGCGCCCCCGGCGTCTCCGCCACCCCCGGCGACGGCGCCACCCCCGGCGACGGCGCGAAGGGCGGCGGCGCCCGAGGTGCAGGCGGCGCGCCGCAGTCGCGCATACCCGACGGCATAGCCCACGCCTCCGAAAGCGGAGGCAATTTCGTCAACATCACCATCGACGACGGCCCGGACCCCCAATGGACCCCCAAGGTCCTCGACGTACTGAAGAAGTACGACGTGAAGGCGACCTTCTGCATGATCGGACCGCAGGCCAAGGCCCACCCCGATCTCGTCAAGCGCGTCGTCGCGGCCGGCCACCGGCTCTGCGACCACACCATGGACCACAACACGACCATGGACAAGAAGCCCGTCGCCTACCAGGAGCGGCAGATCCTGGACGCGAAGAAGATGATCGAGGACGCGGCGGGCGGCGGCGCCGAGGTGGAGTACTACCGCGCCCCCGGCGGCGCGTTCACCCCCGACAGCCGCCGCATCGCCGCCGCGAACGGCATGCGCCCGCTCGGGTGGAACGTCGACACCAAGGACTTCGGGAAGCCCGGCGTCGCCGCCATCGTCAACGCGTTCAAGAGCGAGATCGGCAACGGCCCGACCGCCCTCTTCCACGACGGCGGCGGCAACCGAGCCCAGACCGTCGAGGCCCTCGACCAGGTGCTGGCCTGGCTGAAGGACCAGGGCCGCCCCACCGGATTCCCCGTCCGCACCGCCCCGGACGGTTCCTGACACGCCGTCCGGCGGCGAACGGGTGAAGGTCGCCGCCCGGGCGCCGCCCGCGGTGTTCCCTGGTCGCGCACAGAGCCGGCGCGGCCTGCGCGCGGCCCGCACGGAGCCGCGCGCAGCCCGCGTACGGAAAGCCCCGTACGGAAAGCCCGTACGACCGCCCAGGAGGCCCCCGTGATCCCACCGGAGCAGCTGACCGACCCCACCGTCCGCGCCTTCGTCAACGCCGTCAACGCGGGTGACCGGAGTGCCTTCCAGGCCGTCCTCACCCCGGGCGCCACGATGTCCGACGACGGCTCGGACCGTGACATCGCCCAGTGGGCCGACAAGGAGATCTTCTCCTCCAACGGGCACATGGACGTCGAGAAGGAGTCCGACGGCGGCCTCGCCCTCATCGTCGACTACCGCAACGACACGTGGGGCGAGATGCGCACCGCCTGGCGGTTCGTCACCGACGGAGGCCGCGTCAGCCGCTTCGAGACGGGCCAGGCCTGAGCCGCCGCAGCTGCCCGCGGCACCACCAGCGGCACCGCCGCCCCGGGGTCCGTTCTCCGGGGCGGCCCCGCCCGGGGCGGCGGCCGCGCGATCGCGGGACGTCCCGTCGCCCGGATCCCGTACGGGTGAAAGCGCGCCCGGCCTCGTTCCAGCCCGCCGCGGGCCCCCGTTGGAGCGGTCATGAAGCGCACCCGTACCGCCGTTCTCGCCCTCGCCGCCGCCGCTGCGGCCCTCGCCCCGGCCCTCGGCCAGGCCGCCGCCACCGCCGCGGACGGCGGGTACCTCCAGGACCCGGCCGGCGGCGAGAAGACGATGAAGTCGCAGTGGACCAAGGACGAGATGCACAAGGTGGAAGGGCAGTTCCGCCTCTACCCCGGAGTGCAGTACAAGACGGTCACCCGCCCCGGTCCCCCGGGCGCCCCCGACTACGAGCGCCGTGTCGCCGACCCCAAGACCCTCGCGTGGCAGCCGTCGTTCGACTTCGGCTGGGCGGTGTCGGACTCGACGCTGGTGAAGAAGGCCGTGACCACCAAGGACGGCAAGCACCCGATCGTCGTGCACGCCGTACTGCGGCGCTCGTCGGACCGCGCCAAGGCGGTCGAGGTGCACCAGGAGCTGACGAACCGGCCGGCGACGGGGCGGGCCAAGGTTTTGGGTGGCAAGCGGATCGCCTGCGACACCGGCGAGTACACGGTGGAGTGGTCGGTCACGCGCTCGGGCTACGGGACGCTCACGGGAACGCTGCGCTGGGATTCCGGCTGTGAGCAGTACCGGACGGCGTTCTCGAGGGAGAACGGCAAGGTCTGAGCCGGAGGGGGGATGGCCAAGGGGAGGGCCAAGAGGGAGAGGGCCGGCCGCCCCGCGCACCTTGTGGGTGGTCGGCGGCGACTGGTCCGAGGCCTTGGATCAAGAGCCGTGGCAGCCATTCTGCCGCACGGGGTGGGGTGCGACAGGGTCTGAAGTCCCGTGTCGGACGGGATGTTCGGCAGTTTCAGCGGTCAAGTACCGCTTCGGGCAGCGCTTCTTCGGTCAGTGCTTCTTCCTGGTTTCCTCGTTCGCCTTGGCCGCGATCTCCTCGAGCACGGCCTTCGCGTCGCCGTTCGGCTCCACGGCGCGGCCGATGTTGCGCTTGATGGTGTCGCTGACCGTCACCCACGACGGGTCGTTCACCGGGTACAACTGCGCACCGCGCAGGGCGGTCAGGAAGAACTGGTCGTTGCTGTCGAGGCCGGCGCCCGACGGGTTGCGGGAGGCCGAGACGGTCGACGGCAGCAGGTGGTAGCGGTTCGCGAAGTCCGACAGGTTCTTGTCCTGGTAGACGAAGTCCAGGAACCTGCCGATCTCCACGCGCCTGCCGTGCTGCTTGAACGCCATCATCCAGTCGGCGACGCCCACGGCCGGGGGGCTTTCCCCGGCGCCGAGACCGTCCGCGACCGGCATGGGCGCGGTGCGGACGTCGATGCCCTTGGCGCGCGCCTCGTGCAGGAGCTGCGGGTAGCCGTTCAGCATGCCGACCTCGCCGCGGGTGAAGGCGGCGAAGGCGTCGGCGCGGTTGAGCCGGGACGGCGGGACGGGCCCGGTCAGGCCGGGGCCGACCAGGTTGTCCTTGAGCCAGCGGAAGGTCGAGATGTTCTGGTCGGAGGCCAGGTTGTAGTTGCCGCTGCTGTCGGCGTAGCCGCCACCGTTGCTGAGCTCCCAGATCATCGCCTCCGCGTGCGCCTCCTCCGGTCCCAGGGGGAGGGCGTAGGGGTACTTCACGCCCTTGTCCTTGAGCGCCTTGGCGGCGGACTTCAGGTCGGACCAGGTCTTCGGCTCGCCGACGCCGGCCTGCTTGAAGAGGCCCTGGTTGTAGAAGAGGAGCCGGCTGCTCGCCACCCAGGGCAGGCCGTAGAGGGTGTTGCCGACGGAGCCGGCCTCGGCCAGCGGCTGGAGGAAGTTCGCCTCGGCGGTGACCGAGAGGAGTTCGTCGGCGGAATAGAGCTTGTCCTGCGCCGCGAAGTCGGAGTACGAGCCCATGAGGGCCATGTCCGGCGCATTGCCGGACTTGACCATACGGGAGACCTCGCGGTCGATGTCGGCCCAGGGCATGAGCTGGACCTCTACCCTGATGCCGGGGTTGGCCTTGGTGAAATCCTCCGTCACCTTGTCCCAGAAGGCCTTGGAACTGGTGGCCTGGTTGTCCCCGTATTCCGCGGCGACGAGGCGAAGCGTGCCGCTGTCACCTGCACTGTTACCTGAATCGCCGCATCCGGACAGTGGGATCAGCAGACCGAGTACCACCGCGGTCGCACTCGGGCCGAAAATTCTTCGTTGCACGGGTGTATTCCCCTGAATTTCTTTTGAGTCCCGTTACTGCTTATGAGTCGCTCCGGGCCGGGGTGTCCGTCCGTGGCCCGCTGGCCGGAATTCTCTCCTGTGCGAGGGCGATTGATTCCATTGGGTCGGAACTTGTGGTCAATGCTCCAAGTGCGGCTTTTCCTGCTGGTGTTTTCCGATATGTGATCAACAAATCGGACGCGCGTAGACATGCCGAATGGCCCGATTCCGGCCCATTGGGGCCGCGGAACGGGTCGGGGGTGCGGATCAGGTCAGGGCGCCGGAGCGGCAGGTCTTCAGTCGGCGAACTCGCCGGCGTACGGATCGGGCTCGCCCGTCTCGGGGTTGCGGCCCTCCTGCCAGCGGCGCTGGGCCTTGCGCCAGTGCACGAAGCTGAGGTGCCCGCCGTCCCAGAAGGTGATGCTGACCGGGCTCACGTCGAACTCGTCGGAGCAGAGCCGGAACAGGAACTCCGCCATGCCGTATGGGTACACGGCGAAGGTGTCGGCGGTGTGCCGGCCGACCACCAGGACCGGCCAGCGGTCCGGATCGGGGTCGGTGGTGAGCCAGCAGAGGACGTCGGAGCCGCCGGTCACGCCCCACGCGATGATCGACTCGGGGTCGACGCCGAAGGCGGCCCGGCCGCCCTCCGCCTCCCAGAGCTGGCGGGCGTTGGCGGTTTCCTCGGCCATCTCGGCCGGGTCCCACTGGAGGCCGGGCTTGGGGAGGGGCAGGAGGATGCTGGCCTCGCCGTTGATGGAGCCCGCGCCGAAGCGGCCCATGAAGGCGATGAAATCCGCCGGGAACCGGGTGCGCCAGGTGGCTTCGGCAGCCGGCCAGTCGATGTCCTCGTCGGCGCCGTGCGTCGCCGGCATGATCTGCTCCAGCGCCTTGATCCGCGCGTTCTCCGTCATGCCGCTCCCCTGAGACCCCAGCTCAACCGCCCCAACCTACCGCCGTCCCCGCGCCGCGCCTAGCGAAGGCCGAGACGGGGCGGGCCGCCGCCCTCGACGGACAGCACGGAGCCGACCCGCAGGCCCCACGCGGCCATGGCGCCGGCCTCGGCCTCCAGGACGTGCCGGGAGCGGAGCCGGGGGAGGCCGAGGCGGTTCGGCGCCATCGTGGTCAGGGCGATGACGCGCAGGCGGCGGTCGAGGTACGCCACGTCGATCGCGAACCGCATCCGGAACGTGTGCACGCTCCCGGCGGGGGTCAGGAGCAGGGCGGCGCCGGGGATGCCGTCGCGGCCCAGGAGCCCGCGGGTGCGGGCGCGGTAGGAGGCCGCGATCTCCACGGGCACCGCCGGCAGGTCCGGTCCGAACCGGAGAAGGCCGTTGCTGGTGGTCATGGCGGCAGGGTAGGGGTGGTTGGGCCCCCGGGCCCATGCGGGTGCCGGTGTCCGCGCCTACGGTCGGCGGATGGTCCTGCTCGTGATCACCGCCGCCGCGGTCGCCTACGGCCTCGCCGGGGGGCTGTTGCTGCCGCGGGCGGCGTACCGCCTGTCCGTCGAACCGGACGCCGCATGGCGCGACCGCTGCCCCGAGGGCCACCCCATCCCCGGCTGGCTGGGCCTGCCCCGCTGCCGGGCCGGCGGGCCCGGTTCCGCCCGCCATCGGTACGGAGCCGGCCCCGTGTGGACCGCCGGCGCCGCCGGTGCGGTGTGCGGGGTGCTGGGGGGAACCGTCGGCGGGCGGCCCGAGGCCGTGGTGCTCGTCGCCGTGGCTCCCGTACTGCTCCTGCTCGGGATCGTGGATCTCGCCGTGCAGCGGCTGCCCGACGTGCTGACCCTGCCCCTCGCGGCCGGTCTCGCCCTCGGGCTCGGCGGTGCGGCCCTCGTTCCCGGCGCCGGGGGGTCCTGGACGGGGGCGCTGACCGGCGGGGGCGCGCTCGCGGGGGCGTACCTCCTGCTCCACCTCCTCAACCCCGCCGGCCTGGGCTTCGGCGACGTCAAGCTGGCGCTCGCGCTCGGGGTCACTCTTGGGTGGTACGGCTGGGGGGTATGGGCCCTCGGGGCCTTCCTGGGCTTCCTCTACGGCGCCCTGTACGGCCTCGCCCTAGTGCTGCGGGGCCCCGGAGGACGCCGGACGGCCTTCCCGTTCGGCCCCTTCATGACCGCCGGATCCCTCACCGCAGTGCTGCTGGCCGGTTTCGGAGCGTAATCATCTTGCGCCAATGCACGCATCAGGCTTTACGAAGGGTTATGGTGGAACCCCCCCCCTCGGGCCGGTCCGTATCCCCCCCACGGACCGGCCCGTTTTTTGTTTCCACCACTCCACGCCCAAAAGCGCAGGTCAGCCGCGCTGGGCCCAGATGTTGGTGCCGGGGGTGGACACCGCGAAGGAGTCGATCTCCTTCAGCTCCTCCTCCGACAGCGGCGCGCCGCCCAGTGCGGCCACGTTCTGCTCCAGCTGGGACACGCTCGAAGCGCCGATCAGGGCCGAGGTCATCCGCTCGTCCCGGAGCACCCAGTTCAGCGCCAGCTGCGCCAGCGACTGCCCGCGGCGCGCCGCGATCTCGTTCAGGCCGGCGAGGCGGCGGACCACGTCCTGCGACAGCAGGTCCGGGTTCAGGGACTTGCCCGCGGCCGCCCGGGAGTCCTCCGGGATGCCCTTCAGGTACTTGCCGGTCAGCAGCCCCTGCGCGAGCGGCGCGAAGGAGATGCAGCCCATGCCGGCCTCCTCCAGGGTGTCCAGCAGCCCGTCCTCCTCCGTCCAGCGGTTGATCATGGAGTACGAGGGCTGGTGGATGAGGGGGCGGATGCCCATCTCGCGCAGGATCCGCGCCGCCTCGGCCGTCTGCTCGGCCGTGTACGAGGACACGCCCACGTACAGCGCCTTGCCCTGCTGCACCGCGGACGCGAGCGCGCCCATGGTCTCCTCCAGCGGGGTCTCCGGGTCGAAGCGGTGCGAGTAGAAGATGTCGACGTAGTCCACGCCCATCCGCTTCAGCGAGGCGTCGAGCGAGCTGAGCAGGTACTTGCGGCTGCCCCACTCGCCGTACGGCCCCTCGTGCATGAAGTAGCCGGCCTTGGTGGAGAGGATCAGCTGGTCGCGGTAGGAGGCGAAGTCCTGCGCGAAGATCTTCCCGAAGTTGAGCTCGGCCGAGCCGGGGGGCGGGCCGTAGTTGTTCGCCAGGTCGAAGTGGGTGACCCCGAGGTCGAAGGCCCGGCGGAGGATCGCCCGCTGGGACTCCAGGGACTTGTCGTCGCCGAAGTTGTGCCAGAGGCCGAGGGAGATGGCGGGGAGCTTGAGGCCGCTGTGGCCGGTGCGCCGGTACTCCATGGAGTCGTAGCGCGAGGGCTCTGCCCGATAGGGATTGTTATCAGTCACGTTGTCCTCCCTATCACGGACTTGTGACAGACCGAGTTGGGTACCCGATCCCACCGCGCAGTAATGTGGCGGCCTCGGGGGAAGGACCGCATTTCGCACGGGGGCATTGCACGGAGGGGCTGGAAGATCGTGAAGCTGCGCGACCTGGTGTACAGGCTCTACGCACGCCGGGTGGAAGGCCGCCTCGACCATGACGCGTCGCCCAAGCACATCGGCGTGATCCTGGACGGGAACAGGCGCTGGGCGAAGGCGTCCGGAGGCACGACGGAGCAGGGCCACCAGGCGGGGGCCGACAAGATCTCCGAGATGCTGGGCTGGTGCACCGAGACGGACGTCGAGGTCGTCACCCTGTGGATGCTGTCCACGGACAACCTGGACCGTCCGGAGGTCGAGCTCCGCCCGCTGCTCAACATCATCGAGAACACCGTCCGGGGCCTCGCCGCGGACGGACGCTGGCGCGTCCACCACGTGGGCAACCTCGACATCCTGCCCGCGCAGACCCAGTCCGTGCTCAAGGAGGCCGAGCAGGCCACCCACGACGTGGACGGGATACTGGTCAACGTCGCCGTCGGCTACGGCGGCCGCCAGGAGATCGCCGACGCGGTCCGCTCGCTGCTGCTGGAGCACGCGGAGAAGGGCACCTCCTTCGAGGAGCTCGCCGAGATCCTCGACATCGACCACATCGCCGAGCACCTCTACACGCGCGGCCAGCCCGACCCGGACCTGGTGATCCGCACCAGCGGCGAGCAGCGGCTGTCCGGATTCATGCTGTGGCAGAGCGCGCATTCCGAGTACTACTTCTGCGAGGTGTTCTGGCCGGCCTTCCGCAAGGTCGACTTCCTCCGGGCCCTGCGCGATTACGCCGCCCGCCACCGGCGCTACGGAGCCTGACGCCCGGGCGGACTGACGCCCCCCTCGGCCCCGGCCGTCCCCCCTGCGAGGCCTTCACCAGGGATTCACCGAGCGTCCGTCATATGCCATGGCATGGCCGGGCCTGATCGGGGAATATCCCTTTCAGGTCGATGCCCGATCCACGGGTGTCGAGTCTCAGCGGGCGACATGGGGTCGTCCGCCCGGGAGGCCCTTTGCACCAGGACGCACGTGCGGTTCGCACGGACGGAGTGGGAGGGCCGGAAATCGGCCCCGCAGGGGTGCCGATGACCGGTCCGGTCTTCATGGCCCGACCTCTTCCGAGGGGGTACGTCCTTCCGTGGTGACCAGCACAAAGCGCCGCCTGCCCGACAGGCGGACCTATGTCCTCGACACCAGCGTCCTGCTGGCAGACCCCAACGCGATCACGCGCTTCGACGAGCACGAGGTCGTGCTCCCGATCGTGGTGATCACCGAGCTGGAGGCAAAGAGGCACCATCCCGAACTCGGCTACTTCGCCCGTCAGGCCCTGCGCCTGCTCGACGACTTCCGGGTTCGCTACGGTCGCCTCGACGCCCCCATCCCGTTGGGCGATCTCGGCGGCACCCTCCGTGTCGAGCTCAACCACTCCGACCCCGGTGTCCTGCCGGCCGGCTTCCGACTGGGGGACAACGACTCGCGGATCCTCGCGGTCGCCCGCAATCTCCAGGCCGAGGGCTACGACGTCACGGTCGTCTCGAAGGATCTCCCGCTGCGCATCAAGGCCTCCTCCGTGGGGCTGCTCGCCGAGGAGTACCGGGCGGAGCTCGCGATCACCGATGCCGGCTGGACCGGCATGAGCGAGCTCGCGCTGTCCGGGGAGCAGGTCGACCTGCTCTACTCCGAGGAGCGGCTGTACGTACCGGAGGCCGCCGAGCTGCCCGTCCACACCGGGCTGGTCCTCCAGTCCGAGCGCGGCAAGGCCCTGGGCCGGGTCACGCCGGACGGCAACGTGAGGCTCGTGCGGGGCGACCGCGAGGCCTTCGGACTGCACGGCCGCAGCGCCGAGCAGCGCATCGCCCTGGACCTCCTGCTCGACCCGGAGATCGGCATCATCTCCATGGGCGGCCGGGCCGGCACCGGAAAGTCGGCGCTGGCGCTGTGCGCGGGCCTGGAGGCGGTGCTGGAGCGCAGGCAGCACCAGAAGGTGATGGTCTTCCGGCCGCTGTACGCGGTGGGCGGCCAGGATCTCGGCTACCTGCCCGGGGACGCGTCCGAAAAGATGAGCCCCTGGGCGCAGGCGGTCTTCGACACCCTCTCGGCGGTGGCCGGGCGCGAGGTCATCGAGGAGGTGCTGAACCGGGGGATGCTGGAGGTCCTGCCGCTCACGCACATCCGCGGGCGCTCGCTGCACGACGCCTTCGTGATCGTGGACGAGGCGCAGTCATTGGAGCGCAATGTCCTGCTGACCGTTCTGTCCCGGATCGGTGCGAATTCGCGGGTCGTTCTGACCCACGATGTCGCCCAGCGGGACAATCTGCGGGTCGGCCGGTACGACGGAGTGGTCGCCGTCGTTGAGAAGCTGAAGGGGCATCCGCTCTTCGCGCACGTCACGCTCAACCGCTCCGAGCGCTCGCCGATCGCCGCGCTGGTGACCGAGATGCTCGAATCGCTGTAGGTGCTATGAGGGGCAAACCCCCCATAGCGGGAAAGTGAGTTGGCGCCGCCCGGCAAAGGTCCGAGAGCCTAGCCGGGCGGCGTCGTGCTGCACAGCCTTTTGGGGAAACCAACGGCAACATGCCAGGTGTGACCTTTCACACGCAATGGATAATTGCCTTGCGGTGTCGGGGTCCGGCAGAGTCTGTTTTCCGTCAGGCCCCGCATACGGCACACTCCCCCACGACTTCGTCTGGGGGGACCCCGGTATCTCCCGTTACTACGACGGGAGGTGCGCGCAGCACCACAACTCCAGAGTCGTTCGCCGTATGCCGCCCGAGTCATCACGCGGCAGCCCCCGCAAGGGAGTTGCCCACGGGCCCGCGCTTCCAGTGATCACAGCACCACGGAGGCCAGTGTCGAGGGGCACTATTGCGCCCGCCCGGTCACTGCGGACGCTGCTGGAAGGACACCGTGTGAGCCGGATCTCGGTCCGGGGATTCGCAGTGGCTTCGGCCACCGCAGTCACCACCGTTGGCGCAGTCGTAGGCGTTGCCACTGGCGACCCCGCCTCGAACGATCTCGAGACCACCGCGTCCGGGGCGACCCTCCTCGCCGACATCCCGGTCGGCGAGCAGGCGCAGGTCCAGAACGCGTCCCTGACGCAGCAGGCCGACGCCATCGCCCAGGGCGCCGACACCGATGCCAAGCGTGTCGCCGAGGAAGCCGCTCGCATCCAGGCCGCCGAGGACGCCAAGTCCAAGAAGGCCGAGGCGCAGAAGGCAGCCGACGAGAAGGCGAAGAAGGACCGCGAGGAGAAGGAGCAGATCGCCTCCCGCTCCGCGGCCCGCAGCGCCGGAGACTTCGCCGTCCAGAGCTCCTACACGGTCGCCCAGGTCAAGGACATCGCCCGGCAGATCGTCCCGGCCGGTCAGTTCCAGTGCTTCTCGAACATCATCAACGAGGAGTCCACCTGGAACTACAAGGCCGTGAACTCGTCCTCGGGCGCGTACGGTCTGGTCCAGGCGCTCCCGGGTTCGAAGATGTCCTCGGTCGCCGACGACTGGCGGACCAACCCGGCCACCCAGATCCAGTGGGGCCTCAACTACATGAACGAGCGGTACCACAGCCCGTGCGCGGCCTGGAGCTTCCACCAGGCCAACGGCTGGTACTAGAGCCCGCCTCCGCTCAACCTCGAAGAGCCCCGCACCGTCCTACGGTGCGGGGCTTCTCGCGTGTACGGTCTTTCGAGGTGTGTCCACGGGCGGGGGAAGGGAAAGACATGGCGAAGAGGGCAGGCTGGCTCGGCCGGCTCGGGAACAGGCTGAGCCGCGTGGAGGCGCGGCTGCAGGCGCGGCGTGCCGAGGTCGAGGCGGAGAGCATCGGCGCGGCAGCGGTCCCGGCCGGCGCTTCCGGCACTGCCCGTTCCGGCGTGGGTACGAGCGCGGGCGCGGGCGCCGGCGCGGCGACCCCGGCGGCCCCGGCTGCCGCTGCGGCACCCGAGACGCCGGCCGGGCACCCCGCCCACGCCCCGCACCCGCCCGCCCTGCACGGCCGCCCCGACCCGGTGAGCGTCGTCCCGTGGGGCATGCGGGTCGCCGCCGAGGTCAGCTGGCGGCTCCTGCTGCTCGCGGGGATGCTCTGGGTCGTCATGAAGGTGATCAGCGAAGTCCGCCTGGTCGTCCTCGCCTTCGCCGCCGCCCTCCTCGTCACCGCCCTGCTCCAGCCCTTCGTGGTCCGGCTGCGCCGCCTCGGCCTGCCGCGCGGGCTCGCCACCGCCGTCACCGCGATCCTCGGGTTCGTGGTCATCGGGCTGGTCGGCTGGTTCGTGGTCTGGCAGGTCATGGAGAACCTCGACGACCTCTCCGCCCGGGTCCGCGACGGCATCAACGAGCTCAAACTCTGGGCACTGGACAGTCCGTTCCACGTGACCGAGAAGCAGATCAACGACATCGCGAAGAACCTCAGCGAGACCATCGGCACCAACACCGAGCAGATCACCTCCGCCGGCCTCCAGGGCGTGACGGTCCTCGTCGAGGTGCTCACGGGCATCCTGCTCGCGATGTTCTCGACGCTGTTCCTGCTCTACGACGGCAAGCGGATCTGGACGTGGGTGCAGGGCCTGGTCCCGGCCGCCGCCCGCCCCGGCGTCGCGGGCGCCGGTCCGCGCGCCTGGCGCACGCTGACCGCGTACGTGCGCGGCACGGTGCTCGTCGCGCTGATCGACGCCATCTTCATCGGCCTCGGCATCTACTTCCTCAAGGTGCCGATGGCGGTGCCGCTGGCCGTCTTCATCTTCCTGTTCGCGTTCATCCCGCTCGTCGGCGCGGTGGTCTCCGGCGCCCTCGCGGTGGTGGTCGCCCTGGTGACCCAGGGGCCGTGGACCGCGCTGATGGTGCTGGCCGTCGTACTGGCCGTGCAGCAGATCGAGGGGCACGTGCTGCAGCCCTTCATCCTGGGCCGGGCGGTACGGGTGCACCCGCTCGCGGTGGTGCTGTCGGTGGCCGCGGGCGGCATGGTCGCGGGCATCGGCGGAGCGGTGGTCGCGGTCCCGCTGGTCGCCGTCACCAACACGGTGGTCGTCTACCTGAGGGCCTACTCCCGGGACCAGCTCCTGCACGGCGCCGCCGCCATCGGCCCGGGTCCGCACGGCTCGACCGCGTTCGAGCAGGCCGCCCGGGAGGCCGGAAGTGATCAGCGAGCCTGAGCTCGAGGGGGAGTGGGACACCCACCGGCCGCCGACGGCTGCCGAGGAGCCCGAGTCCCCGCGCGAGCGCGTACGGGGGCCCCGCAGGGGCTGGTTGTGGGCGCTCGGCGGGGCCGTGCTGGCCTCGGCCGTCTGGGCGGGCGTCCTGGTGGCGCAGGATCGTTTCGGCGCCGACGGGCCGCGGATCGCGTACCGGCACGTCGAGGACCTCTGCGAGGGCCGGGACATGGCCGCGCTCGCCAAGACCGCGGTGAAGCCGGGCAGAGGCCTTCCGGGGCACGGAGAACATCCCGCGCTGGACTGGTCGTACTGCACCTACCACGGGGAGTACACCGAGAAGGAGGCCGTCTACTTCCAGGTGCAGGCGCTGGTCGAGCTGCACAAGAAGACGGATCCGCAGGCCGAGTTCGGCACGGGAGCCGGGACCGGACGGGACCTGTTCGCGGGCGTCGACGGTCCGGCGGAGCAGGTGTCCGGGCTCCCCGGCCGGGCGGAGTTCCACTCGGCGGCCGGAGGCGGCCGGCACTGGCTCCAGGTGCTCGACGGCGGTGCGGTCTTCACGCTCCACGTCCAGTGGTTCGGGCCGGGCCCGGGCTCCGAGCCGGACACGGACGCGATCAAGGCGGCGATGGTCGAGGACATGCGCGCCCTGATCGCGAGCCTGCGCAAGTGAACGACAGGGCCCCCGCGGCCGGGATCGGCTGCGGGGGCCCTGGAGTCCGTACGGCCATCCGCACGAAGGGGTGCTACTCGGCGGCGAGGGCGGCCTCGGCGTCGAGGGTGACCGCGACGGCCTGGATCACCGAGGCGATCTTGAAGGCCTCCTGGACCGTCTCGCGGTCGACGCCGGCCTTGCGCAGGACCTGCTCGTGCGAGTCCAGGCACTGGCCGCAGCCGTTGATCGCGGAGACGGCGAGCGACCACAGCTCGAAGTCGACCTTCTCCACGCCCGGGTTGCCGATGACGTTCATCCGCAGGCCGGCGCGCAGCGTGCCGTACTCCGGGTCGGAGAGCAGGTGGCGGGTGCGGTAGAAGACGTTGTTCATCGCCATGACCGCGGCCGCGGACTTGGCGGCGGTGTACGCCTCCGGCGACAGTGCCGCCTTCGCCTCCGGCTCCAGCTCACGCAGGACGCGCGGGGAGCGGGCGGCGATCGCGCAGGACAGGACGGTGCCCCACAGCTGCTGCTGCGAGAGGGTGTCCTGGTTGCCGATGACCGAGCCGAGGTTCAGCTTCAGGTCCTTGGCGAAGTCCGGTATGGCGGACTTGAGGGAGTCGAGGGACATCCGTCACTCACCGGCCAGCAGCGCGCCGGCGTCCAGGGTGCCCTCGCCCTTGTTCCAGTTGCAGGGGCACAGCTCGTCGGTCTGCAGGGCGTCGAGGACCCGCAGGACCTCCTTGGGGTTACGGCCGACGGAACCGGCGGTCACCATCGTGAACTGGATCTCGTTGTTCTGGTCGACGATGAACACGGCGCGCTGCGCGAAGCCGTCCTCGCCCTGCACGCCACAGGCCTGCATGAGCTCGTGCTTGGAGTCGGCCAGCATCGGGAAGGGCAGGTCACGCAGGTCGGCGTGGTCCTTGCGCCAGGCGTGGTGGACGAACTCGGAGTCGCCGGAGACGCCGAGGACCTGGGTGTCGCGGTCCTGGAACTCCTCGTTCAGCTTGCCGAAGGCGGCGATCTCGGTCGGGCAGACGAAGGTGAAGTCCTTCGGCCAGAAGAACACCACGCGCCACTTGCCCTCGTAGGTCTTGTGGTCGATCTGGGCGAACTCGCTGCCGGCTTCGAGCGAGACGCAGGCGGTCAGATCGTAGGTGGGGAACTTGTCACCGACAGTGAGCACGTGCTCTCCTTGCGAGATGGGAAAATAGTCCCTTTTGGGGCTTTCCCTGAGGGGTTGGACGTGTCTCACATGCTGGCACAGGGTGCATTGATCGCGGAAATCGCAAAGGGTGGTCGTGGTGATCAGGCTTCCCTATCAATGCGTCCATGTGGACAGAGAGGGACGGAGAGTGATCAGTTCCGCGACAGCTACTTGCAGAACTCCGACGCGGCCTTCGCGGCGCCCTCGTTGTAGCCGGCGAGCCATTCGGGGTCGGGCTGGACGGCCGTCTGCGGCGGAGTGGTCTGGCAGGTGACCTTGGTCTTGTCGTAACCGAGCTTGTAGCCCTTGTCGTGCTCGGAGGTGCCCGTCTGCCCGTCCGTGTTGCCACCGCAGAACGTCTTGGCAGCCAGTGCGGCGCCGTTGTCGTAGCCCTTCTGCCAGCTGGGGTCGACCTCGCCCAGGGTCTGCGGCGGCTTGGCGCTGCAGCTCCCCCTGATCGTCTGGAACCCCTTCTGGTAGCCCTTGTCGTACTGGGCCTTCGCGTCGGCGCCCGTGTCCGTGCCCGTGCCCGTACCGGCGCCGACGGGGTCCTTCCCGCCCGCGCACGTGACGCCCCCGACCGTGTAGTGCCCCTGGGGCACGCTGCCCTCCCGGATGCTGCCATTGGTGACCTTGGAGGAAGCGTTGCTGTAGCCGTTGTCGCCCTTGACCGCGACGGTGTCCCCGGTGAATCCGGAGCCGTTGACCGACCAGTTGTTCGGTGGTGGGGCGTAGCCCTGCACGACGTTGCAGGTGCCGGCCGCGGGCGCCGCCGCCGCGGAGTGGGCCGGCACGGTCGGGCCCAGGACCAGAGGTGAGGCCGCCAGTGGGGCCAGGACGGCGATCCGGACGAGCCTGTTCATCATGATTGCCTCCCGGGCGAAGGCCGTGGTGTGGCCCTTCTCGCCCTACCTCCACTCTCACGCGCCGCAGGCCGGCCCGCAGCGCGCGGGGGTTCCGGGGGGATCGGCCGGAGCTAGTCTGGTGGCGGGTGATCGGAGGTACCTGTCAGTGGCCGTCGGGAACAGGGGAGCGAAGCAGGCGACGCTCGCGCAGCTGCGCGCGTTCGCCGCCGTCGCCGAACACCTGCACTTCCGGGACGCCGCCGCGGCGATCGGGATGAGCCAGCCGGCGCTCTCGGGTGCCGTCTCCGCGCTGGAGGAGGCCCTCGGGGTCCAGCTGCTGGAGCGCACCACCCGCAAGGTGCTGCTCTCCCCGGCGGGCGAGCGGATCGCGGCCCGGGCCCGGGTGGTGCTCGACGCCATGGGCGGGCTGCTGGAGGAGGCCGAGGCCGTACGGGCCCCCTTCACCGGGATCCTGCGGCTCGGGGTGATCCCCACGGTGGCCCCGTACCTGCTGCCGACCGTGCTCGGACTGTTCCACCGTCGCTACCCGCGGATGGACCTCCAGGTGCACGAGGAGCAGACCTCCTCCCTGCTGGAGGGGCTGGCCGGCGGGCGGCTCGACCTGCTGCTGCTCGCGGTGCCGCTCGGCTTCCCCGGTGTCACCGAACTCCCCGTCTTCGACGAGGACTTCGTCCTCCTCGCGCCGCGGGAGCACCCGCTCGCCGGGCGCCGGGACATCCCGCGCGAGGAACTGCGCGGCCTGCAGCTTTTGCTGCTCGACGAGGGGCACTGCCTGCGCGACCAGGCCCTGGACATCTGCCGCGAGGCGGGCCGCCCCGACGGCGCGGCCGTCACCACGACCGCGGCCGGGCTGTCCACCCTCGTACAGCTGGTCGCCGGGGGGCTGGGCGTGACGCTGCTGCCGCGCACCGCGCTGAGGCTGGAGACCGCCCGCAACGAGCAACTGGCCACCGGGTACTTCGCCGAGCCCGCGCCCTCGCGGCGGATCGCACTGGCCATGCGGACGGGCACGGCCCGCCAGGAGGAGTTCCGGGCCATCGCGGGCGCCCTGCGCGAAGCCGTACGCCCGCTCCCGGTGTGGCCGGCCGAATAGGGCGGGCCTCCGGGGGCGGGCGTACGGATGTGCCCGCTACTCCGTACGCAGTCCGTCCGGGCGCATCAGCCGCAGCAGCGGCGGCAGGCTGAGCAGGGTCACCGCGACGGCCACCCCCGCGCCGACGCCGATCATCGAGGCGACCGAGCTCCAGTCGACGCGCACCGGGACGGCGGCCATCCGCATCAGCACGGTGCCGAGGGTGAGCCCCACCACGGTGGCGAGTGCCAGGCCCAGGCCGATGGGGATGGCGGTCTGCCACAGCACCGACAGGCTGAGCGTGGAGCGCTTCGTACCGAAGGCGACCAGCGCGGCCAGCAGCTTCTTGCGGTCCCGCAGCTGCTCCAGCTGCGAGACCAGCAGGCTGGCGCCGATCAGGATCAGCACGCAGGTGGCCCCGGCGAACAGGCCGGTGCGGATGGAGGCGAAGCGGTCGTCGGTGGCGGTCGACTGCAGGGTCATGGGCACGGCCAGCGGGTCGGCCTTGTACGACGCCGTCCGCACCCGCTCGATCGCGTCCGGGTCCTTCGGGTCGAGCTTGACGTAGACCTGCGAGGACTGGAAGTCGCCGAGCCCCTCGGGGGCGGCCGCCGGGGTAACGAGCAGACCGCTGCGCAGGCTGCCGTTCGGGTCCTTGCGGGGGGTCACCGTCGGCGCGTCGGCGGGCACGTTCCACGGGACGGCCGCCGGGCCGTCGTTGCCGTGGACGTTCCCGGCGAACAGCTTCTCACCGGCGTGGGCGGCGACGCTGTCGTACCGGTCGCGGTCGGCGGAGGCGGGGAGCACGAAGACGTCGCCGTCCTTGCAGGAGGGCAGGGCGCCCAGCTCGGCGAGGGCGGAGCAGCCTCCGATGGTGAGCTCGACCGTCAGGCCCTCGGCGTTCGGGGTCGGCGAGGCCGAGACGGAGCGCAGCGGAAGGACGTCGGTGACGCCCTGGGCGGCGGCGATCCTCCCCGCGAGGGCGTCGACCCGCGCGGGGTCGCTGCCGCGGTTCAGGATCGAGACCGAGGCCCGCGCCGGGTCCTGGCCCGTCTTCTCGGTGTACGAGGCCGAGGTGGCGGCGAAGAGCATCTGCAGGGCGATGGCCCCGGCGACCGCGACCGCGATGCCGTTGACCAGGCGGGCGCCGGTGCCGCTGGCGATCTGGAGCCGCCGGACGGCCAGTTGCCAGGACACCGGTCCGGCTCCGCCGAGCCGGCCGACGGAGCGTTCCAGCACCCAGGGCAGCAGGATGGTGACGCCGATCAGCAGCAGGACCACACCGGCGGAGACCTGGTACTGGTTGAACCGGCCGCCGTCGTTGCCGCGGCCCGTCATCGGGACGAGCAGGCCCACGCCGGCCAGCGGGAGCAGCAGGCGCCACCAGATCCGGCGCCGGCGCGGGGTGGCCGTACGGACCACGCCGAGCGGTTCGATGACCACGCCGCGCAGGGCGAACAGGGTCACGGCGACGGCCGCGCCGGGCACCGCGACGGCGACGAGGGCGGCCAGCCAGGGGGCCGGGTTCAGGTCGGCGGGGAAGACGCTGCGCTGGTACAGGGTGAGGGCGGGGGCGAGCTGCCGGGCGAGGAGGAAGAGGACGGTACCGGCGACCAGGCCGATCAGGGATCCGGCGAAGGCCTCGCCCGCCGCGATCCGGCGGACCATCCGGGCGTCGGCGCCGACCAGGCGCAGTGCGGCGAGCCGGCGGTCGCGGCGGTCGCCGCCGAAGCGGACGGCGGCCGCGATGAACACGGCGATCGGCATGAGCAGGGCGACGAAGACCAGCACCACGAGGAGTGCGAGGACGGGGTCCAGCGGCCGCTTCTCACGCTCCTCGCCGAAGCCGGTGACCCGGTGGACGTACGCGCTGGTGCCGGCGTCGGCGGCGTACTGCGCGAGCCGGTCGGTGCCCTCGTAGAAGTAGAGGTCGCCGGGGCCGACCAGGCCCGCTTCGCCGATGACCGAGACGACGCGCCCGTCGAGGCGCTCGCGCAGGAGCTTGCCCTCGGAGGTCTTCATCAGCTCGTCGAGGGCGGGGGAGACGGCCAGCTCGCCGGGACCGGGGTACTGCTTCAGACCGGGCGGCAGCGGGGCCGAGGCGCCCTCGGGCTGTACGAGCAGGCCGTCGATCCCGTACGAGCGGTACGACTGGTCCGCGCCGGCGGTCAGGACGGTGTCGGGACCCGGCCGGCCGCTCTCGCGGGCCGAGTCCACCAGACGGGCCGCGCCGCGGTCGTCGCGGGCGGACAGGGCGCTCGGCACCGCGCTGGTGATCAGCAGCAGCGCGGTGCCGAGGCCGACGCCCAGGCCCGTGAGGAGGGTGCGCGTCCAGCCCTCGCGGCCACCGCCGAAGGCGAAGCGGGCGCCGAGGCCGAGGTCGCGGGCCCAGACCCGGAGCGTGCCCCGGCTCATACGGCGCGCTCCATGTCGCGGGACCTGCCGTCGCGTACGACGATCTCGCGGTCGGAGTACGCGGCCACGCGGGTCTCGTGCGTGACGAGGACGACGGCGGCGTTCGCGGAGCGGGTGGCCTCGGTCAGCAGCTGCATGACGAGCTCGCCGTTGAGGGAGTCGAGGGCGCCGGTGGGCTCGTCCGCGAAGAGGACCCGCGGGCCGGTGACGAGGGCGCGGGCGACGGCGACGCGCTGGCCCTGGCCGCCCGAGACCTCGCCGGGGCGCTTGCGGCCGATCTCGGCGACCTCCAGGCGGGCCATCCACTCCAGGGCGGTGCGCTCGGCCTGCCTGCGCTTCACGCCGGTCAGGCGCAGGGGCAGCGCGACGTTCTCGACGCAGGTCAGCTCGGGGACGAGCTGGCCGAACTGGAACACGAAGCCGAACTCGCCGCGGCGCAGCGCGCTGCGCTCGGCGTCGTTCATGGCGGACAGCTCGCGGCCGGCGTACGTGATGGTGCCCGAGTCGGGCGGGACGATCCCGGCGAGGCAGTGCAGGAGCGTCGACTTGCCGGATCCGGAGGGGCCCATGACGGCGACGACCTCGCCGGGGTGGATGGAGAAGTCCGCGCCGTCGAGCGCGGCGGTGGACCCGTACGTCTTGTGCAGGCCGGTGGCGGAGAGCAGGCTGCCGGCCGGGGGCATCGTGCTCATCGGCGCACCTCCCGGCCGAGCTGGTCGAGGCGGGCGGCGGTCAGTTCCAGCCAGCGCAGATCCGCTTCGAGGTGGAACAGGGCGTGGTCGCAGACGAGCTGGTCGGCGAGGTCGCCCTTGCGCTTGCGCTGGGTCAGGATGCGCATGAGCCGCAGGTGCTCGGCCCGCTGGGTGTCCAGCAGGTCGGCGGCGCTGCGGCCGGTGAGCAGGGCGAGGACGACCTTGGTGTAGAGGGTCGACTGGAGGTACGGCTCGGGCTTCTCGGGCTGGGCGAGCCAGCCGTCGACGTCGGTGATGCCGGCGTCGGTGATGGCGTACCGCTTGCGGTCGGGACCGCCGCCGCTCTCTATCCCCTCGACCTCGACGAGGCCGTTCTTCAGGAGGCGGGACATGGTCGAGTAGACCTGGCCGTAGGCGAGCGGCCGGTCGTGGCCGAACTTCTCGTCGAAGGCGCGCTTGAGGTCGTAACCGTGGCGTGGACCGGCCTCGAGGAGGCCGAGGAGCGTGTGACCGATGGACATGCCGAGGACTATACATCCGGTGTATACGCTCGGTGTATACCCGGGGTGTAGAGAGGGCTTTCGGCCTGCCGTACCGGCGGCTCTTCGGGACTTCGTCCTGATCCGCTCACGTGTGGGGCGTCAGGCGGGGGGCCCGGGGCCCGAGGCCTGGCGCCTCGGGCATCAGGCCTCAGGCCTCGGGCGGGACGCGGGGGCGGCCGCGCGGCGGGATCGGGGCGGCGCCGCCCGGGAGGCGGCCGGCCTCGGACAGGGCCCGCCGCAGCAGGAACTCGATCTGCGCGTTGGCGCTGCGCAGCTCCTCGCCGGCCCAGCGGGCGAGGGCGTCGTACACCTGCGGGTCGAGCCGCAGCAGCACCTGCTTGCGCGCCTGCCGCCCCGCCCGTGCGGGCGGCCGTTCCCGGCCCTCGCCCGTTCCGGGCTCCCGCGGCTCGCCGGCGGGGCTCACTGGTAGAGCGTGCCCGTGTTGAGGACCGGCTGGGCGGCCCGGTCGCCGCACAGGACCACCATCAGGTTCGACACCATGGCGGCCTTGCGCTCCGGGTCCAGGTCCACGATGTCCTGCTCCGCCAGTCGGGTCAGGGCCAGTTCGACCATGCCCACCGCCCCTTCCACGATCTGCTTGCGGGCCGCCACGACCGCTCCCGCCTGCTGGCGCTGCAGCATCGCGGAGGCGATCTCCGGAGCGTACGCGAGATGCGTGAAGCGGGACTCGATGATCCGGACGCCGGCCGCCTCCACCCGCGCGTGCAGTTCGAGCGCCAGCTTCTCGGTGATCTCCTCGGCGTTGCCGCGCAGCGAGAGCCCGCCCTCGTCGTGCGCGTCGTACGGGTACTCGATCGCGATGTGCCGGACCGCCGCCTCGGTCTGGGTCTCGACGAACTGCGTGAAGTCCTCCACCTCGAACGTCGCCCGCGCCGTGTCCTCCACCCGCCACACCACGACGGCCGCCAGCTCGATCGGGTTGCCGTAGGCGTCGTTGACCTTCAGGACGGCCGTCTCGTGGTTGCGGACCCGGGTGGAGATCTTCTCCCGCGAGGTCAGCGGGTTGACCCAGCGCAGGCCGTCCGTGCGGACCGTCCCCCGGTACCGGCCGAACAGCTGGACGACGCGGGCCTCGCCCGGAGCCACCATGTTCAGCCCGCCCATCGCGAAGGCCGAGGCGGCCATGAGGAGGACGCCGAGCACGATCAGGGACACGTGCGCCGCCGAGGCCTCGGCGGTCGCGCCCAGGGCGACCAGTCCGGCACCGGCCACCACCCCCAATAGCCCCAGCAGCAAGGCCAGTCCACCGCCCACGCTGCGGGCCGTGAACTCCCGTACGTCGCCACCGATGGTCTCTGCATTCGTCATGATCTGCCCCCATTTGCTTGGTCGCGGCCGATCGGGCCACTTAGCAAAGTGATATCACTTTTTACGGCTGCCGCAACCCTACGGGCTCGCCGCGCGTCGGTTCCCTTGACGTGGGTGCTGATTCTCACGTCCGAATTGACCGGTATTGGCCAAGGTTGATCAACCTTTGTCACAACCTGCGGTGTTAGCTTTCTGAGCTGACGTCGGGGGGGAAATCGAGCGGAGCGGGAGCGATGGGCCGAGCAGAAGCGCGTAAGGCGCAGCAGCGCAGTGCGCGACGGGCGCCGCGCGGGAGCGCCACCGGGAAGGGGCGTGCCGGCAAGCGGACCGGCATACGTCGCTTCTTCACATGGAAGAAGATCCTGGGGGCCTTCTTCGGGATCGTCCTGCTCGGCATGGGCGCACTCGTCGCCCTCTACTTCTACGTGGACGAGCCGGACCCGAACGCCGACGCCATCAAGCAGAGCAACGTCTACAAGTACGCGGACGGCTCGGTCATGGTGCGCGACGGCAAGATGAACCGTGAGATCGTGCCGCTCGGCCGGGTCCCCAAGGACGTGCAGACCGGCTTCATCGCGATCGAGAACAAGTCCTTCTACCAGGACCAGGGCGTCGACTTCCTCGGCATCGGCCGCGGCCTGTTCAACACGGTCACCGGCAAGGGCAAGGCCGGCGGATCGACGATCACCCAGCAGTACGTCAAGAACTTCTACCTGAACCAGGACCAGACCGCGACCCGCAAGCTCAAGGAGCTGGTGATCTCCCTCAAGGTCGACCAGCGCATGGAGAAGCCGGACATCCTCGCGGGCTACCTGAACACCAGCTACTTCGGGCGCGGCGCGTACGGCATCCAGGCCGCCGCCCAGGCCTACTACGGCGTCGACGTCGACAAGCTGACCCTGGAGCAGGGCGCGTACCTCGCGGCCGTCCTCCAGGCGCCCAGCGACTACGACCTGGCGACCGCGGGCCCGAACGGCACGCGGCTGGTCAAGATCCGCTTCAACGGCGTGCTCGACAACATGGTCGAGATGAAGGCGCTCGACCCGGAGAAGCGCAAGCAGCTCCAGCTTCCGATGCCGATCAAGCCCAAGGCCGCCCCCGGCATGGAGGGCCAGAAGGGCTACCTGAAGCAGGCCGCGGACGCGGAACTGCGGCGCCAGACCGGCATGAACACCCAGGAACTGCAGGCCGGCGGCTGGGAGATCACCCTCAACATCGACCCGAAGAAGCAGGCCGCGCTGGAGAAGGCCGTCCAGGACGAGCTGGAGTCCAAGCTCGACCGCAAGGACCGGCCCGTCGACGCGAGCGTGCAGGCCGGCGCCACCTCCGTGGACCCGAAGACCGGTGCGATCGTCGCGATGTACGGCGGCACCGGGCTCTCCGACCACTGGGCGAGCAACGCGCTGCGCCAGGACTTCCAGCCCGGCTCGACCTTCAAACCGGTCGTGCTCGCCTCCGCGCTGGAGAACAAGTCCACGACGCACGACAAGAAGCCGATCACCCCGAACGCCCTCTACGACGGCACCAGCAAGCGCCCGGTCGTCGGCGGCGACACCCCGTTCGCCCCGCAGAACCAGGACAACGCGAACTACGGCGACCCGCTCCTCACCGTCCAGGCGGCCACCAACTCCTCGGTGAACTCGGTGTACGCCCAGATGATCGTGGACGTGGGCCCGCCGGCGGTGAAGAAGACGGCGCTGACGCTCGGCATGAAGGACCGCGACGGCTGGCCGGCCGACAAGCCCGCCATGTCGCTCGGCACGATGAGCGCCAACACCCTGGAGATGGCCGGCGTCTACGCCACCTTCGACAACCACGGCAAGAAGATCACCCCGGCGATCATCAAGGGCGCCAAGCACGCCGACCGCGCCTTCAAGACCGTCGAGTCCGTGGGCGGCCAGGCCCTCACCCGCGAGACCGCCGACACGGTCACCAAGGTGCTCACCGGCGTCGTCCAGGACGGTTCCGGCAAGGCCGTGAAGAGCTCCGCGTACGAAGCCGCCGGCAAGACCGGCACCACCGAGTCCAACGTGGCCGCCTGGTTCACCGCGTACACGCCGGAACTCGTCACCGTCGTCGCGATGTTCGGCGAGGAGCCCGGAACGGCCAAGCAGGTCACCCTGACCGGTACCGCGGGCGGTGGCCGAGCGGGTGGTTCCAGCTTCCCGGCCGAGATCTGGAAGGCGTACACGCTGGCCGCGCTCAAGGGCGTGGACACCGGCGAGTTCGACCTCTCCGAGGCGAACATGGGCGCCACCCAGGCGCCGAGCCGCAGCAGCTCCCCGTCCTCGTCGAGCTCCTCGTCCGCCGGCACGCCGTCGGCGCCCGTCTCGCCGTCGAAGACCGTGGACCCGACCAAGAGCGCGGACCCGACCAAGGGCACGCCGTCGGCGCCCGTCTCGCCGTCGAAGACCGTGGACCCGACCAAGACCGCGGACCCGACCAAGAGCCCGCCGATCACGATCCCGTAGCGCCCGCCCGCGGCGCCCGTACGGGCCCGGACGCACCGCCGCCCCGCAGCATCCACGCTGCGGGGCGGCGGTGTTTCGACGTGGTCAGCGGCGGTCGGGCGTTCCCGGCAGCGGGAGTTCGAACCAGACCACCTTTCCGCTGCTCAGCCGGGTGGCGCCCCAGCGGCGGGCCATCCGGTTGACCAGGAACAGCCCGCGGCCGCCCTCGTCGGTGTCCCGGGCCCGGCGCTGGCGCGGCAGCTGCGGGGAGTCGTCGCCGACCTCGCAGCGCAGTACGTCCGTCCGCAGCAGGCGCAGGGTCACGGGCCGTTCGGCGTACCGCACGGCATTCGTGACCACCTCGCTGACCAGCAGCTCCAGCGAGTCCTGGAGCTCCTCCAGGCCCCACCGGGTCAGCGCGCGGCGGGCGAACCGGCGGGCGCGGCCCGGAGCGGTCTCCTCCGGGTCCAGGAACCAGTACGCGACGTCGCTGGGCGCGATCCCGTCGAAGCGGGCCGCGAGCAGCGCGATGTCATCGTCCCGGTCGCCCGGGCCGAGCATGTCGAGGACGTCGTCGCAGAGCGCCTCCAGCGGCGGCGGGTGGTCCAGCCCCGTCAGCTGCGCGGTGGTGGCCAGGCGCTCGCGGAGCTGCTCGATGCCGGTCCACACGTCGCGCAGCCGGGATTCGACCAGCCCGTCGGTGTACAGCAGCAGGGTGGCCCCCGCGGGCGCGTCCAGCTCCACGGCCTCGAAGTCCACGCCGCCGACGCCGATGGGGGCGCCGGGGGGTACGCGGAGCACCTCGGCCCGGCCGCCCAGGTGCAGGAGCACGGGCGGCGGGTGGCCGGCGTTGGCGATGGTGATCCGGTGCGAGACGGGGTCGTAGACCGCGTACAGGCAGGTGGCCATCCGGTCGGAGCCGAGGCGCTGCGCCTGTTCGTCCAGGTGGTGCAGGACCTCGGCGGGCGGCAGGTCCAGCTGCGCCAGGGTCTGGGCGGTGGTGCGGAGCTGGCCCATGATCGCGGCGGAGGTCATGGAGTGGCCCATGACGTCGCCGACGACGAGCGCGACCCGGCTGCCGGGCAGCGGTATCGCGTCGTACCAGTCGCCACCGACCCGGGCCGTCTCGGCGGCGGGCAGGTAGCGGGAGGCCAGCCGGACCCCGGTGGGCTGCGGAAGGCTGTCGGGCAGCATGGTGCGCTGCAACTCGTCGGCGATGTACGCCTCGCGGCCGTACAGGACCGCCTTGTCGATGCCGAGCGCGGTGTGCGTGGCCAGCTGCGCGGCGACCAGGAGGTCGTTCTGCTCGAACGCGGGCCGCTCGGGGCTGCGCAGGAACACCGCCGAGCCGATGACGCGGCGGCGCCCGCGCAGCGGCGCGAGGATGGCCCGCTGGCCGCGCGGTATCGGGTGCTCCGAGCCGAGCAGCTCCGGCAGCGCGTCCTTGGCCCCGGCGGCGGACCCGAAGACGGGCCGTACGCCGCGCAGCACCTCGGCGAGGGCGCCGCCGGGGCGGATCTCGCAGAGCTCGGCCGCGGGCAGGTCACCCTGCGGGCCGACCAGCGGCAGCTGGCTGAAGTCGAGCTCGCCGGCGGCCCCCGCCGCCCCGGCGCCCTCGGTTCCCGTCCCCGTCCCTGCCCCTGTTCCGGTTCCTGCTCCCGCTCCCGTCAGATCGTCGATCGGCCGGAGCCGGTCGGTGCGGCGCAGCCTTAAAACGACCGGGCCGACGGGACGTTCGTCGCCCACGGGGAGAGGATCGCGCAGGTAGACGAGGATGGCGTCCGAGAAGGTGGGCACGGTGGCCCGGCACAGGCCGAGGACGATCTCGTCGAGGTCGATGCCGCGGGCGATGCGCCGGGTCGCCGCCCCGACGAACCGCAGCCGGTCCCCTTCCCGCCGGGCCACCCCGTCGGGCCCCTGCGTCCCGGCGCCGACCGCACCGTCCGGCGCGGCGACGCCCTGGCCGTGCGCCGCGCCCGCGGCCGGGTCCGGGTCCGCGCCGCCCTGGCCCTCGTACGCCCCGCCGACGGCCGTGCCCGCGCCGCCCTCGGCGCCCTGCTCGCCGCCGGCTCCGCTCTCGCGGGGGCGGGAGGCGTCCGGTGTCACCGCCGGGCGGTCCGGGGCTCCGCCGCGGGCCTCGTGGGGCCGGCCGACGGCGAGGTCGGCCGCGTCCTCGCCGTGGGCGGCGTTCCGTGCCGCCTCCCCGTCGCGCCGCCGGGAACCGCCCGCCGGTCCGCCTGCCGATGCGCTTCCCGATGCGCTTCCCGATCCGCCCGCCGCCGCGGCGTCGCGTACGGCGCTGCGGGCCGCCTCGGCGTCACGGCCGCGGCGGCCGGCCGCGCCCGATGCCGCGGTGCCC
>NZ_JBHYXN010000035.1:0-89906 GCF_042752335.1 Streptomyces sp. NPDC059355 | reverse complement strand
GTCATCTTCCTCTGCGGCAAGGGCTGTTCAGTCATGCCCGCAGGTCGGGTCCCTCGGGGGGGGCGCCCCCCCCCCGCCCGGCGGGCCCCCCCCCCCCCCGCGGGGAGGAGGGGGGCGCGCCCCCCCCCCCACCCCCCCCACAACCCCCCCCCCCCCGGCCCCGCGGGCGTTGGCGGGCCGGGGCCGGGGCGGGGGGGGGCCCGGGGGCCCCCCCCCCCGGCACCCCGACCCGTGACCTACAGGTTGCCCCGCTTCTCCTGCTCCCGCTCGATGGCCTCGAACAGCGCCTTGAAGTTGCCCTTGCCGAAGCCCATCGAGCCGTGGCGCTCGATGATCTCGAAGAACACCGTCGGACGGTCCTGCACCGGCTTGGTGAAGATCTGCAGCAGGTAGCCGTCCTCGTCGCGGTCGACGAGGATCTTCAGCTCGCGCAGGGTCTCCACCGGAACCCGCGTCTCGCCGGCCCACTCGCCGAGCGTGTCGTAGTACGAGTCCGGGGTGTCCAGGAAGGAGACGCCGGCCGCGCGCATCGACCGTACGGTCGCCACGATGTCGTTCGAGGCGAGCGCGATGTGCTGGACGCCGGCGCCGCCGTAGAACTCCAGGTACTCGTCGATCTGCGACTTCTTCTTCGCGATCGCCGGCTCGTTGATCGGGAACTTCACCTTGAGGGTGCCGTCCGCGACCACCTTCGACATCAGCGCCGAGTACTCGGTCGCGATGTCGTCGCCCACGAACTCCTTCATGTTCGTGAAGCCCATGACCTTGTTGTAGAACCCGACCCACTCGTTCATCCGGCCGAGCTCGACGTTGCCCACGCAGTGGTCGATGGCCTGGAAGGTGCGCTTGGCGGGGCCCTCGACCAGCGGGTCGACGGAGACGTAGCCCGGCAGGTAGGGGCCGGTGTAGTCCTTGCGCTCGACCAGCGTGTGGCGGGTCTGGCCGTACGTGGCGATGGCGGCGAGGACGACGGTGCCGTGCTCGTCCTTCACCTCGTACGGCTCGTCCAGGCCGCGCGCGCCGTGCTCGACGGCGAACGCGTACGCGGCCCGCGCGTCCGGAACCTCGATCGCGAGGTCGACGACGCCGTCGCCGTGGTCGGCGACGTGCTCGGCGAGGAAGCGGCCGTGGTCCGTCGTCGCCTTGATGACCGAGGTCAGGACGAAGCGCGCGGCGCCGTTGGTCAGGACGTAGCTGGCCGTCTCGCGAACGCCGTTCTCCGGTCCGGAGTAGGCGACGAGCTTCATGCCGAACGCGGTGGAGTAGTAGTGCGCGGCCTGCTTGGCGTTGCCCACGGCGAAGACGACCGCGTCCATTCCCTTCACCGGGAAGGGGTCGGCCTCACGCGCGGTGTGCGGGGCGGTCTCGAGGTTCACCAAAGACTCAGTCATGAGCGCAGAGTCCCGCCCTTCCACAAGCTGCGCAATAGTTTCCGTTTCCGCTGTACAGAGTGCCCAGCTCAGGCGCAGGATGACTGAGAGATCTGTGCAGTATGACCAGCCGATCGAGGGAAGGTTTCCATGGGCATCGACGAACTCGACGGCCGGCTCATCGTCCTGCTGGCGCGCGAGCCCCGGATCGGGGTCCTGGAGGCCTCGCGCCGCCTCGGCGTGGCCCGCGGCACCGTGCAGGCCCGCCTCGACCGGCTCCAGTCGAACGGGGTGATCCGCGGCTTCGGCCCGCAGGTGGACCCGGCGGCGCTCGGGTACCCGGTGACGGCGTTCGCGACGCTGGAGATCAAGCAGGGCCAGGGGGCCGACGTACGGGCGCACTTGAACGGAGTGCCGGAGGTGCTGGAGCTGCACACCACGACCGGTCAGGGGGACATGCTGTGCCGGCTCGTGGCCCGGTCCAACGCCGACCTGCAGCGGGTCATCGACCGGGTCGTCGGCTTCGGGGGGATCGTGCGCGCCTCGACGGCGATCGTCATGGAGAACCCGGTGCCGCTGCGGGTGATCCCGCTGGTGGAGCAGGCGGCCCAGGAGGGCTGATCCCGGGGGACGCGTTCCAAAGAACACGCTGCAAAGAAATCCTTGCATAGAAGTCTTTGCAACTCTACGGTTGGGCCATGCCCGAAGAGCCGAACCCCGAAGAGCCCAAGGTCCGCACCCTCGACGCCCGCTCCCTGCGCGGCCTCGCCCACCCGCTGCGCATCCGCATGCTGGCCACGCTGCGCCACGACGGACCGGCCACGGCCTCCCAACTGGCCGAGCGGCTCGGCGAGTCCAGCGGTTCCACCAGCTACCACCTGCGCCAGCTCGCCGCGCACGGCTTCGTCGAGGACGCGCCGGAGCACGGAAAGGGCCGCGAGCGCTGGTGGCGGGCCGCCCACGACGGCACCCGGTTCGACGAGAAGCTGCTGTACGACGAGGACCCGGCGACCCGCGGCGCGGCGGACCTCTTCCTGCACGAGATCGCGACGATCCACACGCAGGAGATGAGCACCTGGCTCGGCACGGCCCACAGCTGGTCCCAGGAGTGGCGGCGCGGCTCGGACATCAGCGACTTCACGCTGCGCCTGACCCCCGCGCAGAGCCTCGAACTCATCCACAAGATCCATGAGTTGATCGACAGCTACCGCGACCTGCCGCCCGCCGAGGGCACCGCGACGGTCCGCTTCCACACGCACGCGCTCCCGCGCACCGACGAGTAGTCCCGCTCCTTCCGCCCGCTCGCCCCAGCTCGCATTCCGAAGAAGGAGTCCTGCCGTGCACGCCTTCACGCCCGCCGAGATCCACCCCGGGGCGCACGCCGCCCGTACCGCCGAACCGGCCGTCGAGGCCGCCGCCCGGCGCCTCGTCCGCCACGTCGCCCCGGCCGCCGCCCAGACCGTCCCCGCCACCCAGGCCGTCCCCGCCGTCCCCGCCGCCCCCGCCCTGCGCAACCGGCTCGGCGGAGCCCTGGTCGGAGCCGGGATCCGGCTGACGCAGCCCGCGCACGTCCGTGCCCGGATCGCGCACGCCCCGCACGCCGCGCAGCTCCCGCACGCCGCATGAGCCGGCGGCCCTTCGCGGCGGTCCTGGCCGCCAACACCATCTCCATAGCCGGCAGTTCCGTCACCCTGATCGGCGTGCCGTGGTTCGTGCTCCAGACCACGGGCAGCGCCGGCCGGGCCGGGGTCGTCGCCTTCTGCGCCACCCTGCCCGTCGTCATCGCCGCGCTCGTCGGCGGCCCGGTCATCGACCGGATCGGCCGCCGCCGGGTCTCGGCCCTCTCCGACCTGGTGTGCGCCGTCTCGGTCGGCTCGATCCCGCTGCTGCACTACGCGGGCGTGCTGGAATTCTGGATGCTCTGCGCGCTGATGGCCGTCGGGGGCCTCGTCCACACGCCGGGCCTGACCGCCCGCGGCGTCCTGCTGCCGAACCTCGCCGAGCACGCCGGCACCCCGCTGACCCGGGCGGCGAGCCTGTACGACGCGGTGTCGCGCGGAGCGCGGATGATCGGGGCCGCGCTGGCCGGCGTACTGATCGCCTTCTTCGGCGCCGAGTCCGCCCTGCTGCTGGACGCGGCCACCTTCGCCGTCTCGGCACTGCTGGTCAGCGCCTTCCTGCGCGGGGTCCCCGCCGCCGAGCCGCAGCCGGCCGCCGGGAAGATCTCCTTCGCCGGCTACCGGGCCGAACTGGCCGAGGGCTGGACCTTCCTGACCCGCGCCCCGCTGCTGATGGGCATCACCCTGATGGTGATGATGACCAACGGCCTCGACCAGGGCTGGTCCGCCGTACTGCTCCCCGTACACGGCCGCGAGGCCCTCGGCGGCGCCACGGCCGTCGGCCTGCTCGTCTCCGTCTTCGGCGGCTTCGCCCTGCTGGGCGCCCTGCTCTACGGGGTGTGGGGCGAGCGGTTCCCCCGCAGAGCGGTGCTCACGGCGGCCTTCGTGCTGTGCGGTGCTCCCCGGTACGCGGTCGCCGCCTTCACCGACACCCCGCTGCCGCTCGCGGTGACGATGGCCCTGTCCGGGCTGGGTGCGGGCATGCTCAACCCGATCCTGACGACCGTGGTCTACGAGCGGATCCCCGAGGCGCTGCGCAGCCGCGTCTCGGGCGTGACCACGGCGGGCTGCGAGCTGACCATGCCGCTGGGCGGGCTCGCGGCGGGCCTGCTGGTCGACGGGTTCGGGCCGACGCGGACGCTGCTGCTGTTCGGCGGCACGTACCTGCTGGTCACGCTCTCCCCGCTGGTCTTCCCGGCCTGGCGCACGATGGAGCGCGCGGTGGAGGGCCCGGTGGAGAGCTTGGTGGAGAGCTTGGTGGAGAGCGGCTCCGCCGAGGTCAGCAGGACGGAACCGGCTCCCCTCGGGTCAGCGCACGCAGCGCCTGGACCGCGCCCGTCAGCGAACTGACGGGGACCAGCCGGAGCCCCTCGGGGAGTTCGGACTGCGCGTCGGAGCACTCCGCCTCCGGCACGAGGAACACGCTCGCCCCGTCGCGCCGCGCGGCCTGGGTCTTCAGGGCCACGCCGCCGACGGCGCCGACCTTGCCGTCCGCACTGATGGTGCCCGTACCGGCGATGGTGCGGCCGCCGGTGAGGTCGCCGCCGCTGCCGTCACCGTCGAGCTTGTCGATGATGCCGAGGGAGAAGAGCAGGCCGGCGCTGGGGCCTCCCACGTCGGCGAGGTTCAGCTGGACCTTCACGTCCTTCGGGTCCTTGTGGAGGAAGCCGAGGGCGGCCTGGGTGGCCGTGGACTGCGACGCGGCCATTTGCTCCAGGTTGTGCGCCTCGATCTCCTTGTCGCTTCCACCGGAGGGGTAGACCGCCTCCTTGGGCATGACCGCCCGGGTGCTGTCGAACCAGTCGTCGACGAGCTCGGGCAGGGTCACGGTGGTGGAGGGACCGGTGGCCTGGATGGTGGTCATCCGCAGCTGGCCGGTGGTCTGCCGGGTCGGGGCGCCCGTCACGGAGATGACCTGCTTCCCGTCGCGGTCGCCGAGCACGTCGGCCGTGAGGCCCGGCTGGGCGATCACGAAGGGCAGCGGCGCGAAGGCGGCGACGGCGAACAGCCCGAGCACGGGCACGGCGCAGACGGCCAGGGCGGCGGGACGCGGCAGACGTGTGAGGCGAGAGAGCACCCGGCCAATGTATCGGGCGCCCCCGCCGCCCCCGCGCCCCACCGTGCGGGACGCGGCGCGGCAGCCGCCTCCGGCACGGCGGGACGCGGCGGGGCGGCCGCCTCCACGTCTTCGGGGCGCACTGCGGGCACGCGCAGGAGCACCCGGTCCGGTGGTCCGGCCGGGTGTCGGCTCACGTCCCGTGCGCGAGGCTCAGCGCAGGGCGTCGGCCACCTCTCGGGCCGCGTCCACGACGCGCGGGCCGACCCGCTCGGGGACGGCGTCGGCCAGCATCACGACGCCCACGCTGCCCTCCAGCCCCGTGATGCCCACGAGGGGCGCTGCCGCCCCGCTGGCGCCCGCTTCGAGCTCCCCGTGGGTCAGCGTGTACCCGGGCTCGGTGAGCGTGCCCTGACGGGCGGCCAGAATGGCCCGCCCGGCCGCGCCCCGGTCCAGCGGGTGGCGGAAGCCGGCCCGGTAGGCCACGTGGTAGTCGGTCCAGGTTGGCTCGACGACGGCCACGGCGAGCGCCTCGGAACCGTCGACGAGGGTCAGGTGCGCGGTGGCGCCTATGTCCTCGGCGAGGGACCGCAGCGCGGGCAGGGCCGCCTCGCGGACGAGCGGATGCACCTGCCGTCCGAGCCGCAGTACGCCGAGCCCGACGCGGGCCCGGCCGCCGAGGTCGCGGCGGACCAGGGCGTGCTGCTCGAGGGTGGCCAGCAGGCGGTAGACCACGGTGCGGTTCACACCGAGGCGGTTGGAGAGCTCGGTGACGGTCAGACCGTGGTCGGTGTCGGCGAGCAGTTTGAGGACTCTGAGTCCTCGGTCCAGAGTCTGGGAGGTTTCCGCGGTCACGACGCCTCTCCCTCTCTCGGTGAGCGGCGGTGACTCTCGGGGTGTATGCGGCGCCGGTCCCACGGCGACGCACGAGAGGCCGCCGGTAGCGGCCATGGCACCGGCTGCGCTCCCGCGGCGGCTCTGCCACGGGGCGTTCGATGCGGGGACATTAGCGAGCGGGTCCGCTCAGCGGAAGGGCTCGTCCAGAATCCGGGCGCCAACTACCCCTTTGTGCCGGTTAACGATCGCCGGCGGAGTCGTTTCGTTACCTCGGCCGACCGGTGGAGCCTGTGCGATCCGCCGACGCGGATCGGGGGGTTGGGCGCCCCGGCGCCGCCGGAACGGCCCCGGGTCCGGACACGGAACGTGACGGCGCCCCCGTACGAAACTCCGCACGGCCCCCGTTCCCCGGTCCGTACGAACGGTGGCCGAGGGCACGGGAAGCCGTGGATGGAGGAACGGGGGTACGGGGGTACGGGGGTACGGCGGAGTGGACGGAGGAACGGGGTCACCGCATCCGGGTGGCCCACTCCTGCACCTTCTTGATCCGCTCCCGCAGCTGCCCCGCCGTCGCCTCCGCGCTCGGCGGCCCGCCGCACACGCGCCGCAGCTCGGTGTGGATCACCCCGTGCGGCTTGCCGCTCTGGTGGACGTACGCGCCCACCATCGTGTTCAGCGATTTCCGCAGCTCCAGCAGCTCCTTGTGCGAGACCACCGGGCGCCGCTCGGCCGGCAGCTCCAGCAGGTCCGCCTCGGAGTCCGGCTTGCGGCGGCTGTGCGCGATCTGGCGCGACTGCCGCTTCTGGAGCAGCATCTGCACCTGGTCCGGCTCCAGCAGCCCCGGGATGCCGAGGTAGTCCTGCTCCTCCTCGCTGCCCGGGTGCGCCTGCATGCCGAACTCGGCGCCGTCGTAGAGCACCCGGTCGAAGACGGCGTCGGACTCCAGCGCCTCGAAGGACATCTGCTCGTCCTCGCCGGTGTCCTCGTCCTCCTGCCGGTTCGCCTCGTCCATCTCCTTCTCGGACTCGGCGTACGGGTCCTCCTCGCCCTTCTTCTTGGGCTTGTCGAGGACGTGGTCGCGTTCGACCTCCATCTCGTTGGCGAAGCCGAGGAGATAGGGAATGGTCGGGAGGAACACGGAAGCCGTCTCGCCGCGCCTGCGCGACCGCACGAAACGTCCGACGGCCTGGGCGAAGAACAGCGGGGTCGAGATCGTCGTCGCGTACACGCCCACCGCGAGGCGCGGTACGTCGACGCCCTCGGACACCATCCGGACGGCGACCATCCAGCGGTCGTCGTTCGCGCTGAAGGTGTCGATGTTCTTCGAGGCGCCGGTGTCGTCGGAGAGGACGAGGGTGGCCTTGGTGCCGGTGATCTCGCGGATCAGCTTGGCGTACGCGCGCGCCGAGTCCTGGTCGGAGGCGATGACGAGCCCGCCCGCGTCCGGGATGCCCTTGCGGACCTCGGTCAGCCGCTGGTCGGCGGCGCGCAGGACGTTCGGCATCCAGTCGCCCCGTGCGTCCAGCGCCGTGCGCCAGGCCTGGGAGATGGCGTCCTTGGTCATCGGCTCGCCGAGGCGGGCGGCGATCTCGTCGCCGGCCTTGGTGCGCCAGCGCATGTTGCCGCTGTAGGACAGGAAGATCACGGGCCGGACGACGCCGTCGCCCAGCGCGTTCCCGTACCCGTAGGTGTAGTCGGCGGAAGACCGCCGGATCCCGTCGTTCCCTTCCTCGTACGTGACGAAGGGGATGGGGTTGGTGTCGGACCGGAAGGGCGTACCGGTCAGCGCGAGCCGCCGGGTCGCCGGGTCGAAGGCCTCCAGGCAGGCCTCGCCCCAGGACTTCGAGTCACCGGCGTGGTGGATCTCGTCGAGGATGACCAGGGTCTTGCGCTGCTCGCAGCGGTTGCGGTGCAGCATCGGCCGCACGCCCACGCCCGCGTACGTGACGGCGACCCCGTGGTAGTCCTTGCTCAGCGGTCCGGCGGAGTACTCCGGGTCCAGCCGGATGCCTATCCGGGCGGCGGCCTCGGCCCACTGCTTCTTCAGGTGCTCGGTCGGCGCGACGACGGTCACCTGCTGCACGACGTGGTGGTGCAGCAGCCAGGACGCCAGCGTCAGCGCGAAGGTCGTCTTGCCCGCGCCGGGCGTGGCGACCGCGAGGAAGTCGCGGGGCTGGGTCTGGATGTACCGGTCCAGTGCACCCTGCTGCCAGGCGCGCAGCTTGCTGGCGGTACCCCAGGGGGCACGGCCGGGGAAGGCGGGTGAGAGGTGGTGGGAGGCGGTAGTAGTCACGGTCTCCGGTTCGGCTCTCGGCGGCGGTCGTACGTAGGACAACCGGGCCACCTTACCGGGGCCGACCGGCCCCTCGGGGAGGGACAGGCCCGTGACCTCGGCGGGTGCGGCGAGCGTCACATCCGGCGCAACCGCTCGGCGATGCGGGCGACATCGGACTCGTGGCCGGCGGCGACATCGATGACCAGGTCGTACGCGGTGTCCTGGTCGACGTCGGCGAGGTCGGTGCCGTTCACGGCGAGGAAGGTCGCGGCGGCGAGCCAGGCCGTCCGCTTGTTCCCGTCGACGAGGGGGTGGTTGGTCGCGATCCCGTGCAGCAGGGCGGCGGCCTGCTCGTACGGGTCCTCGTACGCGGGCGTCCCGAACATGCGCGCCCGCGGCCGGTGGACGGCGGACTCCAGCAGCCCGGGAGCGCGCAGCTCGACGCTCTGCTCCAGGCAGGCGAGCCGGGCCAGGTCGAGCACCTCGGCGAGGGTCAGATGCCGCGCACCCGTCCCGGCGCTCCCGCTTCCGCTTCCGCCCCCGCTTCCGCCCCTGCTCACGCTCACGCTCACGCTGCTGCTCCCGCTCTTGCTCCTGCTCTCGCTTCCGCTCACCGGCCGAGCCGCTTCAGCAGCGCGTCGTGCCGCTGCGCCAGCCGCGCGGCCTCGCCCGCGACCCGCGCCCGCTCGTCCCGCAGGTACCGCAGCACGGCGTCCCGCGCCACGTCTTCGGGGGCCCGCCCGCTCGCGTCGGCGAGGTCGGCGAGGTCGGCCCGGTCACCACCCTCAAGCCGAATGATCAAGCTCTCCATCCCCGCAGCGTACGCACCGGCTCCCCCGCCCCTCACCACCTTTTCGGGCCCGGCCGTGCAGGTCCGGCCCCGCCCGGGGCCCGGACTCCGGGCGGCTCACGCCTGCGCGGCCACCGGCTCCGGCCCGACCGCGTACAGCCGGGTCGCGACCCACGCCCCCACCAGCGCCACACAGGCCATCGGCAGGAAGACGACGACGAACGCGGCGGGGTGCGAACCCGCGGCCGCACCCTCCGCGGCGACGGCATGCGCGGCCCCCACCGCTCCCCCGCCCAGCGCGGCGAACGCCGCACCCCCCGCCGCCAGCAGCACCACGTTGGCCAGCGCGTCCGAGATCTGCAGCGCGGCGGAATTGGCCCCCGCCTCCTCCGGCGCCGACAACTCCAGCAGCAGCACGCTCGTCGAAGCGGTCACCAGCCCCATCCCCAGGCAGCCCACGGCCCAGGCGGCGGCCAGCGTCCACACCGGCACGGACTCGATCAGCACCGCCGGGGCCGCCGCGATGGCGAAGGCCACCAGCACCATCCCCGCCACCATGAGCCGCTCCCGGTAGGGCGCCATCCGCCCCTTCGACTGCAGCCACGAGCCGCCCGCCCAGGTCACCCCGCCCGCCGCCAGCGAGAACCCGGCCAGCGTCGGGCTCAGCCCCCGCTGGGTGACCAGCATCAGCGGCACGAAGCTCTCCGCCGCGATGAACGACCCCGCCCCCACCCCGCGCAGCAGCACCACCGAGGGCAGCCCGCGCCGGGCCAGGTACGTACCGCGCGGCAGCAGCCCCCGTACGGCCGGCACCAGCAGCGCCGCCCCCGCGGCGGCCGGCAGCAGCGACAGCCACCTCAGGTCCTGGGCGGCGTACTGCAGCAGCGCCGCCCCGGCGGAGATCCCGAACGCCAGCCGGATCCGCCGCCGGTCGAGGGCGGCGGGCGGCGCGTCGGGATCGACGGGCCCGGACGCGGTGCGCCGTATGGCGGGCAGGGCGACGACGAGCGGTACGACCACGAGGACCGGTATCCCGACGAACACCCAGCGCCAGCCGAGGTGCTCGGTCACGGCCCCCGAGACCAGCGGCCCGACGACGGACGGCACCACCCAGCTCGCCGCGAAGGCCGCCATGATCGCGGGCCGCAGCCGCTCCTCGTAGGCCCGGCTCACCACCACGTACAGCGCGACGATGACCAGCCCGCCCCCGAACCCCTGCACGGCCCGCCCGAGCACGAACACCCACATGGCTCCGGCGGTCCCGGCGAGCAGGAGCCCGGCGGCGAAGGCGGCGATACCGACGGCCAGGGGCCAGAGCGGCCCCTTCCTGTCGGCCCACTGCCCGGACAGCACCATGCCGAAGAGGCTGGTGGTGAAGTAGGCGGAGAAGGCGAAGGCGTAGAGCCCGATCCCGTCGTGCTCGCGCGCGGCGACGGGCATGGCCGTCCCGACGGCGGTCGCCTCGAAGGCGATGAGGAAGACGACGGAGATGATCCCCGTGCTGAGCGCCCGGTACGCGGACCCCAGAATCCCGCCGGCCGGCTCGGCCGGGACCGGCTCACTGCGCTGCGACACACGGGGTTCAAGGGCACTCATCGCCCCAGAGTAAGCCCCACTCCCCAGCTACGCCCCTGTCAATTGGACCTATCCCCCCTGGTCCCCCAGACCTAGGCCCCGCGCCCTGTGAACGCAGCATGGCGATCACGTTGCACCCCCCGCGCCCACCTTCCCCACCCCGACCGGCAGCCCGTACGGTCACATCCAGAACCACCCCACAGCCGTGTGCCCGAGTGGTTGAGGGACTCGCCTGCAAAGCGAGGCACGCGGGTTCAATTCCCGCCACGGCTTCTCCCGAAGGCCGCTCAGAACTGCTCTGAGCGGCCTTCTCTCTGCCGTCCGGCAGCATTACGTCAAGACGACGGGAGTGCAGAGGCCCCGTCGGGCAGTCCGCCACCGTCCTCACACCCCAGCTCCTTGGCGATCGCGACCGCGGCGGAGTGGGCGAGGACGAGGTAGTCCTCACCCAGCACTGCGTCTCCCCTGCTGCTGCGAGACTTGTCCGTATAGAAGGCCGTGATGCGCAGCGGCACGTCGCGTGTGGACCCGACGCGGGTACTCACACAGTCGAAGGCCACGCCTCGCTCCTTGTCGGCGCGCGTCACCCGGACACCCGTCCGGTCACTTCCCGGCGCGCTGTCGTTCCCGCGCTTGGCTACGAGGCGAATCTCGCCGACCCGCTTCCCCCCGCCCACGGTTCCGGTGACCGTGCACGCCGGAGCGGCGGCCTCCCCGTCCTTCGGCCCCGCGCGGTAGAACTCCTCCAGAGCCTTGCCCATCGCCGTGACGCCGACGGTCTGCGCATTGTCGTTGACCAGATGCGAGGACTGCAGCACCTCCGTGAGGGCCTGGCCGGCGGCATCCGTGATCAACCCTGGGCACGCCTGGGTCGGATCCACTTCCGGCGGCTTCGCCGAGAGCGACGCCTTGGGCTCGGGATTCGAGGTGTTGCATCCTGCGACCAGGGTCACGAGCACCGCGAGTACCGCAACGGGGGCGGCGGAAGCCGTCAGAGCGCGCACTTCAGCTCCTCGTGAGGGAACTCCTGGTCGTCCTCGGTCAGCCGAACGTACACGGACATCAGGATGTCCCCTTCGAGCTGTCCACCAAGTCACGGCCGACCGAATGGCCGACGGCCGATTCCTTGGACGCCACACCCGCGAGGGTGTCGATCTCCTTCTCGGACAGACCCGAGCCGGCAGCCGCGTGCAGCACGGCTCTCCTGGCCGCATCGCTCGTGTGGCCTTCGGCATCCGCGTACATCTTCGACACAGCCGCTTCGGTGTTGCCGGTCCTCTCCTTGCCCTTCTCCTTGGCGTCCTCGACGAAGATCTCGGTGACGTCCTCCTGGACCCATTCCACGACGTCACCAGCGACCGGCACCATTTCGAGGTACTTGCCACCGACGGCCGAAACACCGCGGTTGATCCACTTGGCGCCGTCCTCCACGCCCTTCACGTACTCCTCGTTCGTGTGGGCGGTCTCGGCGTGCATGTTCTGGGCGCGCGCTTCCGTCAGCATGCCCGCGATCTGGCCACCGGGCTGCACGGCGTTCTCCACGGCCGCGTCCAGGAGGTCGTTGTCGCCGCGATGCTGGACCACGTCGGTGATGAGGACCCCTGTGAACGCCTGGTTGGCGTTCGTGATGGCACCGTAGGCGCCCGGATCCTGGCCGACCGCCCCGAGGAACCGGGACATCGTCGCCTTGTTGAACTCGGCCATGTCCCCCGTGACCTTGATCTGGTTCCCGCCGTTCTCGGCGGACGCCTGGAGGTCTGGGATGTATTCCGCCGCCATGTTGCCGAAGTGCCCCGCCATGGCGCCCAGCCTCGGCTTCTTGTCCTCGTCGTCCGGGTCCTGCGCCACCAGGGACGGGTCGTCGCCGATCTTCTCGACGACGCGTTCCATGATCGACGTCATGTCCTTGGTGTGGGGGACGGGCTTCGCGTCCTCGTCGCCCGGTACGCGGCCCGAGACGGCCGCTTCGAGGGCGCCGCCGAGGGCCTCCTGGGCCGGGCCCGCTTCGCCGTAGGGGTGGCTGGGCGTCCGGTCGAAGGCGTCGGCCCACGACTCCTTGTCGAGCATGTAGTCGACCATGCCCTGAGCCTTGCCGTGCTGGCCTGCCACGACCTTGTCGGCCGTCGTGACGATGCCGTCGCCGTTGCTGTCCTGGCGGACCGGCTCGTTGAAGAAGGCCGTCGCCGCGTCCGGGTTGTGGGCCATCGCGTCCATCAGGCCCGTCAGCGGGTAGAAGCCGCGGCTGCCGTCCTTGCCCTGGCTGAGCACCGTCTTCGGGTCGTACGGAGCGCCGTGCTCCCAGGCCTTCGGGTTCTCGCGGTCGAACGCGACCATGTCCCGGCCGACCGAGGTCAGGAAGTCCTTGTCGTACTTGCCCTCGTGGAGCAGCGCGCCCAGCGCCTGGTAACCGTAGATCTTGCTGGTCAGATCTCCGGTGACCTGCATCTCCTTGCGGCCGGCCTTCATCAGACCGGTCGTCCACGCCGCGTCCAGATGGTGCGGCGAGCCCTTCTGCGTGGCGAGCCCCAGCATCGCGCCCATGTCGTTCTGGATGTTGCCGACCATCGCCAGGCGGTCCTTGCCGGCCTCGCCCAGGGTCGAGGCGTCGATGGACAGCTTCGCGTACGCCTCGAGCGTGCCGTCGGGGCCGAGCTTGCGGTAGAAGTCCGTCGAGAAGTCGGCCTCGCCGCGGTTGTCGTCGAGCAGGTCCTCCAGCTCGCGCAAGGCCTCGGGGTTGCGGGCCACGCTGCCCTGCTCCTTGCTGAGCTTCTTCATCAGCTCGGCCGCCCGGTCGGCCTGTTCGCCGTCCAGGGTGGTGTACTTCGGCGCGGTGAAGTCGTGGTCGTCCGGGACGTTCGCGCGCAGTGCGCGGACCAGGGAGTCGTCGGCGTCCGCACAGTCCTCGACGAGCCGGTCCACCCTCGCCTGCCAGGCTTTGCGGTTCTCCTCCTGCTTGCGCCTGAACTCGGGGTAGTCCGGGTCGTGCCGGGCCGCGTACTCGGTCTTCGCGTCCATCGGAACGATCGAGACCTTGCCGGCCGCGTCCACGCGGAACCCGGCGGCCGGGACCTCCTCGTCGGCGGCCTTCTTGAGTGCGTCCCGGGCCGTCTTGAGGGTGGTGTGGCCGTCGCTGAGGAGCTGGTGGACGCCCTTGGCCTCCTTGGCCGCGTCCTCGAACTCCTTGGCCGTCTTGTCGACGAACGCCCGCCCGACGCCCGCGGTGACCCCGCTCCACTCGGCCTTGTCAGCCTTGGCCTTCATGCCGTTGCGAGCGGCCTCGGCCATCTCGTCCAGCTTGTCGGCCATGGCCTTCCAGTCCGTGACCGCCGTCTGGAGCTTGTCCAGGGGTGCGTTCATCACGTTCTCGTACGTCAGCATGGGAGCGCCGCCTACTTGAGGTACTTGTCGATCGCGGACGTGGTGAAGTCGGCGTGCAGCTGCTGCTCGTCCATGGCGTGGGACTTGACCGAGTAGTTCAGGCCGTTCGAGATGTTCGCGCAGGCGGCCACGAGGGTCTTCACCTGGCTCTCCCACGTGGTGTTGAGCTTCAGCAGCGCCGCGCCGCTGGCGAAGCCCTCCTTCGTGAGCGCTCCGGCGGCCTCGCCGGTGGCGGTGGCGGCGTGCTTGCCGTCCGTCTGGAGGCGCGAGTGCAGCTTGTACGCCTCGGTGCCGATGGCGCCGATGTGGTCCTGGTTGAGCTCCAGGTCCCCGCCGCCACCGCCACCGGGCTCGACCGGTACGTGGTTGAGCCGCATGGAGACGTTGGCAGTGGCCGTGGCGCGCGCCGCCGACCATTCCTCGTCGAACGACATCGCGTGCTTTCCTCCTTGTGTCACATCAGCCTCTAACACGCTGATGTGTGCATGTGGTTACGGCCCCGGCCACGATCAGGCAGGCTCCCATCCCGAGGACGACCCAGGGAAGGAGCCTGTCGTTGCCCGTCGTGTTCTGTACGTGCGACGCGGGTACCGGGGCCGGTACGGGTCCGGACCGGCCCGGGGCTGGAGATGGTAGCCCGTCGGCCGCGGCGAGGTCGGGGAGCGGGTGGATATCCGCGGGGCCGGGGTCACCGGGGGTGGTCAGCGCTTTGACGGGGCTGACCACTCCGTAGCCGAGACGGTCGTTGCGCCGGACGCCGTGGACGGGGTCCGGCCTTTCAGCCGTGTTCAGCAGGACGCGGAGTATCTGGTTACCGGTCCAGTCGGGGTGGGCGGACCAGAGCAGGGCGGCGGAGGCGGAGACGAGGGCGGTGGCGTCGCTGGTGCCGTGGCTGACGCAGAGACCGGGGCCGGGGTCGGGGTCGGGGTCGGGGTCGATGTCGGGGTCCGACTCGGCCTCGGAGTCGGACTCGGCCCCGGACTCGGATTCATCGGCGCAGCCGGTGGCGATGTCGACACCGGGGGCTGACAGGTCCACCTGAGGGCCGTGCTGGGACTCCTGGGTCGCGGCGCCGCCCGGGTCGACGGCGGAGACGCCGACCACTCCGGGTGCACCCGAGGGGTACATGACCTCGTTGGGCCCGTCCCCGTCGTTGCCGACGGAGGAGAAGACGAGCTTGCCGTGGTCCAGGGCGTACCGGACGGCGGCGTCGAGTTCCGCGCTCCTGCCCGGTCCGCCGAAGGAGATGTTCAAGACCTTGGCTTCCGAGTCCGCGGCGAAGCGGATCGCCTCGGCGATCGACTGATGGAGGCGGAGGTTCCCGCCGCCCTCGGAGACCCGGAGCGGAAGAATCTTGGCCCCGGGGGCCAGCCCGAACGCCCCGCCGCCGCCTGACGGACGCTTGCCCGTGCCGGCGATCAGGGCGGCGATGCCGGTGCCGTGATCGCCGTAGTCGGTGCGTTCGTCGCCCTCGTAACCGTGGGAGAAGTCCTTGCCCCGAACCACTTGGCCGTCGAGCTCGGGGATCCTGGCGACGCCGGTGTCGATGACGGCGACGGTGACGCCTTGGCCGGTACCGAGTCTCCAGATGTCCCGGGCCTTCATGGCATCGAGATGCCACTGCTCCGGCCGAGCCGTGTGGGCGTGGGCGGCCGGGGCCGCGGCGACCCCGGCCAGCAGGAGGCCGACCAGGGCCGAGGTCGTCCGACGCGGCCGCACGGACCGCCGTCAGGCGTTCCTGCGCCGCACGACGACGGCCGTCACGGCTCCGCCGATGAGCACGCAGGCCCCGAGCCCGAGCCCGATCCAGAGGACGGGACTTCCGCCATCCTTCTTGGCCTCTGCCGGCGCCTGGGGCGCGCCGGACTCGGGCTTCTTGCCGTCGGCCGACGGGGAGGGCGCGTTCTTCGCGTCCGCCGCAGCGAGGTCAGGAAGCGGATACACATCGGCGGGGCCGGGGTCACCGGGCGTAGGCACGGCGATCCGAGGCCGCACCGCGCCGTAGCCGACGTAGTCGTTCCGCGGAACGCCATCGGGCTTGCCCGCCGTGTTCAGCAGGACCCGGAGTACCTGGTTGTTGGTCCAGTCGGGGTGGAGGGACCAGAGCAGCGCGGCGGAGGCGGATGTGAGGGCGGTCGCGTCACTCGTGCCGTGGCTGTTGCAGAGACCTGTGCCGCCGTTACATCCGGTGACGATGTTGATGCCGGGGGCGGACAAGTCCACAAACGCATTGTGCTGAGATTCGCTAGTCGCAACCCCATCAGAATCGACGGCAGAAACGCCTACGACACCAGGCGTAGCTGCTGGGTAATAGACCGCATCACTACTATCGTTTCCGATCCCTGCAAAAATCAGCTTCCCTTTACCCAGCGCATACTTGACAGCATCCGCAAGCTCCTTGGAATCCGGCCATCCGATCAGCGAGATGTTGAGCACCTTGGCATCCGAATCCGCAGCGTACCGGATGGCATTGACCAGGGTCTTGTCTTTGGAAATTCCATTCCCATGAAGGTCGACCCTGAGGGGCAAGATCTTCACATCCGGCGCCAAGCCGAAGGCGCTCGCGACCCCACCTGGACCTTTCCCGTTTCCCGCGATAATCGCAGCCATGGTCGTGCCGTGATTGTCGTAATCAGTCCGTTCGTCACCCGCGATGCTTTCGGGGGCGAAGTTCTTACCGGCGAGAACCTGGCCCTCAAGCTCAGGGATTCGAGCAACACCTGTGTCGATAACAGCGACGGTGACGCCCTTACCCGTGCTGATCTTCCAGATGTCATCGGCCTTCATGGCGTCGAGATGCCACTGCTTGGACCGGACCGTCTCCGCGTGGGCCGGGGTCGCGGCGACCCCGGCCAGCAGGAGGCCGACCAGGGCCGCGGTCGCCTTACGCATGCGCATCCCGTACAACGTCCGTTCTATTCAGTCGATCACCGGCGGAACAACGCGGTCGTTGCTCTGCCAGGTCTCTTCATCTTCGGCCAGGTAGTCGGGGCGCTCGCCACCCTGCTGGTCACGCCGGTCGCCAGGGGCGTGGACGCCCGCACCCGCGTGCCCCATGGCCCCGCGGGCCGAACCGGCCCCGGAGCCATTGCGTACGAGCCCCGAGCCGCCCTGCGTGAACGGCTGGCCTCCCGCGGTCGGACGACCGATTGGGGCGGACTGGCGGCCGCCGACGACACCGCCGGGCTCCATGGCGAGCCGACGACCCATCGCGGAACCACCCGGGCCGCCGCCGTGGGGGCCGCCCACGCCGGGATGCATTCCGCCGCCCATCCCACGGCCGAGTCCCTGCTGGCCGCCGCCTTCCTGGCCGATGACCGTGCCACGTGGGATGCCAGCACTTGGTCCATTGGTAGTCACCGGCCGACCGCCCACGATTCCCGTGTCGCGCGGCAGCAGGCCGCCAGTGCCACCGGCCTTGCCGAGGGGAGGCGTCGTGACCTGGAACTTACCGCCGGGTCCGCCGCCGGCCGGGCTCGGCGTACCGATGGGCGGGAGGGCGACAGGGGGTGTGAAGACCGGAGGGGTGCCGCCAGTGGTCGGACTCGGCCCGGGAACAGTAGGCAGTCCCGTGACCGGAGGCAGGGTGGTCTTGTCGGGAAGCGTCGAAACGTGGTTGAGGTCCACGTTGACGTCCTGATCCGGAAGCCTTGGCACTGGTGTTGTGGGCCCGGTCGGCGATGGAAGGGTGGTGTCCGGCTGATGACCAGACACCCAGCCCGGATCGCTCGAGCCGCCCCCACGCGGTGGGGAGGAAGCGCCCGAGCCGGAAGGCCCAACAGAACTGCCGCTGTCACGCGCAATGTAGGTGTCATCGCCGACCGCCGATGGCGGGAGAAAATCCCCCGGCGGCAGCGGGAACGTCGGGATTTCCGCCTTGCCCATCTGCGTCGTCGACTGGTCGTACGAGCCGGCCAGCTTCGTCAGGGCGTCGACCGCCTTCTGGTGGTCGCCGTTCAGCTTCGCGTGGGCCTCCTGGCCCATCTTCTGGGAGTCCGGGTCGTTGTGGAAGTCATGGGCCGCCTTGAGGTTGGCCGCGGCGTCCGCGTCGTACGCCGGCATGTTCTTCTTGACCTCGACCATGGTCTGCGCGGCCTCGGTCATCCACTTGCCGCCGGCCTCGCTGTAGTCGCCCAGCCGCAGCGTCGCGCTGCCCGTCTGGCCGATCCAGCTCTCGAAGGCCGTGGCAGCCTCGCCCTCCCAGCCCTTCACGCGGTGCTTCTTGAGGCTCTCGCCGATCTCCTTGATCGTCTTGGCCGCCTCCGTCAGCTGCGTGCCGCGGGTCTTGACCGTCTCCGCATCAAGCGAAGCGATCATGGCAAGCAGCTGCTGGTGCGTGTAGCCCTCGAAGTTCGTCGCCATCAGAGCTTGCTCCTCCCGTCCTTGCGCTCGCCCGTCGGAGACGGCTGCGCGGCCTTCTCCTTTTCCTTCTCCTTCACCAGCGGGTCGCGGTCAGCAACGTAGTCCTTCTTCGCCTGGGCGATGATGGCGCGCATCCGCGCCTCCGTCTCCGCGTCGACCCCGCCGTAGCCCTTGCCCGCCGTCAGGATCGCGATACCCAGGGCCTCGATCTGCCCCGCCAGGCCCTTCGACAGGTTCTGCAGCTGCGTGTGCACCGTCGAGTACGTCTTGTGGAGGGCTTCCGCCTCTCCGAAGCCGTGACCCAACGCCCCATCGGGCAGCGTGCCGTGGGCCAGCTTCCTGTTGTCCGCCTGGGAGCCGTCCAGCTTGCCCAGGAGGTCGTCGACCCGGTTCTTGAAGTCCTTCATCGACTCGAACTCGACCTCGAGCGCCCTCGCCTGCGTCATGATCGCGTCCGCCAGGCCCGTGCTGAGGCCGCCCAGCCCCCCGAGCCCGTCCGGTGCCTGCTCTGCCACGATGGCCTCCCCGACTCCCCGTAATCCCCGGGGTCGCGGCGTTGCCGCCGCGGCCCCTCCCCGTTCGCACCCGTTCAATCGCGCACGTAATACGTCTTCCCGATCACTCTAGCGACCGGTACCGACAGTCCCAACCTCGGGGTTGCACGTGCAATGCGGGTCACACGGTCACGAGTTGGGCGTCGCGACCGCCGCCGACGGCCGGATCGGGAGCCTGTTCACCGGGCGGCCCGTGGCCGCGCGTACCGCCGAGGCTACCGCCGCCGGGGCCGTCACCACAGGGATCGCGCTCGCCGCCTTCGCCCCGAACGGGGCCACCACGTCACGCTCTTCGACCAGTTTGACGATCCGGACCACCGGCGCGTCCAGCGACGTCGGCAGCGCGTAGCCCGTCAGGTCGGGGTGGCGGACCAAGCCCGACACCGAGCGGAGGTTCTCGCTCAGCGCCGCGCCCACGCCCTGCGTGACGCCCGCTTCGATACGGGCCTCCAGCTGGCGGGGGTTGAGGATGCGGCCCACGTCCTGGGCGACCGCCAGTTCGACCACCCGCACCGAGCCGAGCTCGATGTCCACGTCGACCACCGCGCGGATCGCGCAGAACGCGAGGCCCACGAACGCGTCGCCCTGGCCGTCGCCGTCCAGGGGCTCCGTCGGGTGGGGGCGGCACTGGGCCGTCGCCCAGAGTTCCTTGCCCGCCATCGCCTCCGCGACCGTCGTCGAGAACGCGCCGTCGTAGGACGTGATCCGGCCGCCCTGGATCTGGAGGAGCTCCGTCGACATGCCCAGCTTGTGGGCCATCGGCTGGAGGAGCTGGGTGCGGACCATCTTCGCCGCGCGCTCCACCGCGCCACCCGAGACCCACGTGTGGCGGCCGTGCGCGGCCGGGCCCGCCGGCGGCTGGTCCGTGTCGACCGGGGCCGTCACCACCTCGTCCACGCCCAGGATCTCCTGGACGATCTGGCGGGCGAGCGTGGAGAAGCCCTGGCCGGTGTCGACGGCGGCGCAGATCACCGTCGCCACCCCGTCGACGACCTTGACCGTCGCCGTCGAGACCTCGTCGGTGCCCTCCGCGCCGAGCATGTGGACCATGCCCACGCCGTATCCGACCCCGCGCCGCACCGCGCCCGGCTCGCCCGCGCCCTCCGGGCCGCCCGGCAGCAGCCACTCCTCCTCCGGGGTGTCCTTCGGGAGGGAGGGCAGCTCGAAGTCCCGGACCGCGCGCAGCAGTTCTGCCACCGGTGCCGGGCACGTCACCGTCTGGCCCGTGGGCAGCAGGTCGCCCGTCGCCAGTACGTTGCGCAGGCGCAGCTCCGCGCCGTCGATGCCGAGGGCGGCAGCGAGCTTGTCCATCTGGCCCTCGTACGCGGCGCAGACCTGCATCGCGCCCTCGCCCCGTACGTGGCCGGACGGCGGGTTGTTCGTACGGACCGCCCAGCCCTCGACGAAGGCGTGCGGGACCACGTACGGGCCGCACGCGAACGCCACCGCCGCCGCCAGGGACTCGGAGGACGAGTCGGCGTACGCGCCCGCGTCCATCAGGATCTGGGCCTCGACCTTGACCAGCCGGCCCTCCGCGTCCGCGTGGTGGCGGTAGCGCAGCAGCGTCGGGTGGCGGTGGGTGTGGCCGAGGAAGGACTCCTCGCGGGTGGCGGCCAGCTTGACCGGGTAGCCGGTGCGCAGGGCCAGGAGGCCGAGGGGCAGTTGGAAGGCCGCGTCCTCGCGGTCGGCCGTCGCGCCCGGGACGCCGGTCACCACGACCCGCACCCGGTCGGGTTCCAGGCCGAAGCAGGCGGCCGCCAGGTCGCGGTCCAGGTGCGGGTCGGTGGAGGCGGTGTAGATCTCGACGCCGCCGTCGGGCCGCGGCACGGCCAGCCCGGCCTCGGCGCCGATGGGCGCGGGGTCCTGGCGGCCGATCCGGTACAGGCCCTCGACGACGACCTCGCCGGTGGCTTCCGGGTCGCCGTAGCGGAGCGGGATGTGCCGGATCAGGTTGCCGTCGGGGTGCAGGGCGGGGGCCCCGAATGACTGCTCGGGGTCCGTCACCGCGTCGAGCAGCTCGTACTCGACGGCGATCGCGGCGGCGGCGAGGCGGGCGGTGTCCGGGTGGTCGGCGGCGACGGCGGCGATGGGCTCGCCGTGGTGGCGTACGACGTCGTGGGCGAAGACGGGCCGGTCGGCGATGCGGCGGCCGTGCGTGGTGGCGCCGGGGACGTCGGCGTGGGTGACGACGGCGCGCACGCCGGGCATGGCGGCGGCCGCGGAGGTGTCGATGGAGAGGATGCGGGCGTGGGCGTGCGGGGAGCGCAGGACGGCGGCCCACAGGAGGCCCTCGGCCCACAGGTCGGCGGCGTAGGGGAAAGTGCCCTCGCTCTTGGCGCGCGTGTCGGCGGCGGGCACGGAGGCCCCGATGCCGCGCGGCACCTCCTGCTCGCCCGCCTCGGGCGGCGCGGCGGCCGAGGCGCCCGCGGAGACCGATACCGTCGTCGTGGCCGTGGCCGCGTCGTGCCCGCTCACGCCATGCCTCCGTTGTGGTGGATCCCGCCCTCGCCGGGCGGCGCCTGGTGCGGAATACGCGCCTCCGCACTGGAGCCGCTCCCGGCCCCGGGCGCGTCGGCCGCGGCCGACGACTCGCGCTCGGCGACGACCTCGCGCACGGCCTCGATGACGCCGTTGTACCCGGAGCAGCGGCACAGGTTCCCGCACAGGGCCTGCCGCGTCTCCAGCTCGCTGGGGGCGTGGTTGCCCTCCAGCAGGTCATGGATGGTCATGGCCATGCCGGGCACGCAGAACCCGCACTGCACCGCACCCGACCTGCACAACGCCTGCTGCACGTCCGAGAGTTCCCCGCCCGCGGCGAGCCCCTCCACGGTCCGCACCTCGCTGCTCGCCGCGGTCGCGGCCGGGACCAGGCAGGAGGCGACGAGCCGGCCGTCGACCTGCACCGCGCACGCCCCGCACTCGCCCTGCGAGCAGCCGTCCTTGGCGCCGGCGAGGCCGAGGCGCTCGCGCAGCACGTAGAGCAGGGACTCGCCGATCCACGCGCCGGTGACGGGCCGGTCGGCGCCGTTGACGCGCAGGACGTAGGAAGCCAGCGGGTGCTCGTGATGGGCGACGGCCTCGGCTGTCGCGTTTTCTTCGTACGTCGCCACCTCGGCCGGGAAACCTTCGGGGGTTCCCCCGTCCGGCGTCGCCCCGGCGATGTCCGCGGTGCCCGCACCCGGCGCAGGCGTACCCGTGCCTTCGCCCGCCCCGAACCCACGCCCGTCCGTCCCGAACCCACGTCCGTCGGTCCCGAACCCACGCCCGTCCGTACCGGCCGGCTCCGCGGCGGGCTCGGCCGTGAACCCGTGCTCACCGCCCGTCCCGGGCTCCACCCCGGCACGGCCGTGGCCGGATGCCGTGAACCCGTGCCCGTCGGTGTCCCCGTGCTCCGCGAAGCCACCGCCACCGCCACCGCCACCGACCCCGGGACCGCCCGACAGCACGTACTCGGCGGCCGCGACGGGCGTCGCCTCGCGCTCCGGCACCCGCTCCGCGTCCACGCGGGCAGGAGCCGCCACCTCGGCGGCCTCCGCCCCCGGATGCGGCCGTTCCACCGTGACCGGGGCCGACGCCGGGCCATGGGCGGCCTCGATGTCGTGCGGGGCCGGCCGGACCGGCTCCGGCTCCGCCGCCTCCGGGAGGGGGGCGCCCACGCCGGGCCCGCCCAGGACGCGGGGGCCTCGCCCGGAGCCGCCGACGCCGGGTCCGCCGAGCCGCCGCAGGCCCGCGCCCGAGGTGGTGGTGTCCGCCGCGTCGGGGCGCGCCTCGGGCAGCACCCCCGAGCTCATGACCGAACCCGGGCCCGCGTCCGCCAGCGGAAGCGAGGCCGCCGCGGCCTCGAAGCCGGGATGGGTGGCCCACGGGGCCGCCGCGCCGCCGGGCAGCGTCGCCGGGGCCTGGCTCCAGTCGGCCGCCGGGGCGCTGTGGTGGAACCCGTCGGTCTCCTCGGGCAGTTCCGGGAGGGTCCACTGGCCGGTGGTGACGGGCTCGGAGTCCTGGACCGCCTCCGGGAACCGCCACTCGGCGGTGGCACCGGAATCGTGCGCGCCCTCGGCCGAAGCCGGCGCGGGGCCCGCGGCCGGGCCGGCCGTCCGGCCCGAGACCCGAACGGAATCCTGCCCCGCGCCCTCGAACACCGCCGCCACCGACGCCGGAAGCGGGATCGAGGCCGGAATCGGCCCCCCGACCGGCGCGGGCGCGGGTGCGGGCGCGTGGGCGGAGGCAGCCGCCGCCCCCGCCTCCGGCCACTGCGCGGGCAACGTCCACGTCCCCGTGGCCGCCGGATCCGCGCTCGCGGAGCCCAGCGGCACGATCATCGGCGGCGGCACGTAGCCGTGGCCGGGCGCCGCGAGCGGCTCACCGGTGCCGAGCGCGTCCAGCATGTCCTGCGGCAGCTTCACGAAGGCCGTCGCGTCGGAGTCGTACTCGCCGCCCTGCGGGACCGGCTCCCAGCCCCAGCTCGTGCCGGTGTGGCCCGCGGGACCCGCGTCCTCCGTCGTTCCGCTCACGTTCTCGTTCCCACTCATGAGCTCAGCGCCCTCCCCAGGGCCCTCCGTGCCAGCACGGCTACCGTCCGCCGCAGATGCAGTACCCCGGGGGCCACGGGCTCCCCCTGGTCGGGGACGCAGGCGGCGGCGACGTACTCGCCGAACGCCTCCAGCGCCTCGGGGGCCAGGGTCCGCCCCCCGTCCCAGTCGATCAGCGAGGCCACCCACTGCTCGGCCTCCAGCGGCCGCAGCGGCATGGGCGCGACGGCACCGATCGCACAGCGCACACCGCGGCGCGCCGGATCCAGTACGAGCCCCACGGACGCCACCGCGCGCCCCGGGCCCGTACGCCCCGTGGCCTTCAGGAAGACCTGCGGCGCGTGCAGCAGCGGCACCCGTACGAAGCCGATCAGCTCACCGGGCCGCAGCATCTCGCGGCCTGCCAGCAGGTGCGAGACCGGGATCTCCCGGCGCGAGCCGCCCGGGCCGTGGATGACGAGGACGGCCTCCAGCGCGGCCAGTACGGGCAGTGCGTCGCCCGTCGGCGCCGCGGTGGCGATGTTGCCGCCGAGGGTGCCCGCGTTACGGATCTGCGGGGGCCCGGCGGCCCGCGCGGCCGCCGCCAGCGCGGGGATCAGAGCGGCGAAATCCGGCCGTCCCATCCGCGCGTGGGTGAGCCCGGCGCCGAGCAGCGCGTGCCCGTCCTGGTACTGCCAGCCGCGGATCTCGTTGATCCGGCCCAGGCCGACGAGCGCGGCGGGCCGCAGCAGCCCGGCGTTGACGGAGGCCATGAGGTCGGTGCCGCCGGCGACGGGCACGGCGGCGGGCATGGCTGCGAGTGCCGCCACGGCCTCGTCGAGCGAGGCCGGCAGCGTCACGGACTGCGCCGCCTGCGGCCCCTGAGATGAATGCAGTGCATGCGGTGCGTGCGTGGTCAACCCAGCTGCCCCTTCCCGATGTCCCGGTCCCGGCGCTCACGCCTGTCCGCCGTACGGTACGTCCTCACCGCCGGGACGTGGCAACTCTGGCACATCTTCCCCGCCGCCCGGCGCGAGGGTCCGGCGGGCGCCCCTTGACGCTTCCGGATGTCCGGTTTTCCCCGTATTCACCGAATCGACCTAATCAACTCGGATCCGCCGAATCCCCCGAAATCGAGCAAGAGTTCCAGACCGTCCCAAGAACGAAGGACGTCCTGGAACCCTCGGGAGTTCCACAGAAGTCCGAAGCGTTCCGATCGGTACCGATCGGTCCGCAGGGCTGCCGGACGACCGCCGCAGGACTGCCGCAGGACCGGCGGAGAGCACGGAACGGTTCCGGCCAGATCCCTGCCGCCCTCCCACCGCCCCGCGAGCAGCGCCCCGGCCCGCGTCACACGTTCGGGGGCTCCCCCTCGATCGGACGCCCGAGCACCCCCGGCCGCCGCTGCCACGGCAACGGCCCGCCCGGCGGCCGGTACTCCACGCCGAGGGCGTCAAGCCGCCGGTAGTGCCCGCCCATCCGGGCCTCGAAGCCCGCGTAGTCCCGCTCGCCCGGCTCCGGCAGCCGCGACCACACCACCTCGGCGAAGGCCGCCAGCCGCGGGAACACCTGGTAGTCGACGCGGCTCTGGTTCTCCATCACCTCGGTCCACACGTTGGCCTGCGCGCCCAGCACGTGGGACGCCGCCTGCGCGGAAAGCTTCGGCGGCACCGGCTCGAAGCGGTACACGTCCTCCAGCGAGCGCACGTACCCGATCGGCATCGGCTCGTCCGCGCCGCCCGCTTGACGGTGGTCCAGGTACACCTGCTGCTCGGGGCACATCACCACGTCGTGACCGGCCTCGGCGGCGGCGATCCCGCCCGCGTACCCGCGCCACGAGGAGACCGCGGCCCCCGGCGCGAGCCCGCCCTCCAGGATCTCGTCCCACCCGATCAGCCGACGCCCGCGCTCCGCGAGCCAGCCGTCGAAGTGCCGGATGAACCAGGACTGCAGCCCGTCCTCCCCGTCCACCCCCAGCTCCCGGATCCGCTCCTGCGCGAGCGCCGAGGCACGCCACTGCTCCTTGGGGCACTCGTCGCCGCCCACGTGCACGAACGGCGAGACCTCCGCCGGGAACAGCTCCAGCAGCTCCTCGAAGACCCCCTCGTAGAAGCGCAGTACGGCCTCGGTCGGGGCGAGCACGTTCTCGTTGATCCCCCAGTCGTCCCACACCTCCAGCGCGCCGGTGTCCACGACGTCGGTGTTGCCGAGCTCCGGGTACGCGGCGATCGCGGCCTGCGAATGCCCCGGTACGTCGATCTCCGGGACCACCCGCACGTGCCGCTCGGCGGCATACGCGACGATCTCGCGGATGTCGTCCTGCGTGTAGAAGCCACCGTGCGGGGTCTCGTTCCACAGCGGCGAGGCCCGGTGCCCCCGGCGGCTGCGCGGCCGCCACGCGCCGACCTCGGTGAGCCGCGGGTACCGCTTGATCTCCACCCGCCAGCCCTGGTCGTCCGTCAGGTGCAGGTGCAGCACGTTGAGCTTGTGCGCGGCGAGCAGGTCGACGTACCGCAGCACCCCCTCCTTCGGCATGAAGTGCCGGGCCACGTCGAGCATCATCCCGCGCCACCCGAACCGGGGGCCGTCCTGGACGCCTCCCACCGGCAGCCGCCACTCGCGGCCCGGGCTCGCGGGCGCGCGCCGGTAGGCCCCGGGCCCGAGCAGCTGACGCAGCGTCTGCGCGGCGTAGAAGAGGCCCGCCGGGTCGGCGCCCTCCAGCAGCACCCACCGCCGCGTGACGTGCAGCTCGTACGACTCCGCGCCGACGCTGCGCGCGAGCTCGGGGCGGAGCACCAGCCGGATCACCGCGCGCTCGCCGTACGTCCGCCCCGGCGCCGGCGCGGGCAGCTCCCAGCCGGTGGCTGCGCCGAGCTCCCGGCGCAGCCACCGGGCGGTGCCCTCGGTGCCGGGGCCGGCGTCGAGCAGCGGATCGTCCAGTACGCACGCGTCGGCGCCGTCGCCGTCGCCGTCGCCGCCCTCCCGGGCGAATCGCGCGTACCGGGGCTCCGGAATCAACTCGGGCATGGCCTCGACCCCTCCACCGTCCAGCCGTTGCGGCATGCGCAACGCTCGTTTCACAGGGCGCCCTGCGTCTGTGCGGCCGACCCTAGGCCCTCCCCCCGGACGCGGCAAAGGCCCCCGGACGCGCCTGAGCGCGTCCGGGGGCCTTCGACGGCTTTCCGAGGACCTCGGGCCCGTGGAAAGGGGGCCCGACGGACCGGGCCTAGTTGTCCTTGCCGCCCTTGTCCTTGTCCCCGCCGGGACCCATGGACTCGTAGATCTCCTTGCACATGGGGCAGACCGGGTACTTCTTCGGGTCGCGGCCCGGTACCCACACCTTGCCGCACAGCGCGACGACGGGGGTCCCGCCGAGCGCGCTCTCCATGATCTTGTCCTTCTGGACGTAGTGGGCGAAGCGCTCGTGGTCGCCGTCGCCGTGGGACACCTGCGGCGTCGGCTCTACGAGGGTCCCCGTACCAGTCCCGCGCTCGGGCTCAAGAGTGCTCATGAAAACCAGGGTACCGACCCGTGCACGGCTCAGTTGAGCGACGGGTCGTCGGGATACGTGGCGACCATCGCGAGCTCGCTGCGCTGGCGGCGCAGCACCGCCCGCCACAGCCTTTCGGGATCCGGGTACGACACGTCCCCGGGCTCCGACTCCACGACGTACCAGGCGCCGTCGCCGAGCTCGATCTCCAGCTGGCCCGGGCCCCAGCCCGAGTACCCGGCGAAGATCCGCAGCGAGCCGAGGGCCGCGGCCAGCAGCTCCGGCGGGGCCTCGAGGTCGACCAGCCCGATCGCCCCGTACACGCGGCGCCACCCGAGCGGCCCCTCCTCTCCGGGGATGACCGCCACGCCGAGGGCCGAGTCCAGGCCCACCGGCCCGCCCTGGAAGACGACCCCGGGATCGCCGGCCAGGGTCGCCCAGGGCAGCAGGATGTCGCCGACCCCCACGGGGGTGGGCCGGTTGAGGACCACGCCGAGCGAGCCCTGCTCGTCGTGGTCGAGCAGGAGCACCACCGCGCGGTCGAAGTTCGGGTCCGCGAGGGCTGGGGTGGCCACGAGCAGCCGCCCTGTGAGGGAGGACACCTCGGTCATGCCGACATGATCTCGCACATTCGCCTTCCAGGGGGAGCGGACGGACACCTCCGATCGCTCGCAGCTCAGGGCGCACGGCAGCAGGGAGGAGCGCGTGCCGGCGAAGCGGGCGGAACGCAACACTCCGCCATGCGATGGATACGGAGGGTGTTGTGCCGAATTCATGACAGTCCTACGGCCACGTCGGCCTTACGAACAAGGGGGTGGTGGCCCTTACCCTTTTCCCTGGCCCCCTGCCCACCCCTCTCCGGAACGCGAGATTCATGACCGGCATCAGTGACGATGTACTGCTTGTCCACGGCGGCACCCCGCTCGAGGGCGAGATCCGTGTCCGCGGTGCGAAGAACCTCGTGCCCAAGGCCATGGTCGCCGCTCTGCTCGGCAGCGGACCCAGCCGGCTGCGCAACGTCCCCGACATCCGTGACGTGCGTGTCGTCCGCGGGCTGCTCCAGCTGCACGGGGTGACGGTCCGCCCCGGCGAGGAGCCGGGCGAGCTGGTGCTCGACCCGACGCACGTCGAGAGCGCGAACGTCGCGGACATCGACGCCCACGCGGGCTCTTCGCGCATCCCGATCCTCTTCTGCGGCCCGCTGCTGCACCGCCTCGGCCACGCCTTCATCCCGGGCCTGGGCGGCTGCGACATCGGCGGCCGGCCGATCGACTTCCACTTCGACGTGCTCCGCCAGTTCGGCGCGACGATCGAGAAGCGCGAGGGCGGCCAGTACCTGGAGGCCCCGCAGCGCCTCCGCGGCTGCAAGATCCGCCTGCCCTACCCCTCGGTCGGCTCGACCGAACAGGTGCTGCTGACGGCCGTCCTGGCCGAGGGCGTCACCGAGCTGAGCAACGCCGCGGTGGAGCCGGAGATCGAGGACCTCATCTGCGTGCTGCAGAAGATGGGCGCCATCATCTCCATGGACACCGACCGGACGATCCGGATCACCGGTGTCGACCGCCTCGGCGGCTACAACCACAAGGCGCTCCCGGACCGCCTGGAGGCCGCCTCCTGGGCTTCCGCGGCGCTGGCGACCGGCGGCAACATCTACGTCCGCGGGGCGCAGCAGCGCTCGATGATGACGTTCCTGAACACGTACCGCCGCGTCGGCGGCGCGTTCGAGATCGACGACGAGGGCATCCGCTTCTGGCACCCGGGCGGCCCGCTCAACGCGATCGCGCTCGAGACGGACGTGCACCCCGGTTTCCAGACCGACTGGCAGCAGCCGCTGGTGGTCGCCCTGACCCAGGCCACGGGCCTCTCGATCGTCCACGAGACGGTCTACGAGTCCCGTCTGGGATTCACCTCGGCGCTCAACCAGATGGGTGCACACATCCAGCTGTACCGGGAGTGCCTGGGCGGCAGTGCCTGCCGGTTCGGGCAGCGCAACTTCCTGCACTCGGCGGTCGTCTCGGGCCCGACGAAGCTGCAGGGCGCCGACCTGGTCATCCCCGACCTGCGCGGCGGGTTCTCGTACCTGATCGCGGCGCTGGCGGCCGAGGGCACCTCGCGGGTCCACGGCATCGACCTCATCAACCGCGGCTACGAGAACTTCATGGAGAAGCTCGTGGAGCTGGGAGCCAAGGTCGAACTCCCGGGCGGCGACCTCGTCTGAGCCGTACGGCCGACCGAGAGCCCCCCGGGCCCCGCAAGGGCCCGGGGGGCTCTCGCATGTGCTCACCGGCCCGCACACGGCCGCCCAACGGCCGTACGGGGCCCTCTCACCGGGCCCGTGCGGCCGTACGGGGCCCTCACCGGCCCGTGACGACCGAGGCCGGCCGAGGACCCTGGACAGGCCGAAGGGCGGCCTCCCCGCCCGGGGGTGGCCGCCCTTCGCCAGTACTGCGTACTGCTCTGCCGCTCCGAAGGCCCGTACGGGCCCCGGTACGGGCAGGACTTACTTGCCCTTGGCGGCTTCCTTGAGCTTGGAGCCCGCGGAGACCTTCACGCTGAAGCCGGCCGGGATCTGGATGGGGTCGCCGGTCTGCGGGTTGCGCGCGGTGCGAGCGGCACGGTGGGTGCGCTCGAAGGTCAGGAAGCCGGGGATGGTGACCTTCTCGTCGCCCTTGGCGACAATCTCGCCGACGGTCTCGGCGAGCGCGGCCAGAACGGCGTCGGCGTCCTTGCGGGTCACCTCGGCGCGCTCGGACAGAGCGGCCACCAGCTCACTGCGGTTCATGTTGTACTCCCGTGTTCAACTTGCCTTAGAGGCGTGAGATCGAAGCCGATGCTGCCAGGGCCCTCGGACAGTCCCCGGACCCGGGTCTGAACGTCAGACCCTCTCGCCCGGTTACGCATCCTGCCCCCACCAGCGGCGGGAAAGCCAATCCGGCACCCGCCAGGGTCACACGAAAAGCGCCACAGTCACGCCGCGGTGACGCTCCGTCCGCACTTGGTGGATGCGGACCGCGGACCTCGCGGGCATCCCCGCAACCCTAGAGGCGGCCCGCCGGGCCCGCATCTCGCGACGCGCCGGGAACGGCGAGCCGTGAGGGCCGTCACAGCGGCGGCCGGACCCGGCGCGGCTCCAGCCGATTCCGCGTCAGATCGCCGAGGCGGCCTTGCGGACGGCTCCGGCGACCGCGCCGGCCACCTTGTCGTTGAACACCGACGGGATGATGTAGTTGGCGTTGAGCTCGTCCTCGCCGACGACGTCCGCGAGCGCGGTCGCGGCGGCCAGCATCATGTCCGTGTTCACCGTGCGGGACTGGGCGTCCAGCAGACCGCGGAAGACACCCGGGAAGACCAGCACGTTGTTGATCTGGTTGGGGAAGTCGGAGCGGCCGGTGGCGACGACGGCGGCGGTCTGGCGGGCGACGGCCGGGTCCACCTCGGGGTCCGGGTTCGCGAGCGCGAACACGATCGCACCCTCGGCCATGGCGGCGACGTCCTCGCCGGACAGCACGTTGGGGGCGGAGACGCCGATGAACACGTCGGCGCCGACCACGGCCTCCTTCAGAGTGCCGGTGTAGCCCTCGGGGTTGGTGTTGTCGGCGATCCAGCGCAGCGGGGAGTCGACGGCCGCGTCGACCAGGTCGGTGCGGCCCGCGTGCACGACACCGTGGATGTCGGCGCTGACCGCGTTCTTCACGCCGGCCGCGAGGAGCAGCTTGAGGATGGCCGTACCGGCCGCGCCGGCGCCCGACATGACGACCTTGACGTCGCCAACTGCCTTGCCCACCACGCGAAGTGCGTTGGTGAGGGCGGCGAGGACGACGATGGCGGTGCCGTGCTGGTCGTCGTGGAAGACGGGGATGTCGAGGGCCTCGCGCAGCCGGGCCTCGATCTCGAAGCAGCGCGGCGCGGAGATGTCCTCGAGATTGATGCCGGCGAAGCCCGGGGCGATGGCCTTGACGATGGCGACGATTTCGTCGGAGTCCTGGGTGTCGAGGCAGATCGGCCAGGCGTCGATGCCCGCGAAGCGCTTGAAGAGGGCGGCCTTGCCCTCCATGACGGGCAGCGCGGCCATCGGGCCGATGTTGCCGAGGCCCAGTACGGCGGAGCCGTCCGTCACGACTGCGACGGAGTTGCGCTTGATGGTGAGGCGGCGCGCGTCCTCGGGGTTCTCGGCGATGGCCATGCACACGCGGGCGACGCCCGGGGTGTAGATCATCGAGAGGTCGTCACGGTTGCGGATGGGGTGCTTGGACGCCATCTCGATCTTGCCGCCGAGGTGCATCAGGAAGGTTCGGTCGGAGACCTTGCCGAGACTGACGCCCTCGATGCCGCGCAGCTTGCCGACGATCTCGTCGGCGTGCGCGGTGGAGGTCGCGGCGATGGTGACGTCGATACGGAGCTTCTCGTGACCGGAGGCGGTCACGTCGAGGCCGGTGACCGACCCACCGGAAGACTCCACGGCGGTGGTCAGCTGGGAGACCGCGGTTCCGCTCGCGGGCACTTCCAGGCGGACCGTCATCGAGTACGAGACGCTGGGCGCCGTTGCCATGGCCGTGTTCCTCTTCTGTCCCTGGTTTTTTGTACACACACAGGGCCCTACTGCACGGCAGGTGCGGCAGGACCTGTTGTCCGATCGTCCCACCTACCAGCCAGTACAAGGTAACCAGCTACAAATTTCGGAAAGACACTTCCACCATGCGAGATAGAACAGGCGTGCGGAAGCGTAGGCCCGTACGAAAAAGGTCCGCGCCCCTCGGTATCCGAGGAGCGCGGACCTGTATGAACGTCTATGACACCGACCCGCCATGCTCGCCTCGCGGCAAGTGGTCGCTCTAAGCGACGAAGGTTGGGCCCGGGGGCTTGGATCGAGTCGGTGCCGTACCCAGGCTAACAAAGGATCGCCGGAAGCGATCCCCCTCCAGGGGGTTGACCTCGTCCCACCACGCGTGTGGCCGCGAGCCATCCGTGCCACGCGCTCCCACCGGGCGCGGACCGCGCGGCCCTACGGCTTCAGCAGCGCCGGCACCCCGTCCGCGTCGGGCTCGTCGCGGCCGGCGGAGACCACCGTCAGCTGCTGCGTCGCGCGGGTCAGGGCCACGTACAGGACCCGCAGGCCCGCCGGGGACTCGTCGGCGATCTCCGCCGGGGAGACGACCACCGTGGCGTCGTACTCCAGCCCCTTGGCCTCCAGGCTGCCGAGCGCCACCGCCCGCTCCCCCAGGTCCGCCAGCCAGCCCGCGGCCTCCGCGCGCCGGTCCATGGCCACGACCACGCCGACCGTGCCGTCGACCTGCTCCAGCAGCCTGCGCGTCTCCTCGCGGACCGCGGCGCCCAGATCACCGCCCGCGGCCGTGAAGCGGGGCTCCAGCCCCGTGGAGCGGACCGCCGTCGGCGGTTCCATGCCCGGCATCGCCAGCCGCAGCACCCGGGCCGCGACCTCCGCGACCTCCGCCGGGTTGCGGTAGTTGACCGTGAGGGTGAACCGGCGGCGCGGCCGCGATCCCAGGGCCTCGTCCCGCGCGGCGGCCGCCTCCTCCGGGTCCGTCCACGAGGACTGCGCCGGGTCTCCGACCACCGTCCAGGTGCCCATCCGGCCCCGGCGGCCGACCATCCGCCACTGCATCGGCGTCAGGTCCTGCGCCTCGTCGACGATCACGTGCGCGTACTCGGTGCGCTCCGCCGCGATCCGCTCCGCCCGCTCCCACTGGGTCTCCTCGCGGGTCGGCATGAGCTCCTCCAGCCCGCTGAGCTGGTCGAGCGGGTCGAGCTGCCGCTTGCGCCTGGGCCGTGCCGGGGCGCCGAGCAGCAGCTGGAGCTCGTCCAGCAGCGCCACGTCGTGCACCGACAGCGGACCCTTGCCGTCCGGGCCCACCCGGCGCAGCGAGCGCGCCAGCTGGCGGGTCTCGCGCGGGTTCAGGACCCGCCGCGACCAGCGGCCGAGCCGGCGCTCGTCGGCCATCGCGGCGAGCACCGCGCGCGGGATCAGCTCGGGCCACCAGGCATTGAGGAAGTCGATGAACGCGTCCTCGGTGGAGATGTCCTCGTCGAACGCGGAGCGCAGCTCGGCCGCCAGCTCCGGATCGCTGTGCCGGCCGGCCCCGCCGGATCTCGAGTACAGGGCGTCGAGGAGCAGCTTGCGGGCGCGCGGGCGCAGCAGGTTCACGGGCGCGGTGCCGCTGAGCACGTTCTGCCGGATCCGGTTCAGCTCGTCGGCCTCCAGCTCCTGGCGCCGCCCGAAGGCCACGACGCGCAGCCGCTCGGGGGCGTCACCGAGTTCGAGTGCGCCCCGTACGGCCTTGTGGAGCACCTTGCGCATGCGCGAGGAGCCCTTGACACGGGCCACGGCCGGTTCGTCGTACGTGGTCGCCTCGGCGCCGTCGACCAGCGAGCCGAGCGCCCGGATGGCGACCTGGCCCTCCTCGCCGAGCGAGGGCAGCACGCCCTCGGTGTACGCGACGAGCAGCGGGGTCGGCGAGACGATCAGGATGCCGCCGGAGTAGCGGCGCCGGTCCTGGTAGAGCAGGTAGGCGGCGCGGTGCAGGGCGACGGCGGTCTTGCCGGTGCCGGGCCCGCCCGCGACCTCGGCGACCGAGGCGGCGGGGGCCCGGATCACCATGTCCTGCTCGGCCTGGATGGAGGAGACGATGTCCCGCATCGAGTGCGTACGGGCCCGCCCGAGCGCGGCCATCAGGGCGCCGTCGCCGATGGCGGGCAGCTCCCGGCCGTCGAGGGAGGCGGTGATCTCCGGGCGCATCAGGTCGTCCTCGACGCCGAGCACCTTGCGGCCCTTGGAGCGGATGACGCGGCGCCGCACGACGCGGCCCGGGTCCTTGGGCGTGGAGCGGTAGAACGGCGCGGCGGCCGGCGCGCGCCAGTCGATGACCAGCGGCGCGTAGTCGGCGTCGAGCACGCCGATGCGCCCGATGTGGAGCGTCTCGGCGATGTCGGCGGTGAGGTCCTCGCGGATCGCGTCGTCGGCCGGCGCGACGGAGGTGTACGCACCGTCGGGCCCGCGCTCCCCGTCCTTGCCGAGGACCAGATCGATCCGGCCGAAGAGGAAGTCCTCGAACTCGTTGTTCAGCCGGTTCAGGTGGATACCCGCCCGGAAGACCTGCGCGTCGCGTTCGGCGAGCGCGCCGGGCGTACCGACCTGACCGCGTTTGGCCGCGTCGTTCATCAGGAACTCGGCCTCGTCGATCTTCTCCTCGAGGCGGCGGTACACCTGGTCCAGATGCGTCTGCTCGACCGCGATCTCCCGATCGCGGACGGAATCCGCCGTGCTGTCGACAGCGGCATTCTGCGCGGCCACCAAGGCCCCCTTCTGACGTGCATGGGCGACCGTCAACCGTACGCGAAGCTGCACCCTGTCCGCACGCCCGTTCCGGTGACCGGGCGAAGATCACTGCCCGGTCGCCGTCCGGTCGCCACCCGATACCTACCCGGGACGGGCCGCGAGCACCCTGCGGCGGTGCCGGGCGACCCGCTCACGGTTGCCGCACAGCTCGCTGGAACACCAGCGCCGCCGGTGCCCGCGCGAAGTGTCCAGGTAGACGCGGGTGCAGCCGTCTCCTTCGCAGGAGCGCAGCAGGTCCCGTTCGCCGGGATCGGTGAGCAGTTCCACGGCGTCCCGGGCCACGGCGGCGAGCAGCGCACCGCATTCCACACCGCCGCACAACTCCCGTACGAGGTGACCCTCTTGGTCCTGTACGGCACACAGTCCCGGGGGTGGACCGGCGGCCAGCGCGTTGACCCGGGCCAGCGCGCCCTCGTCGGGACCGGCCCCGGCGAGCTCGGCCCGTACGAGGCTCCCCACATCGCGGCGCAGCGCCCGGAAGGCCTCCACCCAGTCGGGGCCCACCCGGGCGATCGGCGTCCGGTCGGGCACGAGTCCGGCTCCGGCCAGCCACAACCGCAGCTCGTCGCCGTCTTGGATCTCCTCGGCGCCCGCGGGGGCGGCGAAGGTGGCCACCAGGTCCAGGCACACCCGCCCGGAGTCGAACCACATGCCCGTCACCGCCTCTTGCCTAGGGGTGCGCGTGCTTCTCAGAGTGCCGGGCGCCGGGTCGATGCGGAACCCCCCGTACGGGGGCTCCCCCGGGGGACGCCCCCTAGAGGGGGGACGCCCCCTAGAGGGGCGGGTCGTCGTGGAGGAGGCGCTGGAAGAGGCGGTGGTCGCGCCAGGCGCCGTTGATGTGCAGGTAGCGGGGGGCGAGCCCGTACTGCTCGAACCCGGCCTTGGCCAGGACCCGCTGGGAGGCCAGGTTGTCGACCAGGGTTCCGGCCTCGACGCGGTGCAGCCCGTACGTGTCGCGGGCGATCCGGCAGACCTCCAGGGCGGCGGCGGTGGCCAGCCCCTTGCCGTGCCAGGCCCGGTCGACCCAGTAGCCGATGCCGCCGCTGCGGAAGGGGCCGAGGACGATGCTGCCGAGGTTGATCATCCCGACGGGCGCGCCGGAGGCGGCCTCGACGAGCACGTACGAGGCGGCGCGCCCGGCGTCGCGCTCGGCGAGCAGCGCCTCGATCCGCGCGGCCTGCCCCGCCTCGGTGAAGAACACCTCGGACCGCCACGGTTCGAAGGGCGCCATGAAGTCCCGGTTCCGCGTCAGCGTGTCGGCCAGCCCGGCGGCGTCCCCGGCCTCGACGCCCCGCATCTCCACCCCGTCAATGATCACCAGGGCACGCTAGCCAACCCCGGCCGCCACATCCAGCCCCGCCGGCGTCCGAGGGGCGGGGGTACGGGGGTACGGGGCCGGCGCCCCCGCACGCCCCGGCGGCGGACCGGTCAGTCCACCGGCGCGCATTCACCCGCGTCCAGCGCCAGCCGGTACCCCCTCTTCACCACCGTCTGGATCAGGTTCGGCACCCCCAGCGCCCCCCGCAGCCGGGCCATCGCCGTCTCCACGGCGTGCTCGTCCCGCCCCGCCCCCGGCAGCGCCCGCAGCAGATCCGCCCGCCCCACGACCCACCCCGGCCGCCGGGCCAGCGCCCGCAGCAGCGCCATCCCCGCGGGCGGCACCGCCCGCAGCTCCGCGTCGAGCAGCACCGCGTGCCCCCGGATCTCCACCCGGTGCCCCGCCACCGGCAGGACCCGCGCCCGCCCCGGCAGCTCCTGGCACAGCAGCTGCACCAGCGGCCCGAGCCGGAACCGCTCCGGCTGCACCGTGTCCACCCCGTGCGCCTGCAGCGGCAGCGCCGTCACCGGCCCCACGCACGCCGACAGCACGTCCCCCCGCAGCGCCGTGAGCACCGCCTCGTCCATCCCCCGCTCCCGCGCCCGCGCGAGCAGCGACGCCGCCGCCGGAGCCGAGGTGAAGCTCACCGCGTCGATCGCGCCGGCGCCGGCGGCCACCGCGTCCAGCAGCCGGTCCATCGGCGCGAGGTCCTCCGGCGCCATCCACCGGTACACCGGGACCACGACCACCTCGGCCCCGCCGGCGCGCAGCGCCTCGACGAATCCGGGCAGCGGCTCCCCGTGCAGCTGCAGCGCGATGCGCCGCCCGGCGACCCCGGCGGCCAGCATCCGGTCGAGCACCTCCGCGAGGGATTCCGACTGCGGGGACCACGTCTCCACCAGAGCGGCGGCCCGGACGGCCCCCTTCACCTTCGGTCCGCGCGCCAGCAGTTCGGTGGCCCGCAGCCGCGCCAGCAGCTCCTCGCCGATCCCCCACCCGTCGGCGGCCTCGATCCACCCGCGGAATCCGATCGCGGTGGTGGCGACGACCGTGTCCGGCGGGGAGGCGATCAGCTCCTTGGTGGCGGCGAGCAGTTCGCTGTCGTCGGCCAGCGGCACGATCCGCAGGGCCGGGGCGTGCACGACGGTGGCCCCCCGCCGGCGCAGCAGCGCGATCAGCTCGTCCGCCCGCCGGGCCGCGGTGACCCCCACGGTGAACCCCGCGAGCGGGCCCGCCGCGGGGGCGGCCGTAGGGGTGGCGACTGTGCGGGTGTCGTCCATGGTGACCTGCCTTGCCCAGTGGGTCGTCATCACGTCGCGCGATCACATGTCGCGAGAACGGAACCGAGCTTGTCAACTCGGCGTGTCAGGCTCGGTTCCGCCGTATTTCGTGTCCGTAAACCGCCGTTACACCGATGTGAGCTGCGGCTTCGCCTCGGCCCCGGCCGCCGGGAGTACCGCGGGGGCGGGCCGGCGAAGGTATACCGCCCACGTCACCGCGCAGCACGCCGCGTAGAAGCCGAGGAAGGTGACGAAGGCGGCCGTCCCGGACCCGGAGGTCGAGAACGCCTCCCGGAAGGCCAGGTTGATCCCGAGGCCGCCGAGTGCGCCGACCGCGCCGATGAGTCCCATGGCGGCCCCGGACAGCCGGCGCCCGTACGCGGCCGCAGCCTCGACGCCCATGCCCCGCGCCAGCGCCTTGGCCTGGAAGATGCCCGGGATCATCTTGTACGTGGAGCCGTTCCCGAGCCCGCTGAGCACGAACAGCGCCACGAACCCGACGAGGAAGACGGGCAGCGAGTCCTCGCCCGAGGCGTAGACGACGATCCCGGTCGCGGCGGCCATGGCGACGAACGTCGCGAGGGTGATCCGGGCGCCCCCGAACCGGTCCGCGAGGGCGCCGCCGACGGGCCGGATCAGCGAGCCGAGCAGCGGCCCGACGAAGGTGAGCGAGGCGGCCTGGAGCGGGGTACGGCCGAACTGCGTCTGGAGGACGAGCCCGAAGGCGAAGCTGTAGCCGATGAAGGACCCGAAGGTGCCGATGTAGAGGAAAGCCATGATCCAGGTGTGGGCGTCCCGGACCGCCTCGCGGACGGCTCCGGTGTCGTTGCGTACGGGCGCCAGGTTGTCCATCCGCAGCAGGGCCAGCGTCGCCGCGGCCACGATCAGCGGCAGGTAGACGGCCAGCAGCAGCCTCGGGTGCCCGGCCCCGGCGGTCCCGATGACCAGCAGGGCGACGAGCTGCACCACGGGCACGCCGATGTTCCCGCCGCCCGCGTTCAGGCCGAGCGCCCAGCCCTTCTTGCGCAGCGGGAAGAAGGCGTTGATGTTGGTCATGGAGGAGGCGAAGTTGCCGCCGCCCACGCCGGTCAGCGCGGCGACCGCCAGGAAGGTCCCGTACGAGGTCCCCGGCTCCATGACGACCAGCGCGGCCCCGGTCGGCGCGAGCAGCAGCAGGGCGCTGACGACGGTCCAGTTGCGGCCGCCGAAGCGGGCGACGGCGAAGGTGTACGGCACCCGGACGAGGGCGCCCACGAAGGTGGCCGTCCCGATGAGGAAGAACTTCCCGGCCGGGTCGATCCCGTAGGCGGGGCCCATGAAGAGCACCATCACCGACCACAGGGTCCAGATGGAGAAGCCGATGTGCTCGGAGAGCACCGAGTAGAGCAGGTTCCGGCGGGCGATGCGCTCCCCGGACTCCTTCCAGAAGGTCTCGTCCTCGGGTTCCCACCGCTCGATCCAGCGGCCCCCCTTGCGCGGTGCGGTCGTACCGGTCATCACACGCCTCCACAGCTCTCGTGTCCGTGGTGACGACCGTAGGAACGGCGCGTTTCGGCCCCGGTCCCCGCGGGATGACCGGTGGGAAACCTTGCACTCACCCGCCGCCGGGGCCGCCTGTGAGCGCGGCGGGGCGCCAGCTCGCCGGGGGCACCTCCAGCCAGCCGTGTCCGGCGGCGAGGAGGTCCGCGGCCCGGTGCAGCGCGTCGAGCCCGGGGTGGCTGAAACCCTTGCGCCACACCATCGACAGCGGGGACAGCGGCACCGGATCGACCAGCGGCCGCTTCACGGACCCGGGCAGGTCGAGGAAGTCCACGGTCACCAGGACCGGGTTGCGCGTCTTGGCCATGACCCGGCCGAACTCGTCCTTCCCCATGGCCACGGGTGCGGGCGGCGCGAGCGCGATCCCGCGGCCCTCCAGCAGCTCGCGGGCGAGCCCGGTCCACTCCAGGGTCCGCGGATTGCCGGCCCCGGCGTACACGCTCTCCCCGGCCAGCGCGTCCAGCGGTACGTCGGCCCGCGCGGCCAGCGGGTGCCCGTCGGGGAGCAGCACCGCGAGCGGCTCGTACCGTACGGGCCGGTGCGCGAGGCGGGCCCGCAGCCTCGGATCCAGGCCGTCGGCGTACCCGAAGGACACGTCGAGGCGCCCGGCGGCGACCTCGGCCGCGGCGTACGTCAGCCCGCTCTCGAAACGGGCCATCAGCTCGCAGTCCGGGGCGAGTTCGCGGGCCCGCTCCAGGACGGTGCGGGCGGTGCTCGGCCCGTCGGTGTTGAGGTCGACGAGCAGCGCCCGGGGGCCGGCGAAGGCGGCGGCGAGCGCCTCGTGCGCGGCCAGCACCCGCCGGGCCAGGGGCAGCAGCCGCTCGCCGTCGGCGGTCAGCTCGACGGCGCGGGTGGTCCGTACGAACAGCCCCGCGCCCAGGGCGGTTTCCAGCCGCCGTACGTCGCGGCTCAGTGCCTGCTGGGCGACGTACAGGCGGGCGGCGGCGCGGGTGAAGTGCAATTCCTCGGCCACGGCGACGAACCCGCGCAGCAGCCGGGGTTCCACATCACGGGGTATCACACAGGGAGACTAACAACGGAACCGGGTGAATGGCTCCTGAACAGGTGTTGGACGCCCGGGGACCCCGCGCCGGAGCCTTGGATCATGCCGCCGCTGATGACCGTGACGGGCTCGACGCTCGTGATAGCCCCCGCCCCGCACCACCACCACCGCCGCCCCCGGGCGCAGGGCCCGTACGCCCGCCTCTTCTCGCACCCCGGGACCCGGGCCTTCACGGCCGGGAACCTGCTGGCACGCCTCCCCATGGGCATGTTCGGCATCAGTGCGGTCATGATGATCGCCGGCCAGCGCGGCTCGTACGCCCTTGCCGGTGCGGTCACCGCCACCGGAATGGCCGCCACCGCGCTGGTCGCGCCGTGGACCGCCCGCCTGGTCGACCGGTACGGCCAGGCCCGGGTCGCCGTTCCGGCGACGCTGATCGCGGTGCTCGGCTCGGTGGCGCTGGTCGCCTCCGTCCGTGCGCACGCCCCCGCCTGGACCCTGTTCGCCTCGTACGCCGCCACCGCGACCACCCCCAACATCGGCGGCATGTCCCGGGCCCGCTGGACCCACCTGCTGCGCGGCTCCCCCGCCGCGCACCACACGGCGATGTCGTTCGAGCAGGCCGCCGACGAGCTGTGCTACATGCTCGGCCCGGTGGTGGCGGCGTTCCTCTGCTCGGCCGCCTTCCCGGAGGCGGGCACCCTCACGGCGGCCGCCCTGCTCCTGGCGGGCATGCTCCTCTTCACGTCCCAGCGCAGCACGCAGCCCCCGGCATCGCCGCCCCGCGCCGGCAGGTCCCCGCTTCGCACCCTGATGCCCGTACTGGCCCTCTTCGCTCCCCTGGGCCTGCTGTTCGGCTCGATGGAGGTGACGTCGATCGCCCACCTCGACGCCCGCGGCCTGGGGGGCGCCACCGGCCTGGTCCTGGCCCTCCAGGCGGCGGGCTCCTGCGCGGCCGGCCTGCTCTACGGCACCCTGCGCCCCCGGTCCCTGCGGACCTGCCTGATCACCCTGACCGCGGCCCTGACCCTCCCCTGGGCGGCGGCGGCCACCGGATCCCTCCCCCTGCTGGCCGCCGCCCTCCTCCTGGCCGGCATGGCCACGGCCCCGACGATGGTCACGGCGATGTCCCGCGTCCACGCCCTCGCCCCCGAGGGCCGCCTCAACGAGTCGATGACCCTGGCGGTGACGGCCATCCTGACGGGCATAGCCCTGGGCGCGGCCGCGGCGGGCACCCTGGTCGACCACCTGGGCCCCACGACCCCCTACGCCCTCCCGGCAGCAGCGGCCGCCCTGGCCCTCCTCATCTGCCAGACGGTACGACTTTCCGGTACGACTCAGGTACCGTGAAGTCGTACCACGACCGGAGGAGCGGCCATGTCCATAAGCGCCAGTGAAGCCAGGGCGACCCTGTTCCCGCTGATCGAACGCGTCAACACCGATCACGCCCCGGTGCGCATCACCTCCAAGAACGGTGACGCCGTTCTGATGTCCGCCGACGACTACGACTCCTGGCAGGAGACCGTCTACCTGCTGCGCTCCCCCGCCAACGCCCAGCGGCTGATGGAAGCCGTCGCGCGCGACCGCGAGGGCGCGGCGTCGGTCGCCAAGAGCATGGACGAGCTGCGGCAATTGGCCGGAGGGGAGGAGTGAGGAGCGTTCACTTCGACCCGGCCGCGTGGGAGGACTTCCTGTTCTGGCTCTCCTCCGACCTGAAGATGGCCCGCCGGATCACCCGTCTGATCGGCGAGATCCAGCGCGACCCGTTCACCGGCATCGGCAAGCCCGAACCACTGAAGGGCGAACTGTCCGGCTACTGGTCTCGCCGCATCGACGACGAACACCGCCTCGTGTACCGGGCGGACGAGAAGGAAGTGAAGGTGCTCAAGGCGCGCTATCACTACTGATGCCGCGGACGCTTCGGGCATGACGAAGGCCCCGCAGCCTGGTGGCTGCGGGGCCTTCGCCCACATGGGATGAGTGGAGATGGCGGGAATCGAACCCGCGTCCAACGGTGCAGAAGCAGGGCTTCTCCGAGCGCAGTCCGCTGCGCTTTTCTCAGCCCCGGAGATCACACGGACAAGTCTCCGACGGGCTCAGTCACTGTTTGGTTTCCCTCCAACCCCCGTGACCGGGGCTAGAGGTTTAGATCCCTAATTGACGCCAGGATCCGGACCGGGACCACTTCCGGGCTGACGCTCCTCACAGAGGCTTCAGCTCACTGTTATTAGGCAGCGAGGGTGAAGCGGGAGTTATCGCTCTTGGAGTTGGCGATTATTTTTTGCGACATGTGGTTAGCGAGATCATTGCCGCTTCCTCGGCTCGCTTCCCCTGCATCGACATCCGCTGTCGAAACCGATCATCCCCATGTTTTGTTAACAAAGTGCTCCCACCGCGAGCGGCGGGTGCTGACGCCATGGTACGCGAAGTGGACCACGGGATGCCAGGAGATTACAGCTGACCGCGCTCCTTGCGCTTCACGGCCGAGATCACCCGGTTCGTCTCGCGCGTGTCCTGCTTCTCGCGCAGCGACTGGCGCTTGTCGTACTCCTTCTTGCCCTTCGCCAGCGCGATCTCGACCTTCGCCCGGCCGTCCTTGAAGTACAGCGAGAGCGGCACGATCGTGTTGCCCGTCTCGCCGGTCTTCGAGTCCAGCTTGTCGATCTCCTCGCGGTGCAGCAGGAGCTTGCGCTTGCGGCGGGCGCTGTGGTTGGTCCAGGTGCCCTGGCTGTACTCCGGCACGTGCACGTTGTAGAGCCAGGCCTCGCCGCTCTCCACCGACACGAACCCGTCCACCAGCGAGGCCCGGCCCTGGCGCAGGGACTTGACCTCGGTACCCGTGAGCACGAGACCGCACTCGTAGGTGTCGATGATCGTGTAGTCGTGGCGCGCCTTCTTGTTCTGGGCGATCAGCTTGCGCCCTGTTTCCTTAGCCATAGTGCGGTCATTTTCGCACTACGGACCCACCCCGAGGCCACCCAATACCGCGCGGGCCCGCTCCTCGGCCCCGTCGCCCGCCACCAGGTCGGGGGTGATGCCGCTGCCGTCGAGGCTGCGGCCCGCCGGGGTGCGGTACGTGCCCACCGTCAGCTCCGCCACCGATCCGTCCGGGAGCGGCGTCGGCATCTGCACCGAGCCCTTGCCGAAGGTCCTCGTCCCCACCGCCACCGCGCGGCCGCGGTCCTGGAGGGCGCCCGTCACCAGCTCCGCCGCGCTCATCGTGCCGCCGTCGACCAGCGTCACCAGAGGTCTCGCGGTGTCCCCGCCCGGGCTCGCGTACAGGGCGCGCTGGGCCCCCCGTACGTCGTACGTGGCCACCAGCCCGCCGTCCAGGAACGCCGAGGCGGCCGTCACGGCCTCGGTGACGAGGCCGCCCGGGTTGCCGCGCAGGTCGAGCATGAAGCCGGTGCCGGGTCCGGCCGCACGGACGGCGGCCCGGACCTGTTCGCCCGAGCCGCGGCTGAAGGAGGCGACCTTGATGACGGTGATCCCGCCCGGGAGCTCCCGTACGGTCACGGGCTCGGTGTGCAGCTGCTCGCGGCGCAGGGTCTCGGTGAGGTCGGCGCCGTCCCGGGTGAGGTGAAGGACGACCGGGGTGCCGGCGCCGCCGCGCAGCAGGGCGACCACGTCGCAGACGCGCAGGCCGGTGACGGCGTGGCCGTCGACGCTCAGCAGCCGGTCCCCGGCGCGCAGGCCGGACCGGTCGGCGGGACTGCCCGGCTGGACCTTCTCGACGGCGATGCGGTCGTCCCGGCGGCTCTCGATCCAGAGGCCGACGCCGGTCCAGCGGCCGTCGAGGTCGTCGGTGAAGGCGGCGTACTCGCCCTGGTCGTAGACCATGCCCCAGCGGTCGCCGCTGCGGCTGACCACCTCTTCGGCGGCCTTCTTGCCGGATTTGCCCTCGGCGGCGGCTTCGGCCGCGGCGCGGGCGACGGCCTCGCGGTCGGCCGTTGCGGTCCCGGCCCCGGTCTTGGTCTCCCGGGGAGCCTCGGATCCGGCCGCGGGGTTCTGCGTACCGGCGGCCGCTAACCCGGCGCCCGCGGCGCCGACGGCGCCCGCGCGGTCCCAGCAGCCGGTGCCCGCCGCCGCGCCCACGGCTGCGATGAAGGCCAACGTCAGAGCGGCCCCGCGACGCAGGTCGCGGGGCCGGAGACAGAAGGCGGGCAGTCCCGGCATGGCGCCGAGTCTAGGACAAGCCCCGTGGAGGCACGGCGGGTTGGGCGCACCTCACACGGGGCGCTTGTCACACCTTCAGGTACTTGCGCAATGCGATGAAGGCGGCCAGCGAGGGCATCAGCACCCCGATGACCAGCACCAACGGCAGCTTCGTCAACACGGAGTCCCAGCCGATGAAGTTGATCAGCTCCATCTTCGTGCGCAGCGAGGCGCCGTGGTCGATGACGAAGTACTGGCCGGCGCCGAGCATGCCGCAGGCGAACACGGCGCCGATGAGGCCCGCGAAGGCGGCCTCCATGATGAACGGCACCTGGATGTAGAAGCTCGAGGCGCCCACGAGCCGCATGATCCCCGTCTCACGCCGTCGGCTGAAGGCGGAGACGCGCACCGTGTTGACGATCAGCAGCAGGGCCACGATCAGCATGATGAGCATGATGCCGAGGGCGGCCCAGTTGAGGTAGCCGAGCATCGTGAAGAGGTTGTCGAGCTCGGTGTGCTGGTCGGCGACCGACTGGACGCCGTCGCGGCCCGCGAAGGCCGTCGTGATGACCTTGTACTTCTCGGGCTGCTTGAGCTTCACCCGGAAGGAGTCGGGCATCTGGTCCGGGGTGATCACCGAGGCGAGCGCGGTGTGCCCGAAGCGCTCCTTGTAGTGCTTGTAGGCCTCGTCGGAGGACTCGTAGTGGACCGTCTCGACGAGGTCCATCTTCTTCAGGTCGGTCTCGATCTGCTGCTTCTGCTCGGGAGTGACCGCACCCTTGGCGCAGGCCTTGCTCCCGCTCTCGCTGTTGTCCTCCGCGTCGCTCTTGTTGCAGAGGTAGATCGAGACGTTGACCTTGTCGTACCAGTAGCCCTTCATCTTGCTCACCTGGTCGCGCATGAGCAGGGAACCGCCGAACAGGGCCAGCGACAGGGCCACGGAGATGATGACCGCGAAGGTCATGGTGAGATTGCGGCGGAGGCCGACGCCGATCTCCGACATGACGAACTGGGCGCGCATGACGTCTCAAGGGCCTTTCAGTGCTGGTAGCCGTAGACGCCGCGCGACTGGTCGCGCACGAGTCGGCCCTGTTCGAGTTCGATGACGCGCTTGCGCATCTGGTCCACGATCTGCTGGTCGTGCGTGGCCATGATCACGGTGGTGCCGGTCCGGTTGATCCGGTCCAGCAGCTTCATGATGCCGACCGAGGTCTGCGGGTCGAGGTTGCCGGTGGGCTCGTCCGCGATGAGGAGCGCCGGCCGGTTGACGAAGGCGCGGGCGATGGCCACGCGCTGCTGCTCACCGCCGGAGAGCTCGCCGGGCATGCGGTCCTCTTTGCCGCCGAGGCCCACGAGCTCCAGGACCTGCGGGACGGCCTTGCGGATCTCGCCTCTCGGCTTGCCGATGACCTCTTGGGCGAAGGCGACGTTCTCGGCCACCGTCTTGTTGGGGAGCAGGCGGAAGTCCTGGAACACGGTCCCCAGCTGGCGCCGCATCTGCGGGACCTTCCAGTTGGAGAGCTTGGCGAGGTCCTTGCCGAGGACGTGGACCTGGCCGTGGCTCGCCCGCTCCTCGCGCAGCACCAGCCGCAGGAAGGTGGACTTGCCGGAGCCGGAGGAGCCGACCAGGAAGACGAACTCGCCCTTCGCGATGTCCAGGGAGACATCTCTGAGTGCGGGGCGGTTCTGCTTCGGGTAGGACTTGGAGACGTTGTCGAATCGGATCACGGGTGCACCACGGTCGCCGGTAGGTGTGCGGAGTCGGTGTGCGTGACCATACGCGAACGGGCGGGGGGTGGGGGCCCGGCGTCCGGAGTTGCCCGATATATCCCCTGGTCCGGGAGGGGATCGTTCCGGGATGGTCCGTGATTGCCCGGACGGGCCGCGCCGAATGTCGCCGGAGCTGGCACAGTGGTAGGGGAACGGAGTCGTTCCTTCAGGCGTTGTTCACGTTGTTCGTTGTTCAAGGGGACGAGAGGAGGAGAGCGCATGACGTATGACCGGCTCGTGTGCGCGAACTGCGCCGCGCCCGTCAGCCAGGGCCGCTGCCCGGTGTGCCGGGCGAACCGGGAGCGCCTCCAGCAGCAGGAGGGCCCCTTCGGCGGCCTGAACCCGATGGCGCTCATCGTGCTCCTGGTGGTCCTCGTCGCGGCACTGGCCCTCCTGGCCCAGCAGACGGCCTAGCCCGGCGCAGCCCCCGTCCGCGTCCCGATCACCGACGCGGCCAGCAGACGCACGAAGGGCCCGGACACCTGAGGTGTCCGGGCCCTTCGTGCGTGCGCGTCCGGTTCTCGCTACGCGGTCTGCTCCTGCTGCTTGCGCCAGCGGATGCCGGCCTCGAGGAAGCCGTCGATCTCGCCGTCGAGCACCGCCTGCGGGTTGCCGACCTCGAACTCCGTCCGCAGGTCCTTGACCATCTGGTACGGGTGCAGGACGTAGGACCGCATCTGGTTGCCCCAGGAGCTGCCGCCGTCCTTGAGGGCGTCCATCTTGTCCTTCTCCTCCTGGCGGCGCCGCTCCAGCAGCTTGGCCTGGAGCACGTTCATCGCGCTGGCCTTGTTCTGGATCTGCGAGCGCTCGTTCTGGCAGGAGACGACGATGCCGGTCGGGAGGTGCGTGATGCGCACGGCCGAGTCGGTCGTGTTGACGCCCTGGCCGCCGGGGCCGGAGGCGCGGTACACGTCCACGCGCAGCTCGGTCTCGTCGATCTCGACGTGGTCGCTGGTCTCGACGACCGGCAGCACCTCGACGCCCGCGAAGGACGTCTGGCGGCGGCCCTGGTTGTCGAAGGGGGAGATGCGCACGAGGCGGTGGGTGCCCTGCTCGACCGAGAGGGTGCCGTAGGCGTACGGGGCCTTGACGACGAAGGTGGTCGACTTGATGCCGGCCTCTTCCGCGTACGAGGTCTCGTAGATCTCGGTGGGGTAGCCGTGCCGCTCGGCCCAGCGCAGGTACATGCGCTGCAGGCGCTCGGCGAAGTCGGAGGCGTCGACGCCGCCGGCCTCGGCGCGGATGTTGACCAGCGCCTCACGCTCGGCGTACTCGCCGGAGAGCAGGGTGCGGACCTCCATCTCGTCCAGCGCCTTGCGCACGGAGACCAGCTCGGTCTCCGCCTCCGCGAGGGTGTCCGCGTCGTCCATCTCCTGGGCGAGGTCGAACAGCACCGCGAGGTCGTCGATGCGGCCGCGCAGGGTCTCGGTCTTGCGGACCTCGGCCTGGAGGTGCGAAAGCTTGCTCGTGATCTTCTGAGCGGCCTCCGGGTCGTCCCACAGGGACGGCGCGGCGGCCTGCTCCTCGAGCACGGCGATTTCTGCCCTCAGCTTGTCGAGGTCCAGGACGGCCTCGATCGACCCCATGGTCGAGGAGAGGGACTTCAGCTCTTCGGAAACATCGACGACTGCCACGGGTCCAGCGTAGCCGGTCCGCGGGCGGCACTGTCCGGCCAGGCCGATTCACCCGTTCTGATGAACACGGGAACGGGCGTACGCTCACGGTATGAATCTGCTCCTCGTCAAGCGCCGCCATGTGGACCACATGCGTGTCACGACGACGAGCTGTCTGCCGCCGGACCATCCCCAAGCCTGATCCACCCCGATCCGACTTGGTCCTGTACGCGGCCCAAGCGGCTCCGGCGCCATCCCTGCCGGCGGCCCTCCCCATCCGCTGCCCCGACACCTCTGGGGAACAGGACCCCGTGACATCCGAAACGGAGACGTCATGCCGTCCGCGCACAACGATCTTTCCGCCGCTTCCGCAGTTCCGGCCCTCCCCGTCATCGACCTGTCCCAGGCCGACGACCCGGTGCAGCGGCCCGACTTCCTGAAGAAGCTGCACGCCGTGGCCCGGGACACCGGCTTCCTGTACCTCACCGGGCACGGGATCACCGAGCCGGAGACCGCCCGCATCCTTGAGCTGACCAGGGCCTTCTTCGCCCTGCCGGAGGACGACCGGCTCGCCGTGAGCAATCTGAACTCGCCGCACTTCCGCGGGTACACCCGCATCGGGCACGAGCTGACCGGCGGGGCCTCCGACTGGCGCGACCAGCTGGACGTCGGCGCCGAGCGGCCCGCGCCGGAGCTGGGGCCGGACGACCCGGCGTACCTGTGGCTGGAGGGCCCGAACCAGTGGCCGCAGGCGCTGCCGGAGCTGCGGCCGGTGGTGCTGGATTGGCAGGCCCGGCTGGCGGCCGTGGCGCACCGGCTGCTGCGGGAGCTGCTGATCGCGATCGGGGCGCCGTCCGACTTCTTCGACGAGGCGTTCGCGGACCGGCCGCACCTGCACACGAAGCTGATCCGCTACCCGGGATCCGCCCCGTCCGGGGCCGGCCAGGGGGTCGGGGCGCACAAGGACTACGGGTTCCTGACGCTGCTGCTGCAGGACGGCGTGGGCGGGCTGCAGGTGCGGCAGGGGGACGGGTTCCTGGACATCCCGCCGCTGCCGGGGGCGTTCGTGGTCAACCTGGGCGAGCTGCTGGAGATCGCGACGGAGGGGTACCTGGTGGCCACGGACCACCGGGTGGTCAGCCCGCCCGGGGCGGTGGAGCGGTACTCGGTGCCGTTCTTCTACAACCCGCGGCTGGACGCGGTGATCGAGACGGTGCCGGGCGAGTACCTGCGGTCGGCGCCGGGCGTCGCGCACGACGCGTCGAACCCGCTGCACGCGGAGTACGGCCGCAACGAGCTCAAGGGCTGGACCCGGGCCCACCCGGCGGTGGCCCGCCGCTGGCACCCGGAACTCGTCGAGGCGTAGCCCGCCCGGGAACCGGTCCCGGGGCCGGTTCCCGGGACCGGCCTGATCGGCAAGACGCTCTTCAGGGCCGGGCCGGGGTGGAGTGCTTCGTGTCCTGCGGCGGCGGCTCGTCGCCGGAGGCGGCCAGCCAGGTGCCCACGCCGAGCGCGGCGGCCAGCGCCACGGCCCCGGCCGTCAGGGCCAGGCGCCGCTTGCGGGCCGTCTCCGCCCGGTGGCGGGCCGATCCCGGGCGGTGGCCGCCCGCGGGGCGCGGGACCCGCGCCGTGCCCAGCGCGCCCCCGGCCAGCTCGTCCGGTCCCGGAACCCGCATCGAGGTGTGCGTGTCCCGGTTCGAGTCGGTCGCCGACCCCGGCACCAGCGGGACCACGCCCCGTCGGCGGACCGGCCCGTCGGCCTCCACCGGCTCCGCCGGCTCCGGATCCGGGTCGGGTTCGTACGGCTCGTCCACGTCCAGCGGCGGCATCCCGGCCAGGAGGGGGAGCAGGTCGCGCAGCCGGAGCGAGAGCTCCGAGGCCCTCAGCCGCGAGGCCGGCGCCTTCGCCAGGCACTGCACGATCAGCTGCCACAGCTCGTCCGGGATCCCGGGGAGCGGGACCACCGTCTCCGTCACGTGCCGGCGCAGCACCGCGCCCGGGTGGCCCCCGCCGAACGGCGTGAAGCCCGCCAGCAGCTCGTACAACACGGTGGCCAGGGCGTATATGTCCACTGCCGCTCTGGGCGGCAGGCCCTCCACGATCTCCGGAGCCAGGTAGTCCGGCGTGCCGATGATCCGGGTCGTCGGGGCCGAGGCCCGCGTACCCGGCGCCCCGGACGCCGCCCGCCGCGGCGAGTCGATCAGCTTGGCGACGCCGAAGTCGGTCAGCAGCGCCGGATGCGAGCCGCCGGGACCCAGCGGCCCCTGCATGTCCAGCAGGACGTTCTCGGGCTTCACGTCCCGGTGCACGACCCCCGCCGCGTGCGCCGCCGCCAGCGCGTCGGCGACGTCCGCGACGATCGCCACGGCCGCCTCGGGGGCGAGCCGCCGCTCCCGGTCGAGGCGCGTGCGCAGGTCCGTACCGCGTACGAGGTCCATGACCAGGGCCAGGTCGTTGCCGTCGACGACGAGGTCGCGGACGGAGACGATGTGCGGGTGGTCCAGGCCGAGCAGCGCACTGCGCTCCTGGACGAAGCGTCCGACCAGCTCCTGGTCGGACGCGAGGTCCTCGCGCAGCAGTTTGACGGCGACGGGCCCGTCAGGCCCCTCGCCCAGCCACACCGTGCCCGCGCTGCCGCGCCCCAGGATCTGGTGCGCGGTGTACCGGCTGCCGATCTTCCGTGCCACGACTGCTCCCTCAGCGGCTGGCGTACGCACCAAAGCTACGCGGCCGGATGGGGGTTGCACGCCCCGGAACACGGCGACCTTCACTTCTGGGGGCGAAATCACGTCCCGGAAGTCGACAAATCCACAACCCAGCCCCCGAAGTCGACGCCAGGGGGCCCCGGTTCAGGGCGTGCCGCCGCCCGAGCCGCTGCTGCCGGCGGAATCGCCGAGCGCGGTGACCCAGTCGACGATGTCGGAGCCCCAGGTCCACAGCTGGTCCCACCAGCCCTTGCCGGTGCCGACCCACTCCTGGAGCGGGGTGAGCTCCCAGACCAGCCAGCCCGCCACCACGAACAGCAGGATCATCACCAGGCAGCCCTTGAGGCAGCCCAGGCCCGGGATCTTGACCGGGTTGGCGCTGCGCGGGCGCGGCTCGCGCGGCTCCCGGGGCGCGCGCGGCGGCGGAGCCTGCGGGGGCTGCTGCTGCGGCGCCTGCCGCTGGGGCTGCCGCTGGGGCTGGGGCTGCTGCTGGTACGGGGCCTGCTGCGGCTGCTGGTACTGCTGGGGCGGCGGCTGCTGCTGGTAGTACGGCTGCTGCGGGGGCTGCTGGTACTGCGGCTGCTGCTGGTACTGCTGAGGCGGCGGGCCCTGACGGTACTGCGGGGGCTGCTGGGGCCGCTGCTGAGGCGGCGGGGGCGCCTGCCGCTGCGGGCGCCGGCGCAGGGGGTCCTCGCTCGGGTCGAGGTACTGCATCTGCGTCTGCTCGTTGCGGTCGCGCGCGGCCCGCATCTGCGACTGCCACGGGTGCGGCTGGTCCGGCTGCTGCACCGGGGGCATGACCGAGGTCGGGTCCGCGCCGGGACCGCCCGGGCCGCCCGTGGCGGGCAGCACCGAGGTGGCGTCGGCCGCGCCGACCGGCGGGAGCACGCTGGTCATGCCGTTCGGGTCGTACGCGCCCATCGGCGAAGCGGCCGCGGCGCGGCTCGGCAGCACCTGGGTCGGGTCGGCGGCGCCGCCGGCTCCCGGCGTCTCGGGGACCGGCGCCGGCGAGGGGTCGGGCGCGAGCAGCGCGCCGACGCCGAGGGCGGCCTCCACCTCGGAGGGGGCGCTGTGCACGCCGATGCCGGAGGCGACCACGCGCAGCCCGCGGGCCAGGTTCTCGGCGCTGGGGCGCTCGTTCGGCTCCTTGCGCAGGCAGCGCTCGATGACGATCCAGAGCGGCTCGGGCACGTTCGGCGGCCGCTGCGGGTCCTCGCTGAGGTGGCGGTGCAGGACTTCGAGTGCGGTGCCGCCGGCGAACGGCGGGCGTCCGGTGACCAGTTCGTAGAGCAGGATGCCGGCGCCGTAGATGTCGACGGCGGAGGTCTGCGGGCGGCCCTCGGCGGACTCGGGGGCCACGTAGGCGGGGGTGCCGACGAACTCGTGCGTGCGCGTCAGGCCCGGGGAGTCGGCGAGGCGCGCGATGCCGAAGTCGGTGAGCATCGGCTTCATCTGGCCGCCGCGCTCGTCGAGCAGGACATTGGCCGGCTTCAGGTCGCGGTGGACCACGCCGTCGGCGTGGCTGGCGGCGAGCGCGTCCGCGATCTGGGCGGTCAGCAGGCTCGCGGCGACCGGCGTGAAGGGGCCGTTCTGCCGGATGTACTTGTGCAGGTCCGGACCGTCGATCAGGTCCATGACCAGGGCGAGCAGATCACCCTCGACGACGAGGTCGCGGGTGCGCACGATGTTGGGGTGCGTCAGGCGCAGCAGGACCGAGCGCTCACGCAGGAAGCGCATGACGATGTCCGCGTCCTGGGCCAGCTCTTCCTTGAGGACCTTGATGGCCACGGTCTCGCCGGGCTGCCCGGCGACGGCTGCCTCCGCGCCGGCGGTCTCCCTCTGGCGGGCACGCCAGACGGTGCCCGTGGCGCCGCGTCCGAGCGGCTCCTCGAGCAGGTACTTGCTGCCGACTGGCCGCACGTCTCGCGCTCCCTGCTGTCGTCCTGCTGTGGTTCGTTTTCGTGCTTCTTTTTTCCGGCCCACTCTAGGGGGTGTCGTCGGGGAAGACGCGGGGCGCCGGAGGTTGGTTGCCGCACATTTGTACGAAGGGTGAGGTTTGAGGGGTATGCCAGGGGCGATTTTCCCCGGCTGCACTCCACTTTTCGGCCAGGCCCCACGCGCGGGCGTGTACGCGACACGCGCAGAGGTGTGATCATTCAAGATCATTTATTGCCGGGTGCCGGGCGTGTTGTCGGCGACAGGTGCGAGGATGCACCCGTACGGAACGGCCGGGACGGGAGCCCGCGTTCCGGGCAGACCTGACCGGACGACGCGCCGTGCCGGGCGGGGGGTTGATCGGGCAGCCGTGCCCGTCGTACCCCTGCCGGGCGCACGCACCGCGCACCGCGCAGAAGGGACCGCTGACGGCGATGCAGATCCGGCTGACCGTCCTTGGGTCGCGCAGCGGCCACCAGACCGCGCCCGCCGGCTGTGACGTGCTCGTCACCGCGCCCGTGGGCACCGCGCTCGCCGCCGTGGCCTCCGGGCTGGCGGCGACCGTCGGCGGGCCCGACACCGGCGGCACGGTCGTGCTGTACGCCGGTACGGAGCGGCTCGACCTCCAGCGGCGGGTGCTCGGGGAGCCGCCGCTGGTGGACGGTGCGGTGCTGGGGCTGCACGCACCGGTGCCGGGTGTCCTTCCGGACGGGGACGTCCTGCCGGGCGGGACGGACGGCGCGCAGCTGCACGTGGTGGCGGGGCCGGACGCGGGCGGGGTGCACCTGCTGCACCCGGGGGCGATCCGGATCGGGCGCGCGGCCGATGCCGACGTCCCGCTGGACGATCCGGACGTGTCGCGGCTGCACTGCGCGGTGACGGTGATGCCGGACGGGCGGGTGGCCGTGGCCGACCTGGACTCGACGAACGGCACGACCGTGGACGGCGCGGTGGTCGGCGCGCGGCCGGTGTCGCTGGCGCCGGGGGCGCTGCTGCGCATCGGCGAATCGACGCTCCGCCTGGCCGCCGGCACCCCGGCCACGCTCCAGGTGGTCGCGGACCTGGAGGGCCACCTGTCCCTCCCGGCCGGCCCGGCCGGGCCCGACGCCGCACCCGACGCCGCACCCGAGGCCTCCGGCGCGGGGTGGAGCGGCGAAGACGGCTCCGGCCGAGCGCCCGCCGCGCCGTCCGGCGACGCGTGGAGCGGCGCGGAGCACGGCCCCGACGGGCCCGGGTGGACCGGCGGGACCGGCGGGACCGGCAGCGGGCCCGGTGCGGCCGGCCCGCGGGGATCGTTCCCCCACCCCCACCCCGACCATGACGAGCACCGCCCGGGGCTGCGCCCCGACCCGGCTCCGCCGTCCCGCCCCGGCGCCCCCGGCGCCGGGTGGGGCGGCGACCCCGCATCCGCCTCGGGCCCGGCGCCCGGCAGGGCCTCCGGGGTCGGGTCCGGCGCCGGCATGCGCATCGGTGCGCCCGGTACGGGCCGGGCCACGGCCGAGCCCGGCGCCTCCGGCGGAACCTGGGGCGGCGCGGCCGGCCCCGGCGGCGGGCAGCGGTCGCGGAAGCGGGGGCTCGGGGCCTGGGCCCGGAAGTGGGTCCGGGGGGAGGGCCTCGACGAGGCCGGGGTCGTGGACGCAGCCGTCGCGGCCGCCGTGCCCGATGCCGATGATCCGGCCGCCCTGCTGCTCGCCGCGCTGGGGCCCACCCGGCGGCTGTGGTCCCGCGGCCGGGGCCGGCTCGACGTCGGTCTCGGGGCCGGGAGCCGGGTCGCGCTCCAGGAGGCCGGCGCGCTCGGCATCGCCGGGCCCCGCGCCCGGCTGACCGGGGTGGCCCGCTCCGTCGTCGCCCAGCTCGCCGCCCTGCACGGGCCCGGCGAGCTGGAGATCGTGCTCCTCGCCGCCGACCGCACCCGCGGCCTCCCCGAGCGGCGCGCCGACTGGGGCTGGCTCGGCTGGCTGCCGCACGTACGGCCCGCGCACGGCCAGGACTGCCGGCTGCTCCTCGCCTACGACCGCGACCAGGCCGCCGCCCGCACCGCCGAGCTGACCCGCCGCCTCGACGAGAGCCCCCTCGGCCAGGCCCACCAGGGCCCGTACACGCTCCTCGTCGTCGACGGCGACCCCGGCGCCGCCGCACTGCGCGACATCACGGGCCGGCTCGCCCCGCACGGCCCGGCCGCCGGGATCCACCTCCTCGTGCTCGCCGAGACTCCGGCCGCCACCCCGGCCTCCCCGCTCACGGAGACGTACGAGGCCGCCTGCGCGAGCGGCCCCGCGTTCCGGACCTGCGGCGCCGCCGCCCTGCTCAGCGGTGATGTGGCCACCACCGTACGGACGTTCACGGTGTCCGGCGGCAAGCCGTGGCCGCCCGGCACCACCGCCACCGCCGACGCCGTCTCCGCCGCCTGGGCCGAGCGCTTCGCCCGCGCCCTGGCCCCGCTGCGCGCGGAGCCCTCCCCCGCCGGGCCCCGCCCGGCCGTCGCCGCAGCACTCCCGAACACCGCACGTCTCCTGGACGAGTTGGGCCTGGCCCGGGCCACCCCGGCCTCCCTGATGGCCCGTTGGGCCGCCGCCACCGATCAGGGGCAGGGCGTCGGCGGCCGCGCCGAGCTCGTGCTCGGCAGCGGCCGGCGCGGCCCGGTCGGCGCCGAGCTGGTCCAGGACGGCCCGCACCTGCTCATCGAGGGGCCCGCGGGCAGCGGCCGCACGGAGCTGCTGCGCTCGGTGGCCGCCTCCCTCGCCGCGGCAGCCCGGCCCGACCGGCTCGGGCTGGTCCTCCTCGACGGGGCCGGCGGCGAGCGCGGCGACGGGCTCCACCCCTGCACCGAGCTCCCGCACGTCTCCGCACACCTCGTCGCCTCCGACCCCGTCCGCATGCGGGAATTCGCCCAGGCCCTCGGCGCCGAGCTGAAACGCCGGGCCGAGCTCCTGGACGGGGTGCCGTTCGCCGAGTGGCACGCCCGGCGGGAGGTCTCCGACCGCATGGTCACGCCCCGCCAGCCCAGTCCCGGCGAGCTCCTCGGCGACCTCGATCCCCAGCGCACCGGCACGCTCCGGCTGCGCGCCTCCGCCGTGCGCACCGACCCGGCCGGGCCGAGCCCGCTGCCCCGTCTGGTGGTGCTGGTGGACGACTTCGACGCGCTGGTCGCGCCGGGGCTCGGCAGTACGGGCCGCCCCGCCGCCGGATCCGTCGTACGGGCGCTGGACGCGGTGGCCCGCGACGGCGCCCTGCTCGGGGTGCACCTGGTGGCCACCAGCGCCCGCCCCGACCGTACGGCCGACACCGAGCTGGCCCGGACGAACCCGCTCCGGATCGATCTGGACGCCCCCGACCAGCCGGGCCCCGGCCGCGGTCGGCTGCGCTACGCGGACGGGCGCACGGTCCCGTTCCAGGGCGGCCGGGTGACCGGCCGGATCCCGCGGACGGCGACACAGCGGCCGACGGTGGTGCCGGTGGAGTGGGAGCGGATGGGTGATCCCCCGGCCCGCCGGCCCGTGCGCGAGCTGGGCAACGGCCCCACCGACCTGGCTCTGCTGGCGAGCGCCCTGGACCGCGCCTCGCACCTGGTCTCGGCGATACCCGTGCTGTTCCCGCCCGCGCCCTGAGCCGTCCCGGAGCGCCGCGGCGCGGTTCGACGCGGTATTGCGGGGGTACGCGGCTCGGCGTAGACCTTGTGGGACGAGTCACACCACGGGCACACCACGGGCATCGGGGGCAGAGCCATGCGAAGGCACGGAACGAGCCGCACGAAGGACCGTAGCCGTACGGGCAGCCGGAGAAGGAGCCGGGCCGCCGCCTGGACGGCCCTCGCGGCCGCGGGCGCGCTGGCCCTCGGCGGATGCGGGGACGGCGGGGACGAGAAGGCCGATCCGCCGCAGGGCGGGGGGTCCTCCCCGAAGGCCAGGCCGCCGGTCGAATTACCGAAGCTGACCGGCGAGAAGCTGGAGGTCGCGGCGGTCTGGACGGGTCCGGAGCAGGCGAACTTCACGAAGGTCCTCAAGGAGTTCGAGAAGCGGACGGGTGCCACGGTCACCTTCGTCCCGGCCCAGGACCCGATCGTCACCTTCCTCGGCACGAAGATCGCGGGCGGCCAGCCGCCGGACGTGGCGCTGCTCCCGCAGGTCGGTGCGCTGACCGCGGCCGTGCAGAACAAGTGGGTGCAGCCGGTCGGCCCGGAGGCCAAGGCGCAGCTCGACGCTAACTACGCGGACGGCTGGAAGAAGCTGGGCGCGGTCGACGGCACCCAGTACGGCGTGTACTACAAGGCGGCCAACAAGTCGCTGATCTGGTACAACGCGAAGGCTTTCAAGGCGGCGGGCGTACAGCCCCCGAAGACATGGAAGGAACTGGTGGAGGCGGCCGACACCCTCTCCGCCTCCGGCACCCCGGCGGTCTCCGTCGCCGGCGCGGACGGCTGGACCCTCACCGACTGGTTCGAGAACGTCTACCTCTCCCAGGCGGGTCCGCAGAAGTACGACCAGCTGGCCAAACACGAGATCAAGTGGACGGACGACAGCGTCAAGCAGGCCCTGACCACGCTCGGCGAGCTGTTCGGGCGCAAGGACTTCCTGGCGGGCGGGGCGAGCGGGGCGCTGGCCACCGAGTTCCCGAAGTCGGTGACGCAGACCTTCACCGGCGGTGACCGCCCGGCGGCCGCGATGGTCTACGAGGGTGATTTCGTGGCGGTGAACATCGCCCAGACGGAGGCGAAGGTGGGCGAGGACGCCCTCGTCTTCGGCTTCCCTGCGGTCGGCGCCAAGGCGCCCGTCATCTCGGGCGGTGACGTGGCGGTCGCGCTGAAGCCCTCGAAGGGCGCGCAGGCGCTGCTGACCTTCCTGGCCTCCCCGGACGCCGGCGAGATCCAGGCCCGCGAGGGCGGGTTCATCTCCCCGAACAAGTCGGTCGATCCCGGCGCGTACCCGAACCCCATCCAGCGGGACATCGCCAAGTCCCTGATCGCGGCGGGCGACGACTTCCGCTTCGACATGTCGGACCAGGCCCCGGCGGCCTTCGGCGGTACCCCGGGGGCCGGCGAGTGGAAGGCGCTCCAGGACTTCCTGGCGAACCCGTCGGACGTGGCGGGCACCCAGGCCAGACTGGAGGCGGACGCGGCCAAGGCCTACGGGAACTGATCCCGTGGCAGCCAAGGCCACCACGACGGGGCGCTCCGCCGAGACCCGGCGCCGCCGCCTCGTCGCGGCGGCGTTCCTCCTGCCCGCCCTGGTGCTGCTCGGCGCCCTCGTCGTCCATCCGATCGGCTACTCCCTCTACCGCAGCTTCTTCGACCGCTCCGGTGACACCTTCGTGGGCGCTGGCAACTACGGCGAGATCCTGCACGACGACACGATCCGCACGGCCCTGAAGAACACGGCGCTGTGGGTGGTGCTGGCACCGACCACGGCCACCGCCCTCGGCCTGATCTTCGCGGTGCTCACCGAACGCGTGCGCTGGGGCACGGCGTTCAAGCTGCTCGTCTTCATGCCGATGGCCATCTCGATGCTGGCGGCCGGCATCATCTTCCGGCTCGTGTACGACCACGACCCCGACCGGGGCATCGCCAACGCGGTCTGGGTCGGGGTGCACGACACCTTCGCGGAGTCCTCGGCCTTCCCGAAGGCGCGCCCGGGCCGCGACTCCCCGCTGGTCCCGGCGGCCGGGGCCGACGCGGGCGGCTACACGACACGTGATCCCGTACGGGCGGGCGTGCCCGTGCTGCTCCCGCTGGTCGGCGTGGCCCCGGAGGACCTGCCCGAGGGGACCCGTACGGCGAGGGACGCGGTCGCCGAGCCCGGCAAGGTCACCGGAACGGCCTGGCAGGACTTCACCCGGGGCGGGGGCGGCCGTACGAACGCGGTCGACCCGAGCGAGTCGGGGCTGGCCGGGATCCGGGTCGAAGCGGTCAAGGACGGCCGTGTGGTCGACTCGGCGACGGCCCGCGCCGACGGCACCTTCACCCTGTCCGCGAAGGCCGACGGGGCGCGGCTGCGGCTGCCCGCCTCGAACTTCCGCGAGGCGTACGCGGGGGTGGAGTGGCTCGGCCCGGCGCTGGTGACCCCGGCGGTGATCGGGGCGTACGTGTGGATGTGGGCCGGGTTCGCGATGGTGCTGATCGGGGCCGGGCTGGCCGCCGTACAGCGGGAGCTGCTGGAGGCGGCGCGGGTGGACGGGGCGAACGAGTGGCAGGTGTTCCGCCGGATCACCGTGCCGCTGCTGGCGCCCCTACTGGTGGTGGTGCTCGTCACCCTCGTCATCAACGTGATGAAGATCTTCGACCTGGTCTTCGTGATCGCGCCGGGCTCGGTGCAGGACGACGCGAACGTCCTGGCCCTCCAGCTGTACCGGACCTCCTTCGGCACCGACGCCGATCCGGGGCTGGGCAGCGCCATCGCGGTGCTGCTGCTGGTGCTGGTGCTCCCGGTCATGCTCTACAACATCCGCAGGCTGCGGAAGGAGGGGGCCCGATGAGCGCCGCCGCGCAGGCCCGCCAGCAGGCCCGTAACGGTGCCCGCCCCGCCGCGCGCGCCGGTGCCCGGGCCGGGCGGCTCGCCGCCGGGGCCGCGGCCGGGGCCGTCCGCGTGTTCCTGGTCCTGGCCGCGCTGTTCTGGCTGATGCCCACGCTCGGGCTGCTGATCTCCTCCTTCCTCTCGCCCACCGACCTGAACAAGGGCGGCTGGTGGCAGGCGCTGACCGCCCCGACCCGGCTGACGGCCGACAACTACGAGCGGCTGCTGGCCAACGACACCATCACCGGCGCCCTGCTCAGCACGGTGGCCATCGCGGTCCCGGCGACCCTGCTCGTGGTCGCCCTGGGCTCGCTCGCCGGATACGCCTTCGCCTGGCTGGAGTTCCCGGGCCGGGACTGGCTGTTCCTGATCGTGGTCGGGCTGCTCGTCGTCCCCGTACAGGTGGCGCTGATCCCCGTCTCGGAACTCTTCGGCGCCATCGGGCTGTTCGAGACGACGGCCGGGGTTGTCCTGTTCCACACCGCGTTCGGGCTGCCGTTCGCCGTCTTCCTGCTGCGGAACTTCTTCGCGGAGATCCCGCGCGAGCTGCTGGAGGCGGCCCGGCTCGACGGGGCGGGTGAACTGCGGCTGTTCGTCCGGGTGGTGCTGCCGCTGGGCGGGCCGGCGATCGCCTCGCTCGGCATCTTCCAGTTCCTGTGGGTGTGGAACGACATGCTGGTCGCGCTGGTGTTCGCGGACTCGGCGAACCCGCCCATCACGGTCGCCCTCCAGCAGCAGGTACGGCAGTTCGGCAACAACATCGACGTGCTGGCGCCCGGCGCGTTCCTGTCGATGGTCGTCCCGCTGGTCGTCTTCTTCGCCTTCCAGCGGCAGTTCGTCTCGGGGGTGATGGCGGGAGCGGTCAAGTAGCACACGGCCGCCCGGCGCACACCGTTGACGTGCGGTGTTGACACTGAGCAACCCGAATGCCGCACGCTGCGTAACCCGATCGCCACGCCGGGGGTTGCTGGGTGATATGCCCGCGCCGACCCATGGATGTGCCGTGCCCCGGTTCAGCGTCATCGTGCCCGCGTACAAGGTGCAGGCGTACCTCCAGGAGAGTCTGGACTCGGTCCTGTCCCAGTCGTTCACGGATCTGGAACTGATCGCGGTCGACGACGCCTCCCCGGACGCCTGCGGTTCGATCATCGACGGGTACGCGGCCCGTGACCCCCGGGTGACCGCCGTGCACCTGGCGCACAACCTCGGCCTGGGCCCGGCCCGCAACGCGGGTCTGGCCCGGGCGAGCGGCGACTACCTGCTCTTCCTCGACGGCGACGACACGCTCGCCCCGGGCGCCCTCCAGGCCATCACCGACCGGCTCAAGGACACCGGTTCCCCGGACGTCCTCGTCTACGACTACGCGCGCACCTTCTGGACCGGGGAGCTCGTGCGCAACCGCCTCGCGCACCGGCTGTCGGAGGAGGGCCCGGCCAGCTTCCGGCTCGCCGACCGCCCGGCCCTGCTCGGCATGCTGATGGTCGTGTGGAACAAGGCGTACCGCCGCGAGTACGTGGAGCGCGAGGGCCTGGAGTTCCCGCCCGGCTTCTACGAGGACGCCCCCTGGACCTACCCGGCGCTGCTGGCCGCCGAATCCGTCGCCGTACTGGACCGGGTCTGCGTGCACTACCGCCAGCGGCGCACCGGCTCGATCCTGACCACCACCAGCCGCCGCCACCTGGACATCTTCGACCAGTACGACCGGGTCTTCGGCCACCTCGCCGCCCGCCCCGAGCTGGAGCGCTGGCGCGCCGCCGTGCACCGGCGGATGGCCGAGCACTTCTGCGCCCTGTACGCCGACCCGCGCCGCCTCCCGCGCGCCTGCCGGGCCGAGTTCTTCCAGCGGGCCTCCGCGCTGCTGCGCCGATACCGGGTCGCCGGCTCGCCGCCGCCGTCGCTGTCGCTGTCGCTGTCGCGCACCGACCGGATCCGGCACCTGCTGATGCGGCTCGGCGCGCGCCGTGCGTACCGCACGCTGTCGGTGCTGCGCTCGGCCGGGCTGGCGGCCGGGCGCGCGGGGGCGTCGCTGTGGCACGGCCTGCGCGAGAGCGCTCTGCGGCTGCACTACCGCGGCCAGCGGCTGCTGCCGCTGCGCCCGGAGCTGGCGGTCTTCTCCGCGTACTGGCACGGCGGATACGCCTGCAATCCGGCGGCCATCGAGGCCAAGCTGCGCGAGCTCGCGCCCCGGATGCGGACGGCGTGGATCTGCGACCCGCATCACGCGGCGACGCTCCCGGCGGAGACGGCCGTGCTCCGCCCGGGCTCGGTGGCGTACTGGACGGCGCTGGCCAGGGCCACGTACCTCACCACGAACGTCAACTTCGAGCGCGCCCTGGTCAAGCGGCCGGGCCAGGTCCTGCTCCAGACCCAGCACGGCACCCCGCTCAAACGGGTCGGCCTGGACCTGCAGGACCGGCCGGCGGCCACCCCGACCACGGACTTCGCGGGCCTGCTGCGCGGCGCCGACCAGTGGGACTACCTGCTGTCCGCGAACCGCCACTCCACCCTGGTGTGGGAGAAGGCGGTCCCGTCCTCGTACACGACGCTGGAGTACGGCTACCCGCGCAACGACGCCTTCCACCGGGCCACCGCGGACGAGGTGGTGGCGCTGCGCGAGCGCCTCGGCATCCCGCCCGGCTCGACGGCGATCCTGTACGCGCCGACCCACCGCGACTACCGGCGCAGCCGGCCCGAACACCTGGACTTCGAGCGGGTGCTGCGCGATCTGGGCCCGCGCTTCACGATCCTGACGCGTGCGCACCTGACGTACGCGGACGCGGCCGCCGAGCCGCTCCGCCACCCGCGCCTGGTCGACGTGTCCGCGTACCCGTCGGTGGAGGAACTCTGCCTGGCGTCCGACGCGTTGGTGACCGACTACTCGTCACTGATGTTCGACTACGCGGCGCTGGACCGACCGATCGTGATCCACGCGGAGGACTGGGAGGCCTACGAGGCCGCCCGCGGCACGTACTTCGACCTGCGGGCCTGCCCGCCCGGGGCGATCGCCCGCACGCAGGACGAGCTGGTCGACATCTTCACGACGGGCCATTGGAAGGGCTCGCGCTCGGCGCAGCTGCGCGCGGCGTTCCGCTCGCGCTTCTGCTCGTACGACGACGGCCACGCGGCGGAGCGCGTGGTCCGCCGGGTCTTCCTGAACCAGCCGACGGCGATCCCCCCGATCACCCCGCTGGAAGACCGCCACCCGACCCCCGCGGCCCCGCCCCCGGTCCGGGAACCCACCCTGACCGCGAGCTTGCGGCCGTAGCGGCGCGGCGACCTGGTCAGGCGGACGTGGCGGTCAGCCCCGCCACCACCGACCTGGCCAGGTCGTCGAGGTACGCACCCGGGACGGCGTCCCGTACGACCACCTGCCGCCAGTAGAGCGGCCCGATCGCCAGGTCCAGCGCCCGCCCCGGGTCCGTCCCCTCGGCCAGCTCCCCCCGCGCCACCGCCTCCGAGACGATCCCCTCCGCCATGCGCCGCTCCCCCTCCAGCAGCGCGCCGCGCACCGCGTCCGCGATCTCCGGATTGCGCGCCGCCTCGACCAGCAGGTCCGGGATCACCGCCGAGGCCACCGGGTGCCGCAGCACATGTGACATCACCTCCAGCAGGGCCCGTACGTCCCCGTACAGCGAGCCCGTCGCCGGTACCGGCAGGCCGTCCACGGCGAAGGCCCCCACCAGGTCCAGGACCAGGTGCAGCTTCGACTTCCAGCGCCGGTACACGGCCGTCTTGCCGACCCCCGCCCGCCGCGCGATCCCCTCGATCGACATCCGCGAGAACCCGACCGCGGCCAGTTCCTCCAGCACCGCGGCCCGGATCGCCTCCGTCACGTCCTCGCGCAGGACGGCGGCCCCGGCGGGGGCACGGCGGGTGGCGGCGGGAGCGGCGGAGTCAGAGGTCATGCCCCGAGCATAGCCGCGCACGCCGTCACCCACTCGTCACGACGATACGGTTGCGTTCCGTCGCGTCGGCCCCTAGTCTCGCCGTAGCGACGATACGGACCCGTCCCATCGCCAGCCGACGCCCTGACCCCGTCGAAAGCGACCCTTGTGACCACCGTGACCCCCGTGCCCGCAGACACGCATCCGGCCACGCTCGCCGATCTGGCGGCAGCACACGGCCTGACCGTCAGCGGCGCCCGCCCCTCGCTCCCGAGCTACGTGCGCCAGCTCTGGGGCCGCCGCCACTTCGTGACCGCGTACGCCACCGCACGGATGCACGCCACGTACAGCACGGCCAGGCTGGGCCAGGTCTGGCACCTGGTGACCCCGCTGCTCAACGCGGCCGTCTACTACTTCATCTTCGGCATGATCATGAACGCCAGCCGCGGCGTGACGGACTACATCCCGTTCCTGATCACCGGCGTCTTCGTCTGGGACTTCATCGGCAGCTCCATCAACGCCTCCACCCGCGCCATCCACAGCAATCTCGGCCTGGTCCGCGCCCTGCACTTCCCGCGCGCCAGCCTGCCCCTGTCCACGGTCGTCCAGCTGTTCCAGCAGCTGCTCGTCACCATGGGCGCGCTCGTCCTGCTGCTGTTCGCCTGCGGCCAGACCCCGACCGTGAAGTGGCTGCTGGCCGCGCCCGCGCTGGCCCTGATGGCCGTCTTCTGCGCCGGCGTCGCCATGGTCATGGCCCGCATCGGCAGCAAGAGCCCGGACATCAGCCAGCTGATGCCGTTCATCCTGCGCACCTGGATGTACTCGTCCGGGGTCATGTGGTCCATCGACTCGATGCTCGCGAAGGACCACCTCGCGTACTGGGTCACCGTCGTGCTCAAGACCAACCCGGCGGCCGTCTACATCGACCTCATGCGCTACGCGCTGATCGACAGCTTCAACGCGCACGCGCTCCCGCACCACGTGTGGGCGATCGCCGTCGGCTGGGCCCTGCTCGCGGGCGCCGGCGGATTCATCTACTTCTGGAAGGCTGAGGAGGAGTACGGCCGTGGCTGACACCAAGAACGCACCCGCAGGCACCCCCGCATCCGCGACCGCACCGGCCGCACCGGCCGCGGCGGCCGTCGACCCGCGCGACACCCGAGTCCCCACCGTCATCGCCGACGGGGTCCACGTCGTCTACAAGGTGAACGGCGCAGGCGGCCGCAAGGGCGGCGCCACCGCCGCCCTCAGCCGGGTCTTCTCCCGCAAGCCCGCCCCCGGCATGCGCGAGGTGCACGCCGTCAAGGGCGTCACCTTCGTCGCGTACAAGGGCGAGGCCATCGGCCTGATCGGCTCCAACGGCTCCGGCAAGTCCACCCTGCTCGCCGCGATCGCCGGCCTCCAGCCCGTGGCCCGCGGCCGGATCTACTCGCACGGCCAGCCCTCGCTCCTCGGCGTGAACGCGGCCCTGATGAACGACCTCACCGGCGAGCGCAACGTGGTCCTCGGCGGCCTCGCGATGGGCATGTCCAAGGAACAGATCCGCGAGCGCTACCAGGGCATCGTCGACTTCTCCGGCATCAACCAGAAGGGCGACTTCATCTCCCTGCCCATGCGCACGTACTCCTCCGGCATGGGGGCCCGGCTGCGCTTCTCCATCGCCGCCGCCAAGGACCACGACGTACTCATGATCGACGAGGCCCTGGCCACCGGCGACGCCGACTTCCAGCGCCGCAGCCAGGCCCGCATCGAGGAGCTGCGCGAGCAGGCCGGCACCGTCTTCCTCGTCAGCCACAGCATCGGCACGGTCCGCGAGACCTGCGACCGGGCGATCTGGCTGGAGTCCGGCGTGCTGCGCATGGACGGCCCGGCCTCCGAGGTCTGCGACGCGTACGAGAGGTTCACCTCGGGCCGCTGACCAGCGGGACGTACGGGGGCGGGACGCGCAAGGGCGGCCCGGGCACATGCCCGGGCCGCCCTTGCGTCACCGCTCCGCGAGGACTAGACGTGCGCCCTCAGCAGCGAACGCATCGTCCGCATCGCGACCGACAGGTTCGCCAGGTCGAAGTCGTCCGAGCCGCGGATCTCGTCCAGGGTCGTCCGGGCCCGGCTGATGATCGCCGCGTTCTTGTCCTCCCACGCCTTGAAGCGGTCCTCGGGAGTCGAATCGCCGTTGCCCACCGCCAGCACGTCGGCGGTCAGCGCCGCGTGCGCCGCGAACAGGTCCTCGCGGATGGAGGCGCGGGCCATCGACTGCCAGCGGTCGGCCCGCGGCAGCTCGATGATCCGGTCCATCAGCTGGGTGATGTCCAGGCGGTCGGCGAGGTCGTAGTACACCTCGGCGACGTCCAGCGGGTTCACGCCGGTGCGGTCCGAGATCGCGACGATGTCGAGCGTCGGGAAGGCCGAGGAGAATCCGGCGACCTTGGCCGCCAGCTCCTCCGGGACGCCCTCGCCGATCAGCTCGTCCATGATCGACTGGTACCACTCCAGGTCCGCGCCGCGCACCAGCTTGGGCAGCTCGGCCCAGACCTCGCTCACCCGGTCGGAGAACAGCTCGATCGTCTCGGTGATCTGGAGCGGCTGCGGCCGGTTGTTCAGCAGCCAGCGGGTGGCGCGCTCGACCAGGCGCCGCGAGTGCAGCCGCACCCGGGTCTGCACGTCGGCCGCGACCTTGTTGTCCAGCGACTCGACCGCGTCCCACACCCCGGCCAGGCCGAAGATCTCGCGGGCCGCGAGCTGCGCCCGGACGATCTCCTCCGTGGAGGCTCCGGACTCCTCGCGCAGGCGGTGCAGGAAGGTCGAACCACCGGTGTTGACGGTGTCGTTGACCAGCAGCGTCGTGATGATCTCGCGGTGCAGCGCGTGTGTGCCGATCTGCTCCGGGAACTTCGCGCGCAGGGCGGCCGGGAAGTACGCGTGCAGCAGCCGGCGCAGGTACGGGTCGTCCGGCAGCTCGGTGGCGATGAGCTCGTCCGCCACCGTGATCTTGGTGTAGGCGAACAGGACGGCCAGCTCCGGCTGGGTCAGGCCCCTGCCGGCGCCCAGCAGCTCGCGGATCTGCCGGTCGGTGGGCAGGAACTCGATGTTCCGGTCCAGCCGTCCGGCCGCCTCCAGGCGGCGCATGAAGCGCTGCTGGGCGTGGAGCAGGCTGGGGGCCTGGGCGATGCCGTTGGCGAGGGCCACGTTCTGCGCGTAGTTGTTGCGCAGCACCAGGTGGCCGACCTCGTCGGTCATCTCCGCCAGCAGCTTGTTGCGCTGCTTGACGGTCATGTCCCCGTCCGCGACGACCGCGTTCAGCAGGATCTTGATGTTCACCTCGTGGTCGGAGGTGTCCACGCCCGCGCTGTTGTCGATGGCGTCGGTGTTGACCTTGCCGCCCTCGCCGCCGGCGCCGATCCGGGCGAACTCGATGCGGCCGAGCTGGGTCAGGCCCAGGTTGCCGCCCTCGCCGATGACCTTGGCCCGGACGTCCCCGCCGTTGACGCGGATGGCGTCGTTGGCCTTGTCGCCGACGTCGGTGTGCGTCTCGGTCGACGCCTTGACGTACGTGCCGATGCCGCCGTTCCACAGCAGGTCCACGGGGGCCTGGAGGATGGTCTGCATCAGCTCGGCGGGGGTCATCTTGGTGACGCCCGCGTCGATGCCGAGGGCCGCGCGCATCTGCGCGTTGACCGGGATGGCCTTCGCCGTGCGCGGGTGCACGCCGCCGCCCGCGGAGAGCAGTTCGGCGCTGTAGTCGGCCCACGAGGAGCGCGGCAGGTCGAACAGGCGCCGGCGCTCGGCGTACGAGGTCGCCGCGTCCGGGGTCGGGTCGATGAAGATGTGCCGGTGGTCGAAGGCGGCGACCAGGCGGATGTGCTCGGAGAGCAGCATGCCGTTGCCGAACACGTCGCCGGACATGTCGCCGACGCCGACGACCGTGAAGTCCTCGGTCTGGGTGTCGTGCCCCAGCTCGCGGAAGTGCCGCTTGACGGACTCCCACGCACCGCGGGCGGTGATGCCCATGCCCTTGTGGTCGTAGCCGGCCGAGCCGCCCGAGGCGAACGCGTCGCCCAGCCAGAAGCCGTACGACTCGGCGACGCCGTTGGCGATGTCGGAGAAGGTCGCGGTGCCCTTGTCGGCGGCGACGACGAGGTAGGTGTCGTCCTCGTCGTGGCGGACCACGCCGTTCGGCGGCACGACCTCGCCGCCGACCATGTTGTCGGTGATGTCGAGCAGCGCCGAGATGAAGATCTTGTACGAGGCGATGCCCTCGGCGAGCCAGGCGTCGCGGTCCACCGACGGGTCCGGCAGGTTCTTGGCGACGAAGCCGCCCTTGGCGCCGACCGGCACGATGACGGTGTTCTTGACCATCTGCGCCTTGACCAGGCCGAGGATCTCCGTACGGAAGTCCTCACGGCGGTCGGACCAGCGCAGGCCGCCTCGGGCGACCTTGCCGAAGCGCAGGTGGACGCCCTCGACGCGCGGGGAGTACACCCAGATCTCGTACGCCGGGCGCGGCGCCGGGAGCTCCGGGATGGCCTGCGGGTCGAACTTCATCGACACGTAGGCGTGCTGCTCGCCCGCGTCGTTGAGCTGGAAGAAGTTGGTCCGCAGGGTGGCCTTGATCAGCGTGAGGAACGACCGCAGGATCCGGTCCTCGTCCAGCGAGGCGACCTGGTCCAGGGCCCCGGCCAGCTCCTCCAGCATGGCGTCGATGAGCTCGGTGCCGGCGGACTGGCGGCCGGGCGACATCCGGGCCTCGAACAGCGAGACCAGCAGCCGGGTGGTGTGGACGTTGTTGCGGAGGGTGTCCTCCATGTAGTCCTGGCTGAAGTTCACGCCCGCCTGGCGCAGGTACTTCGCGTACGCGCGCAGCACGACGGCCTGGCGCCAGGTCAGCCCGGCGGACAGCACCAGGGTGTTGAAGTTGTCGTTCTCGGCGTCGCCCTGCCAGACCGCGGCGAAGGCGTCCTGGAAGCGCTCGCGGGCATCGTCTCCGAGGTGCGCGTCGCCGTTGCCGGCGGGCAGCGGCATCCGCAGGCCGAAGTCGTAGATCCACGCGTTGGTGCGGTCGCTGCAGCGCAGCTCGTACGGGCGCTCGTCGGTGACCTCGACGCCCAGGCGCTGGAGCACGGGCAGGACCGCGGACAGCGAGACCTGCTCACCGGTGCGGTAGATCTTGAACCGGCGCTCGCCGGGGCCCGCGCCGACCGGCTCGTACAGCGAGAGCGCGAACTCGCGGTCGCTGGCGGAGAGCCGCTCCAGGTGGCAGAGGTCGGCCACGGCCGCGCGCGGCTTGTGGTCGGCCTTGTAGCCCTCGGGGAAGGAGGTGCCGTACTTGCGCAGCAGCTCGGCGGCGCGCTCCTCGCCGACCTCGGCGACCAGGGCGTCGGCGAAGCCGTCGGCCCAGGAGCGGGCGGCCTCGACGAGGCGGGCCTCGATGCGCTCGACGTCGCCGTCCGTCAGGACGGGCAGCTCCTTGCCCTGCGGGACGCGGATGACGAAGTGGATGCGGGCCAGGATCGACTCGGTGTTCCACGCGGTGAAGTCGACGCTGCTGCCGTCGAGCTCCTCCTGGAGGATCGCGATCAGGCGCAGCCGCACGCCGGTGGTGTAGCGGTCGCGCGGCAGGTAGACGAGCGCCGAGTAGTAGCGCCCGTACTCGTCCTGGCGCAGGTACAGCCGCAGCCGGCGGCGCTCCTGGAGGTACAGGACGGAGGTGGCGATCTCGCGGAGCTTGTCCACCGGGGTCTGGAACAGCTCGTCGCGCGGGTAGGTCTCCAGGATCTGGAGCAGGTCGCGGCCGTCGTGGCTGTGCGGCGAGAAGCCGGCGCCGTCGAGGACCTCGGCGACCTTGCGGCGGATGACCGGGACGCGGCGCACCGACTCGGTGTACGCGGCGGAGGAGAACAGGCCGAGGAAGCGGCGCTCGCCGACGACGTTGCCGTCGGCGTCGAACTTCTTGACGCCGACGTAGTCGAGGTACGAGGGGCGGTGCACGGTGGCGCGGCTGTTGGCCTTGGTCAGCACCAGCAGGCGGTGCTCGCGGGCCTTGGCTCGGGCGTCGGCCGGCAGCCGGTTGAAGGACGGCGAGACGGGGTGGGCGTCCTCCTGGCCGCTGTGGTGCGGGTCGGAGCGCAGGATGCCGAGGCCGGTGCCGGGCACGGCGGCCAGGGCGTCGCCGTCGACGAGGTTGTACTCGCGGTAGCCGAGGAAGGTGAAGTGGTCGTCGGCGAGCCAGCGCAGCAGCTCGCGGGCCTCTTCGAGCTCGTACTCGCGCAGGTCGGGGGCGGTCGGCTCGTTCGGGAGGTCGTCGGCGATGCGCAGAGCGGCGTCGCGCATCTTCTCCCAGTCCTCGACGGACTCGCGGACGTCGGACAGGACGCGGCGCAGGTCGTCGGTGATCTGCTTGAGGTCGGCGCGGTCGGTCTCGCGGTCGGTCTCGACGTGGATCCAGGACTCGACGAGGGAGTCGTGGGGGCGCGCGGTCTTGGGGCCGTGCGCGTCGCAGTCGGGACCGAGGATCTCGATCAGCTTGCCGGTGACGTCACGGCGGACGACGACCTGCGGGTGGATCACGACGTGGATGCCGCGGTTCTGGCGGGACAGCTCGTTCGTCACGGAGTCGACGAGGAACGGCATGTCGTCGGTGACGACCTCGACGACCGAGTGGCTGGAGGTCCACCCGTTCTCCTCGACCGTCGGGGTGTGCACGCGCACGTTCGCGGTGCCCTGCGGCCGGGTCTCGGCGAGCCGGTAGTGGGAGAGGGCGGCCCCGAACACGTCGACCGGGTCCCGGTCCAGGAGGTCCTCTGGGGCGGTGTGCAGGTAGTAGCGCTGGAGGTAGGCGAGAGTGGTGTCCCGGTCGGGACGCTCCGCCTGCTCGGACCCAGTCGGAAGTAGCCCCCCGGCCGGGCTGTGCTCAGCTACCCGGGCCGCCCGCGCGAGCAGCTCGGCCTTTGCTTCGTCCAGCTTGGTCTGCATGTCCTCTGGCTCCTGTCGCGCGCCATTGCGTGACGTAGGTGAAGGAAGGAATGGCGTGGCGCCGCGACGCGGGGTGACCGCTGGGGATCGGCGCTGTGCCGTGGTGAGAGCCGGCCGGGAGGGAACTGGCCATGATCGGCTGGGGCTCCCGGCGGCAGGGATCAGCGAAGGCCCGGGCACGGTCGTGCGCCGGGCGCAGGCCGGAGGCTGCGGCGCCCCCGATGACTATCGCGCTGATCACGGGTACCAGGCTATCTCGCCGGACCCCCTGTCCGTCACGGGCCGGATCTGTACAAAAGCAGGTCGCGAACTTTGACGATGTGCGCAGTGACGGGGGCATATTCTGGGCGTACTTATTCGGCCATGCGGCGAGCAGCGGATACGGCCTCTGCCAGGGTGTCGACGACTTCGACCCCTGCCGATTCCAGACTGCGCCGGCTGTGCGAACCACCCGTATAGAGGACGGCTCTCGCACCGACGTGCTGTGCGGCCAGGGCGTCGTCCACGGCATCCCCCACCAGCACCGTACGGGCAGCGGTGACACCCGTCTGCTCCAGGGCCGCCATATGGCGTACAAGATGTCCGACCTTGCTCGTGTGCGAGGGCCCGATCCGCCCGTCGACGCGCAGGAAGTGGCGGTCGATCCCGTGTGCCTGCACGAGGGGCACGAGCTTCTCGTGGGGCGCGAGGGAGAGCAGCGACTGCGTGAGCCCGTCCGCCTGCCAGTCGCGCAGCAGCTCGCGGGCCCCGGCGGTGAGCCCGGCGGCGTCGGCCGCTGCCCAGTAGTGGCGGTGGAAGGTCTCGTCCATGACCTCCCACTCGGCGTCGGTGGGCAGCCGGCCCATCAGACGCTCGTAGAACTTCGGCACCGGTACGACGTACAGCTCGCGGTAGCGCTCCAGCGTGATCGGCGCGAAGCCGAACTCGGCGAAGGAGGCGTTGGTGGCGGCGATGACGGCGTCGATGTCGTGCAGGAGGGTGCCGTTCCAGTCCCACACTATGTGGAGGGGGGCGGCGGCAGGGGCGCCGGGGACGAGGGGAATGCTCACTTCAGCAGCCCCGGGATCTCCTGGACGCCGAACCACAGCAGCTCGTGGTCCTCGGCACCGTCCACGGTGAACTGCGCGTCGTCGTCCCCGGCGTCGGCGGCCTCCAGGGCAGCGGCGGCGGCCGTCACGTCCTGCAGGGCGCCGTCGGCGTCCACGTGCACCGCGGCGGCCACGGCCAGCCGTACGGCCGCGGCGAGGGTCACCAGGCCGAGCGTGGCCTCGTCGGCCCCGGGGGTCGCGACGGCGGCCTTGTCGTCCACGTCGACGGCGACGACCACGCGCTTGCGCGGGGCGCCCGCGTCGGCGGCGAGCATCCGCAGGGAGGCGGCCGCGGCCCGCCCGAGGGCGGCGTACTCCAGCTCCTCCAGGTCGTCCGACACGTACCACTCCCGCAGCCCGGGGGTGACGGCGTACGCCCGCAGCGGAGCGGGGCCCAGCTCACCCGCCTTGTGCGCCTCGGCGAGCCCGGGGAGGGTCAGGGGGACGTACACGCGCATGGCCGGCTGCTTTCGGTAGTCGGAAACGCCCTCAGGATACGACTTGACGGGACTGCGCCGGGTGACGGCTGCGGTCCCCCTTCGGACCGCCGGCCGCCGGCCGGATTCCGTCCACGGCGCGCCGCCGCGCGCCGCGGGAGCGGCCGGGGCGCACGCGGCCACCCACCCGGATAGGTGAAGACGCGGCCACCCCTCCCGCGCCCGGGCGGATGCTTGCGGAGGGTATCCGCGGACCGTAGAAGTCCCCTACCAAGTTACCGCCCGGTACCGCTCCGGGCCCGGACTTCCTCGGGGACGACCGCCATGACCAGGACCAGGAACACCAGCCGGCCCCCCGGCCGCCACGACCAGTGCCGCCCCCACACCGACCGCACCCCGCGCGGCCCGCACGACTGGTTCGCGGAACGGCTGCTCGCGGTGGTCAGCGGCCAGCGCCCCGTCCACTCGCTGCTGGGCCACACCGTCGGCCCGGCCTACGACCAGCTGGTCACGCTGGCCCCGGCGGGCCCCCTGCGCGACCGCCTGCGCCCGGTCCTGCGCCGGTGCGGCCGCTTCCACCCCGGCCCGGGCGTCATCGAGGCCTTCGCCCGCATCACGACGGGCGACCGCGTCTCGGCGATGGCCTTCCGCCTGGAACAGGGCCCGGACCTCCGCTGGCGCTGCGCGGCCATCGAAATGGCCCCACTGGCGTGAGGGGGCCCTACCGGCCGGTCCACCAGGCAGCGGCCCCGGAGCCGGCGGCCGTGGTCGCCAGCGTGACGAGCCAGACGGGCACGCGGTGGATGATCACGTGCAGCCCGCCCCACCGCAGCTCGAACTGCGGCTGCTGCCGCCTGCTCTCAACTCGCTTGTCCATGGCTCCAGTCAAGCACCGGCGACAGCCCGCTTGGCTCGGGCCGGATCTGTACAAAAGCAGGGGGTGAACTTTGACGATGTGCACAGCGACGGCGCCCGGGGGACGGTCCGCACGGTACGCACCCGGCCCGTCCGGCCCCGTAAAACGGCGCCGGGGCCGGACACCGTGTGGTGTCCGGCCCCGGCGGGGGTGCCCGTACGGGCGGGGTTTACTTCTTGCGGCGACGGCCGCCGGCGGCCTTCTGCGCCTTGCGGCGCTCGGCACGCGTCATGCCGTCACCCGCCTCGTCGGCGTCGAAGTCGCCCTCGACGACCCCGCCCTCCCCGTCCACCGTCGGGGCCGAGAAGTGCAGCCGGTCCGGCCGCTGCGGGGCGTCCAGGCCCTTGGCCCGGATCTCCGGCCGCGCGCCCGCCGGCTCCTTGGTCAGCGAGGGCGCCGCGTCCTGCACCGGAACCTCCTCGACCTGCTGCTCGACCTGGACCTCCAGGTTGAACAGGTAGCCGACGGACTCCTCCTTGATGCCCTCCATCATGGCGTTGAACATGTCGAAGCCCTCGCGCTGGTACTCGACCAACGGGTCCTTCTGGGCCATCGCCCGCAGGCCGATGCCCTCCTGCAGGTAGTCCATCTCGTACAGGTGCTCGCGCCACTTGCGGTCCAGCACCGACAGGACCACGCGCCGCTCCAGCTCGCGCATGATGTCGGAGCCGAGGGCCTTCTCGCGCGCCTCGTACTGCTCGTGGATGTCGTCCTTGACGGACTCCGCGATGAACTCGGCGGTGATGCCCGCGCGGTCGCCCGCCGCGTCCTCCAGCTCGGCGACGGTGACCTTGAGCGGGTAGAGCTGCTTGAAGGCGCCCCACAGCCGGTCCAGGTCCCACTCCTCGGCGAAGCCCTCGACCGTCTCGGCCGCGATGTACGCGTCGATCGTGTCGTCCATGAAGAAGCGCACCTGCTCGTGCAGGTCCTCGCCCTCCAGGACGCGGCGGCGCTCGCCGTAGATGACCTCGCGCTGGCTGTTGAGGACCTCGTCGTACTTCAGGACGTTCTTGCGCGTCTCGAAGTTCTGGGTCTCGACCTGCGACTGGGCCGACGCGATCGCGCGCGTCACCATCTTGTTCTCGATCGGCACGTCGTCCGGCACGTTCGCCATCGACATGACGCGCTCCACCATCTGCGCCTTGAACAGGCGCATCAGGTCGTCGCCCAGCGACAGGTAGAACCGGGACTCGCCCGGGTCGCCCTGACGGCCGGAGCGGCCGCGCAGCTGGTTGTCGATACGGCGCGACTCGTGCCGCTCGGTGCCCAGCACGTACAGCCCGCCGAGGGACTTGACCTCTTCGAACTCGGCCTTCACGGCCGCCTCGGCGCGCTCGAGCGCGGAGGGCAGCGCGTGCGCCCACTGCTCGATGTGCTCTTCCGGGTCCAGGCCCTGCTGGCGCAGCTCGGCCTCGGCGAGGTCGTCCGGGTTGCCGCCGAGCTTGATGTCGGTACCGCGGCCGGCCATGTTCGTGGCGACCGTGACGGCGCCGCGGCGGCCGGCCTGGGCGACGATCGAGGCCTCGCGCTCGTGCTGCTTCGCGTTGAGCACCTCGTGCGGGATGCCCCGCTTGGAGAGCTGCTGCGAGAGGTACTCGGACTTCTCGACCGAGGTGGTGCCGACGAGGATCGGCTGGCCCTTCTCGTGCTTCTCCGCGATGTCGTCGACGACGGCGGCGAACTTCGCGACCTCGGTCCGGTAGATCAGGTCCGGCTGGTCCTTGCGGACCATGTCGCGGTTGGTCGGGATCGGGACGACGCCGAGCTTGTAGATCTGATGGAACTCCGCGGCCTCGGTCATGGCCGTACCGGTCATGCCCGACAGCTTGGAGTAGAGGCGGAAGAAGTTCTGGAGGGTGATCGTGGCGAGGGTCTGGTTCTCGTCCTTGATGTCCACCCCTTCCTTCGCCTCGATCGCCTGGTGCATGCCCTCGTTGTAGCGGCGGCCGGCGAGGATACGGCCGGTGTGCTCGTCGACGATCATGACTTCGCCGTCGATGACGACGTAGTCCTTGTCCTTCTTGAACAGTTCCTTCGCCTTGATGGCGTTGTTCAGGTAGCCGACGAGCGGGGTGTTCACCGACTCGTAGAGGTTCTCGATGCCGAGCCAGTCCTCGACCTTGGCGACGCCGGCCTCGTGGATGGCGACGGTGCGCTTCTTCTCGTCGACCTCGTAGTCGCCGGTCTCCTCGATGCCCTTGAGGGGCTCGCCGGGCTCGCCCTTCTTCAGGCGGGTGACCAGCTTCGCGAAGTCGGCGTACCACTTCGTGGCCTGGTCGGCCGGGCCGGAGATGATCAGCGGGGTGCGGGCCTCGTCGACGAGGATCGAGTCGACCTCGTCGACCACGGCGAAGTTGTGGCCGCGCTGGACGAGCTCGTCCTGCGACCACGCCATGTTGTCGCGCAGGTAGTCGAAGCCGAACTCGTTGTTCGTGCCGTACGTGATGTCGTTGCTGTACTGCTCCCGGCGCTGGGCCGGGGACATGTTCGCCAGGATGCAGCCGACCTCGAGACCGAGGAACTTGTGCACCCGGCCCATCATCTCGGAGTCGCGCTCGGCCAGGTAGTCGTTCACCGTGATCAGGTGGACGCCCTTGCCGGACAGAGCGTTCAGGTATGCGGGGAGCGTGCCGACGAGGGTCTTGCCCTCACCGGTCTTCATCTCGGCGACGTAACCGAGGTGCAGCGCGGCACCGCCCATGATCTGGACGTCGTAGTGCCGCTGGCCGAGGACGCGCTTGGCGGCCTCGCGGACGGTCGCGAACGCCTCGGGCAGCAGGTCGTCCAGGCTCTCGCCGTCCTGGTAGCGCTGCTTGTACTCGTCCGTGAGCGCCCGCAACTCGGCGTCGGAGAGGTTGACGAAGTCCTCTTCGATGGAGTTGACCTGGTCCGCGATGCGGTGCAGTTTGCGCAGGATCTTGCCTTCGCCTGCACGCATGAGCTTGTTGAAGACGGACACCGAGGTTTGTCTCCTTGCCGGTCGGGCCTGGGCACTGGTTCGTACACGGGCACGGAGGGTGGGCCCCACCGCAACGGCCATCGTAAGCGAGGACGCGGCCGCGCCGGGAGGCCCGCCGCATCCCGCAGGGCACGGGCGCCCAGAAGGAGAACGTACGAGGTACCCGGAAGGTGCCGGTGTCCCCGACACGTCTTGCCCGAAAACTGCTCGCCCGACCCGCCCCGGCCCCGCAGAATCCGTACATGGAGCCCACGACACTGAACACGGCCCGGCTGAGTTTGCGCCCCTTCGTCCCCGCGGACGAGGAGGAGGTGTACACCGCGGTGCAGGACCCGGAGATCCAGCGCTGGACGATGGTCCCCTCCCCCTACTCGCGCGAGCACGCGCGCGGCTTCGTCCTGGAGACCGTCCCCGCCGGCTGGCGCGAGGACACCGCGTACAGCTTCGCGGTCCGCCTCGGGGCGGACGGCCCGCTGGTCGCGGCGGTCGGCGTGCACGTGCGCGGGCAGGGCTCGTACGAGATCGGCTACTGGGCGGCGAAGGAGCACCGGGGCCGCGGCTACATGGCCGAGGCCGTCGCCGCAGTCTCCCGCTGGGCCTTCACCGAGGTCGGCGCCGTACGGCTGGAATGGCGCGCCGAGGTCGGCAACACGGGCTCCCGGGCCGTCGCGGAGAAGACCGGCTTCCGCTTCGAGGGCGTACTGCGGGCCGCGGTGCTCCGCGGCGGCACCGCGCGGGACTCCTGGGTCGGCGCCCTGCTGCCCGCGGACCTGGGCCTGGCCCCCTCGCTGCCGTACCTGCCCGCTGTCAGTGGGCGCCCCTAGGCTGCGGGCATGACGCTCGCACCTTCCGTGTCCCTGTCCGCCGACGAAGCGCGCCGGATCGCCCTGCGCGCGCAGGGCTTCCTCGGGGCGCCCGACCGCCGGGGCGGGGGTACCCCCGGCGGAGCCGGGGGGAGGGTGCGGGGAGTCCTGCGCCACCTGGGCGCCGTCCAGCTGGACACCATCTCCGTACTCGCCCGCTCGCACGAGCTGATCCCGTACGCGCGCCTGGGCGCGGTGGGCCGGCCGGCGGTGGAGTCGGCGTACTGGTCGGGCGGCCACGCCTTCGAGTACTGGTCGCACGCGGCCTGCATCCTGCCGATCGAGGAGTGGCCGCACTTCGCGTTCCGGCGCCGCTCCCGCCGCGCCCGCGGCCACCGGTGGCACATCCTGCAGGACAAGGAGCGCTCGACGCGGGCGGTCCTGGACCGCCTCAAGGCCGACGGCCCGCTGACCTCGACCGAGCTGGGCGGCGCCAAGAACGGCGGCGAGTGGTTCGAGTGGTCCGAGACCAAGATCGCGGTGGAGTGGCTGCTGGACACCGGCGAGGTGGTCTGCGCCGAGCGCCGCGGCTGGAAGCGCGTCTACGACCTGCCCGAGCGGGCGGTACCGGACGCCCTGCTCCACGACGACCTGGACGACCGCGAGTGCCTGCGCCGCCTGGTGACGCTGGCCGGGCAGAGCCTGGGCGTGGGCACCCGCGCCGACATCGCGGACTACCACCGCCTCAAGGGCGAGCAGGTCGACGCGGTGATCGCCGACTCGGGGCTGGTCCCCGTCGAGGTCGAGGGCTGGACGAAGCCGGCCTGGGCCGACCCGTCCGCACTGGCGACGGCCCCCCGCGGCCGCCACCGCACCACCCTGCTCTCCCCGTTCGACTCCCTGGTCTGGGACCGGCCGCGCACGGAGCGGATCTTCGGCTTCACGCACCGGCTGGAGGCGTACGTCCCCAAGCCCAAGCGGATACACGGGTACTTCGCGATGCCGCTGCTGGCGGGCGGGCGGCTGCAGGGCCGGGTCGACCCGGCCCGCGAGGGCACGACGCTGGTGGCCCGGCAGCTCTCCCTGACCACCCCCAAGGCGGCACGCCCGATGGCGCAGGCGCTGCGCGAGGCGGCGGAGTGGGTGGGCTGCGACGCCGTCCGCGTCGAGCGCGCGGGCTCCCCCGAGGAGGCCGCCGCGGTCACGGCGGCGCTGGCGGCCCTCTGACCTCAGCGGATCTCTAGGATCTTCTCCCGCATCGCGTAGACCACGGCCTCCATCCTGGAGTGCAGCTGGAGCTTCTCCAGGATGTTGCGGACGTGGTTCTTCACGGTGTTCTCGGAGATGAACAACTGCTTGGCGATGTCACGGTTGTTCATCCCGGTCGCCACCAGCTTGAGGACTTCCAGCTCGCGGTCCGTCAAACGCGGCGCCGGCACCAGCCGCCGCTCGTCCGTCCGCTGGATCATCGACTTGAACTCGGTCAGGAGCTTCGACGCCATCGACGGGCTGATCTGCGACTGCCCGTCGGCCACCGCGCGGATCGCCGTCGCCACCTCGTCGGTCGAGATCTCCTTCAGGAGGTACCCCGTGGCGCCCGCCTTGATCGCGTCGTAGAGGTCCGCCTCCTCGTCGCTGATCGTCAGCATGATGATCTTCGCGGAGGGGGCCACCTCCTTGATCGAGGTGCACGCCTCGATCCCGCCGCGCCGGGGCATCCGCACGTCCATGAGCACGATGTCCGGCAGCAGGTCCGCCGCCTTGTCCACCGCCTCCGCGCCGTCCCCCGCCTCGCCGACGACCTGGATGTCCTCCTCCTGCGCGAGGACGATCTCCAGCCCGCGCCGGAACAGGGCGTGGTCGTCGACGACGAGCACCCGGATCGGCTCGCCGCCGCCATCACCGCGCACCGACCCGAAGCTGTCCGCCATCGTTCCTCCCCCTGCATGTACCGAGCTGCCGGGTCAACCGGACCGGAACTCCGGCCGGTTGACTGCCCGCCATGATTCCATGCCCGCGCCACCCGCCGGGGAGCCCACGACGGCCACCTGGCGCATACGAGTCATACAGGGGCCCCCGGAGACGCCGCGGCATCCCCGGGGGCACTTCACCGAAAATCAGGACGCGGCATCAGCCGCCGAGCGCCCCGCCCGCGCCCGCACCGGGCTCGGCCGAGCTGGAGGCCTCGTCGGCATTGAGGTGGATCACGCCGTAGTCATAGCCGTGGCGCCGGTAGACGACGCTCGGCATCTTGGTGTCGGAGTCGACGAACAGATAGAAGTCATGGCCGACCAGTTCCATTTCGTACAGCGCCTGGTCGAGCGGCATGGGTGCCGCGGAGTGCGTCTTCTCGCGGACGATGAGCGGGCCTTCGCCCTGTACTTCCAGCGATCCGATCCGAGTGGTCGGGATCGCGTCCCCCGGCTCCTCCGTGACCGGCTGGCCGCTGCCGTTGAGCCGGGCCACGCCGGGAACCGCGTCGGCGACCTCGGCCGCCGAGAGACGGCCGTTGCCGCGGCGGGTGTAGCGCTTGTCGTGCTGCTTGCGCAGCTGCGCCTCCAGCTTCTCCTGTGCCAGGTCGAGCGCCGCGTACGGGTCGGTGGCGGCGGCTTCGGCGCGGACCACGGGGCCCCGCGAACGCAGGGTGATCTCCACGCGGTCGGAACGGTCGGCCTGGCGCGGGTTGTGCTCCTTGGACACCTCGACGTCCAAGCTGATCACCTTGGCGTCGAGCTTCTGGATCCGCTCGGGATTCAGCTTCTCGGCCACGTGCTTGCGGAACCGCTCGGGCACCTCGGTCTTGCGGCCCTTGACGACGATGTCCACGCAGAACTCCGTTCCCGGATAGCTCCGCCTCATGGGGCGAAGCGTCTCCCTTTCGCACCAGGCCCCGGTGAACACCGGAGCCACGGACTTGGCGACATTCACCTCTCGATCCGGTGCGTGTGACCAGGACTCGCCAGTTCCTTACAACCGAACATATCCCTCCATGCCGGTTGTCGGCACCCGCTACCGGACCGTACCTCCGTTCAGGTGGCTGTTCTCTCTTACTACCTGCAACGATGCGCCTTCCCCAACAGTTCCAAATCTATTCACAAGAGCGTTGCTCTGTACGGGTTGTCGACCGATTTCCTACGAAGGATCCTGCCGGAGCGGCCACCACGGCCGCCCCCGCCACCGGCCCGACCGACGCCGCCCGCAGCGCCCGGGCCGCCTCCGCGAGCGTGGCTCCGGTGGTGATCAGGTCGTCCACCAGCACGATCCGCGCCGTGGCCGGAAACGGCTGCCAGCCCCCGCCGCGCACCCCCAGCGCCCCTGTGAGGTTCTCCCGGCGCTCCCGGGCCCCCAGGCCCGCCTGGTCGGCCACCGGCCGGAGCTGGCGCAGTACGGACGCCACCCGCGCGGGGACACCGGCCCGCCGCAGCCGCGCCGCGGCCGCCAGAGCCGTTCTGCGCGCCGGATCGTGCCCGCGCGCCCGCACCTGCCGGCGCGCCGAGGGCACGGGGACGAGGACCAGCTCCTCCGCCGCCGCCACGGCACCCCCGCCCGCGCCGGCCGCCCTGTCGACGGCCACCGCCAGGGCGGCGCCGAGCGGCCCGGCCAGCGGCAGCGCCCCGCGCTCCTTGTGCGCCAGTACGACCTCCCGTACCGCGCCCTCGTACGCGGCGGCCGCATACACCGCGGGCAGCCCCGCGGGCCGCGGAGAGGGCCGCACACGGCCCGCCGCGGCCCCGCTCAGCGCCTGCGCGCAGCCGGGGCACAGCAGCACCCGGGCAACCCCGCAGCCTCCGCAGCCGGCCGGCAGGACCAGCCCGGCGAGCTCCTGCCACCACCCCCGCATCCGTCCACTGTGCCGGGCCGCCCGCGCACCCCGCCACCCCTGTGGACAACGTGCGGCGCACCGCGAAAGCGGCGATGAAAAGGGCAGGTCAGCCGGGGTATACCGGGGCCCGGCCGCCCGGCGCCACCGTGCGCCACTGCGCCCCCGGCGGCAGCCACACGATCCCGTCCTCGTCCGAGTGCGCGACCACCGGCTTCTTCTCGTCCTCCGTCGCCGCGACCGCGTCCAGCCCCGTCGCCCCGGGCAGGCTCGCCGCGACCATCGAGCCGTCGGCCAGCATGTACCGGGCCTGCACGACCCCGCCGTTCTCCCGGCCCACCACCAGCAGCCGGCCGCGCGGCGCCCAGCTCAGCGCCGTCACGCTCGCCATCTGCGGGGCCGCCGGGCGCAGCTCGCGCACCGACACCGGCGCCGCGTCCCCCTTGCCCTCGGGCCGCTCGATCCGCCCGATGTACAGGTTCTTGCTGTTCCCCGACTGCACCAGCAGCGCGATCCGCACCCCGTCCGGCGAAGCCTTCAGCGCGGTGATCCGCCCACCGTCCAGCCCGGCCACGTCGATCTTCTGCGGGATCCCGGTCCCGCCCGGCACCCGGTACAGCGCCGGATCCGCCGGATCCTGGTCCGCGATCCACACGTCGCCCGCCGCGTCCCAGCTCGGCGTGCCCAGCCCGTTCGGCTTGGCGCCCTTGCCGGTCAGCACCGGCTGCGGCATGGGCCCGGCCGTCGTCAGGTTCACCAGGTACAGCCCGTGCCCGTCCTCGGAGACCACGGCCGCGCGCTTCTCGTCGTACGAGACGGCCGCGGAGCCCACCTTGGACCCGGGGTTCCCGGCGCTGGGCGACAGCGGCCCCGGCACCGGCTCCGGCTTGTACTGCTGGTCCTCACTGGTGACGTCGAGCTTCATCCGGACGAACCGGCCCTCGCCGTCGACGTAGTACTGGTACTCCGGCCCCTGCGGCCGGTGGGCGATCCCCGCCGCGGTCGGCTCGGTCACCGAGCACAGCGAGGAACGGTCCGAGCGCAGCAGCTCGACCCGCGCCATCCGGGAGGACGTCAGATCCTGCACGGTGTACATGAGTTGCGCGGCCATCTTCTCGCACTGCGGCTGCGCGACGTTGTCGACCTTGTCGTTGAGCGGCACCTTCAGCACGTTCTGGCCGTCGTACGTCAGGGACTTGGTGCCCTCCCGCAGCTCGGTGCCGGTCGGGAAGCTCGAAGTGACCACGGGCCCCAGCCACTTGGACGGGCCGGCCAGCAGCGACTGCACGGTCTGCGTGGTCGGGTCCATCCGCGAGTCGGGGTCGCTGCGCTGGCGCACGTACACCGGGTCGGCGACGAGGGCGCCGCCCGCGAAGTAGTACTTGTTGACCGGCATGTAGATGCGCTGGAAGTCGGACTCGCTGAGCACGAGGCCGCTCGGCGGCGTCGCGATCCGCCACTGCTTGTTCTCCTGGACCAGCTGGAGGTACTCCTCGTAGCGGCGGCCCGCGGGCTCCGGCTGGTAGGCGCTGCGCTCGTCCACCGTCGCGAGCTTCTTGCCGGTCATCTTCCAGCGGGGGCCCGGCGCGTCCTTCTCGTTGCCCACGGAGAACCGGTCGATGCCCGCGGAGAGCACGGTGACGGCGGAACCGGGCTTCCAGTTCTTCGCCGCCTCCTCGGTGAGGTACTTGCGGGCGGTCTGCAGCTGCGGGTCGTCGCTGGTCATGGCCTCCAGGAAGCCGTCGACGATGTCGGCCGGACCGGCCTTGTCGGCCGGCGGCACCCCGAACACCCGCACCTGCGAGTCGACGCCCTGCGAGGCCTTCACCTCGCGGATCTCGCCGTGGTCGGGCATGGAGGCGCAGCCCGCCAGCAGCAGCCCGGCCGCTCCGAAGGCGTACGCCCGCACCGTCCGCCACCGGCGGCGGCGGCCGTCCCTGCGCACCCGTGCGGGCTCAGCGTCCACCTGCGCCATCCTCCTGTGCTGATGCTGACTGCTCGGCGCCGGCGGCGCGCTCGCCCGCCACCTGGTCCGCCGCCGCCTGATCGGGATCGGCCGGGCGGGCCACGACCCGGGCCCCGCTGCCCGGCAGGGCCGTCGGGTCCGCGGGCACCGGCAGCGCACCGGCCACCGCCGACCGGGGCGGTATCGGCGACCGGTCGCCGCGGCCCGGGCCCTGCTGCGCCTTCGGGGAGGCCTGCGAGCCCGCCGCCTCGGCAGCGGCCCTGGCCCGGTTGGCCCGGGAGTCCTCCGGCTCCAGCGGGATCGGGGACCCGCGCAGCGGCTCGTCGGCGGTCCGCGGCAGGGTCAGCCGGAACTGCGAACCGCCGCCCGGCTCGCCCCACGCCTGCAGCCAGCCGCCGTGCAGCCGCGCGTCCTCGACGGCGATGGACAGGCCCAGGCCCGTACCGCCCGTCGTACGCGCCCGTGCCGGGTCGGCCCGCCAGAAGCGGTTGAAGACGCGGGTGGCCTCGCCGGGCTTGAGCCCGACCCCGTAGTCCCGCACCGCCACGGCCACGGCCCCGCCCGCCGAAGCGAGCCGGACCACCACGTCGCGGCCCTCGCCGTGCTCCACGGCGTTGACGACGAGATTGCGCAGCACCCGCTCCACGCGCCGGGAGTCGGCCTCCGCTATGACGGGCTGGGTGTCGCCCAGCACCCGGATCCGGGTGCCCTTGTGCTCGGCGAGCGGCTCGGCGCCGTCGATGACCCGGCGTACGACGTCCCGCAGGTCGATCGGCTCCGCCTCCAGGGCCGCGGCGCCCGCGTCGAACCGGCTGATCTCCAGCAGGTCCGCGAGCAGCGACTCGAAGCGGTCGAGCTGGCCCGCGAGGAGCTCGGCGGAGCGGGCGGTGATCGGGTCGAAGTCGACCCGGGCGTCGTGGATGACATCCGCTGCCATCCGTACGGTCGTCAGCGGCGTGCGCAGCTCGTGCGAGACGTCGGAGACGAACCGGCGCTGCATCCGCGACAGGTCCTCCAGCTGCTGGATCTTGAGCTGGAGGTTCTGCGCCATCTTGTTGAAGGCCTCGCCCAGACGGGCGATGTCGTCCTCGCCCGTGACCTTCATCCGCTCCTGGAGCCGCCCGGCCGAGAGCCGCTCGGCGATCCCGGCGGCCATCCGCACGGGCGTCACGACCTGCCGTACGACGAGCCAGGCGATCGCACCGAGCAGCACGACCACGAACACGCCCGCGGTGGCGATGGTGACCTTGATGAGGTTGAGGGACTCCTCCTCCTGCGTGAGCGGGAAGAGGTAGTACAGGTCGTACGGGTCCCCGTTGATGTCGGTGAGCCGCTTGCCCACGACCAGCGCGGGCTCGGGCGCCTTGTCCCCGGACCCGGCGGTGTACCGGATCTGCGAGAAGGTCTTGAAGGTGCCGGTCGCGTGGTTGACGTCCCGGCGCAGCGCCGCGGGAACGCTCGCCGTCGGGTCCACGTTCCCGGAGGCGCGGGCGCCCTTGACGCCCGAGACGAACGGCCCGCTCGGCTGCCCGCCGGCGTCGGGGCCGGCGCCGAGCGCGACCACCTCGAAGGCGGTCTGGCCGCCACTGGCGAGCTGCTTGACCAGCGAGTTCATCCAGGTACTGGCGTCCCGCCCGACCTTGTTGTCGGTGGCGTCGGGCCCGTCCACGGCCGAGGGCGTGTTGGCCTTCTCCTGCGCGACGGCGAAACCGCCCGCCGCCTGGCTCTGCGCGGCCTCCTCCTTGGCGTCGAGGAGCCCCTTGCTGACCTGGGCGATCACGACGAAACCCAGCGCGAGGACCACGGCCAGCGACATCAGGAGCGTCGCGGCGACCACGCGCAGCTGGATGTTGCGCCGCCACAGCCGGACAGCCGGAAGCAGCGGTCGTCGTACGAGGCGTACGAACAACCGCAGCACCGGGCCGCCCGGCGCTCCGTCGGCCATCTGACGAAGCTGCCGGCCTCCCCTCAGGACTCCTCGGCGGGAGCCGCTGTGGGGCCTGCCGGGCGGCACGTCAGCTCGGTCCGGCCTTGTAGCCGACACCGCGCACCGTCACGACGATCTCGGGGCGCTCCGGGTCCTTCTCGACCTTGGAGCGCAACCGCTGCACATGCACGTTCACCAGGCGGGTGTCCGCCGCGTGCCGGTAGCCCCAGACCTGCTCCAGCAGCACCTCGCGGGTGAACACCTGCCAGGGCTTGCGCGCGAGGGCGACCAGCAGGTCGAACTCGAGCGGGGTCAGGGCGATCGAGGCGCCGTCGCGCTTGACCGAGTGCCCGGCCACGTCGATGACCAGGTCACCGATGGCCAGCTGCTCGGGCGCGGGCTCCTCCGACCGGCGCAGGCGGGCCCGGATGCGGGCCACCAGCTCCTTCGGCTTGAACGGCTTGACGATGTAGTCGTCGGCCCCGGACTCCAGGCCCACGACCACGTCCACCGTGTCGCTCTTGGCGGTGAGCATGACGATCGGCACGCCTGATTCGGCCCGGATCAGCCTGCAGACCTCTATGCCGTCCCGTCCGGGCAGCATGAGGTCGAGCAGCACGAGATCCGGCTTCGCCTCCCGGAAGGCAGCCAGCGCCTTGTCACCGTCCGCTACGAACGACGGCTCAAAACCTTCTCCACGCAGCACAATGCCGAGCATCTCGGCCAGCGCGGTGTCGTCGTCGACGACAAGGACTCGTCCCTTCATGCTTGACATCATCCCATTAGCCAATCGTTACCCGGCGGTGAGCTGTCCCACAGCCAAAAGGGCTGGAAATCGCCCCTCGGACCTGCGTGGCGACCAGCGCAACCAGTCTGCCCCGTATCCGGGCGACAATTGAAGGCGCGGGCCGCCGGAGATCCGGGGGGACAGCCGGTCCGCTCAACGTTCCCACGTGGCACGATGGCAGCCGAACAGGGGGTGTCTTGTGGGTCGGGCCGGATCAGGGAGCAACGTCCGGTGTCGTGGATCGCAAGGCGGAGGAGGGAGTCGACGCGGAGCGTCGGCGACCGACGAGAACGCGGCGAGGCGAGGCACCGGACGCCGCGGGCCCGGCCCGGCCCACAAGACACCCCCTGGCGCCCCCGCCCCCGCAGTGCACGTGAAGGAGCGACGATGAACGACTCCCCGGGCTGGGCCGCGCCCGGACCCTCCCCGTCCGACGGCGAGCAGCCGGGCACACCCGGCGGCCAGGGCGGCACCGAGGGCGCGCAGGCGCCCGCGCAGCAGCCCCCCGCCGGCGGGCCGAAGTGGTCCGCCGAGCAGCCGCCGCCCGGCGAGTGGTCCAGCCCCGGCAGCCCCCGGGCACCCCAGACCCCGCCCCAGCAGCCCCAGCAGCCTCAGCCGGGCACAGGCACGGGCTGGGGATCGTACGGCGGCCCACAGGGCCCGCAGGGCGGCCACTACGGCCACCCCGGCGCCCCCGGCCAGTGGGGCAAGCCCCCGGCCGCCAAGCCCGGCGTGATCCCGCTGCGCCCCCTGGACCTGGGCGAGATCCTCGACGGCGCCGTCGCCACCATGCGCAGCCACTGGCGCTCGGTCCTGCCGATCACCCTGGTCGTGGCCACCGTCGTCCAGGTCATCAGCATGGTCGTGCAGAAGTACACGCTCTCCGACCTGCCCGTCACCTCCGGCGACGAGGCGAGCCTGCGCGAACTCGTCGACACCCTCAGCGGCAGCATGCTCACCCTGGTCGCGAACGCGTTCATCCAGCTCATCGGCACCATCGTGGCCACCGCCATGCTCACGATGATCTTCAGCCGGGCCGTGCTCGGCCACAGCTCCACCATCGGCACCGCCTGGCGCGAGGCCCGCCCCCAGCTGCTCCGCCTGCTCGGGCTGACCCTCCTGCTCGGCATCGGCGGCGCCGTCCTCGTCGGCGTCCTGCTCCTGCCCGGCATCGCCCTGGGCAGCCTCGGCCTCGGCCTCCTCGGAGGCGTCGCCGCCCTCCCGCTCATCCTCTGGCTCGGGATCAAGTTCAGCCTGGCCTCGCCCGCCCTGATGCTGGAGAAGAGCAGCGTGGCCACCTCGCTGCGCCGCTCCTCGCGGCTCGTCCAGGGCTCCTGGTGGCGCATCTTCGGCATCACCGCCCTGACCGGCCTCATCACCACCTTCGTCTCCGCCATCATCGTCTGGCCGCTGGCGGCCGTCGGGCTCGCGATCGGCCTCGCCGACGGCGGAGTGACGGGCCTGGAGAACGGCACCGCCGCCACCGGCTGGGCCGCGCTCATCCTCTCGTCGGTCGGCGCCGTCATCGCCCAGACCATCACCATGCCGATCCAGTCGGGCGTCACCGTCCTCCTGTACGTCGACCAGCGCATCCGCCGCGAAGCCCTCGACCTGGAGCTCGCCCGGGCGGCGGGCCTGGAGAACTACGGCTCGCACCCGGCCGCACCGCCGACCGGAGGCTGATGCGCCGATGATGAGTACGGGGGGCCTCATCACACGCTCCGCGGCGCTCCTGCCCACCGCGGAGAAACCACCGGTGACGACACCGCGCGATCCCGCCCGCGAGGCGGCCGAACGCGAGCTGTCCAAGCCGCTGTACCACCAGGACGACCCGGGGCTGCTCCAGCGCGCCCTGGACCGGTTCTGGGAGTGGGTCGGCAACCTCTTCGACCACGCCTCGGGCGCCACCCCCGGCGGCACCCTGGGCCTGGTCGCGATCGCCGCCCTGGTCGCCCTCGGCATCGCCGCCCTGTGGTGGCGGCTCGGCTCCCCCCGCCGGACCGCCACCGGCACGGCCGCCCTGTTCGGCAACGGCCTGCGCAGCGCCGCCGACCACCGCACCGCCGCCGAGGCGTACGCCGCCGAGAGCCGCTGGACCGCCGCCGTCCAGGAACGCATGCGGGCCGTCGTCCGCTCCCTGGAGGAGCGCACCGTGCTCGACCCGCGCCCCGGCCGTACCGCCGACGAGGCCGCCGCCGAAGCCGCCGCCTCCCTCCCGGACCACGCCGAAGCCCTCCGCACGGCGGCCCGCACCTTCGACGACGTCACGTACGGCGGCCGCACCGCCAACGCCGAGATGTACGCCCACCTGCGCACCCTGGACCTCGCCCTGACCCGGACGAAGCCCCTCCTGACGGGCACCCCGTCATGACGGCCCCCGACCCGAGCACCCACGACCCGAGAACCCCGGACACCGCCCACGTCGCACCCGGCCCGGCCGCGAACACCCCCGCGCCGCCCGGCGCCCGCCGCGGCGCGCCCACGGCCGACACCCCGCCCCCGGGCGCAGCCCCCGACCGAGCCACCCGGACGGCAGCCACGGGCACCACACCCGGCGCCCTGTGGCGCCGGGGCCGCGGCTTCCTGATCTGCCTCGGCGTCCTGCTCGTCGCCGCCGTCACGCTCGCCGCCCTCGCATCCGGCAGCCGGCACGGCCGGCTCGACCCGCGCTCCGCCGACCCCGACGGCAGCCGGGCCGTGGCCGAGCTCCTCCAGGCCCGCGGAGTCACCACCCGCGTCGTCACCACCGCCCGCGAAGCCGCCGCCGCGGCCGGCCCCGGCACCACCCTGCTGGTCACCGACCCCGACCGGCTCGGCGAGAGCCAGCTGCGCGCCATCCGCTCCGCCATCGACCTCTCCGGCGGCCGCACCGTCCTGCTCGCCCCCGGCAGCCTCAGCCTCCCCGACCTGGCCCCCGCCGCCCGCACCAAGGGCACCGCCTTCGACCAGGACCTCGACCCCGGCTGCGCCCTGCCCGCCGCCGTCTCGGCCGGCCGCGCCGGCACCGGCGGCGACCACCGCTACACCACCGACGGAGCCACCGGCACCGCCTGCTACCCCAGCGGCGGCCACCCCACCCTCCTCGTCCTCCCCACCGGCACCACCGGCGGCGACACCGTCCTCCTCGGCTCCGAGACGATCCTCCTCAACAAGAAGCTCGCCTCCGAGGGCAACGCCTCCCTCGCCCTCCAACTCCTCGGCTCCCGCCCCGACCTCGTCTGGTACCTGCCCTCCCTCACCGACGTCCAGGACGAGGACCCCGCCCGGGAGCAGAGCTTCCTCGACCTCCTCCCCCACAGCTGGAGCTGGGCCTTCCTCCAGCTCTTCGTCGCCGCCGCCCTCGCCGCCCTCTGGCGCGCCCGCCGACTCGGACCCCTCGTCACCGAGAAGCTGCCCGTCGCCATCCGCGCCTCCGAGACCACCGAGGGCCGCGCACGCCTCTACCGCAGGGCCGACGCCCGCGACCGCGCCGCCACCGTGCTGCGCGCCGCCGCCCGTGAACGCCTGGCCGCCCTGGTCGGCGTACCGCCCGCCCAGGCCCACGACCCCGCGGCCCTGCTCCCCGCCGTGTCCGGTCGCCTGACGGATCGGCAGCAGGACCTGACCGCCCTCCTCTTCGGCACCACTCCCGCCACCGACGCGGCGCTCGTCGCGCTCGCCGACCACCTCGACGTCCTCGAAAGAGAGGTCCGCACCTCATGACGGCCACCACGGACAGCGCCCGCTCCTCCCTGGAAGCGATCCGCACCGAGATCGGAAAGGCCGTCGTCGGCCAGGACTCGGCCGTCACCGGTCTCGTCGTCGCACTCCTGTGCCGCGGCCACGTCCTCCTCGAAGGCGTACCCGGCGTCGCCAAGACCCTCCTCGTACGGGCCCTCGCCGCCTCCCTCGAACTCGACACCAAGCGCGTCCAGTTCACCCCGGACCTGATGCCCAGCGACGTCACCGGCTCGCTCGTCTACGACGCCCGCACCGCCGAGTTCTCCTTCCAGAACGGCCCGGTCTTCACCAACCTCCTCCTCGCGGACGAGATCAACCGGACCCCGCCCAAGACCCAGTCCTCCCTCCTCGAGGCCATGGAGGAGCGCCAGGTCACCGTCGACGGCACCCCGCGCAAGCTGCCCGAGCCGTTCCTCGTCGCCGCCACGATGAACCCCGTCGAGTACGAGGGCACTTACCCCCTCCCCGAGGCCCAGCTCGACCGCTTTCTGCTCAAGCTCACCGTGCCCCTCCCCTCCCGCGAGGACGAGATCGGCGTACTGACCCGGCACGCGGCCGGCTTCAACCCCCGCGACCTGCACGCCGCGGGCCTGCGCCCCGTCGCCGGCCCGGCCGAGCTCGAAGCCGCCCGCGAGGCCGTCGCCAAGGTGTCCGTCTCCCCGGAGATCGCCGGGTACGTCGTCGACGTCTGCCGCGCCACCCGCGAATCGCCCTCCCTCACCCTCGGCGTCTCCCCGCGCGGCGCGACCGCCCTGCTGGCCACCGCCCGGGCCTGGGCCTGGCTCACCGGCCGCGACTACGTCACCCCCGACGACGTCAAGGCCCTCGCACTGCCGACCCTGCGCCACCGCGTCCAGCTCCGCCCGGAGGCCGAGATGGAAGGGGTCACGGCCGACGCCGTCATCACCGCGATCCTGTCCCACGTCCCCGTCCCGCGCTGATGGCCCTCACCGGACGCGCCGCCCTGCTGGCGGCCCTCGGCAGCCTCCCCGTCGGCATCCTCGAACCGAGCTGGACGGGGATGCTCGCCGTCAACGGCACCCTCGCCCTGGCCTGCGCCGTCGACTACGCCCTCGCGGCCCCGGTCCGAAGCCTCACCTTCACCCGCTCGGGTGACACCTCCGTCCGCCTCGGCGAGCCCGCCGAGGTCCACCTCACCGTCGCCAACCCGGGGACCCGCCCACTGCGCGCCCGGATCCGCGACGCCTGGCCCCCCAGCAGCTGGCTCCCGGGCACCGAGACCGGCGCCTCCCGGCACACGCTCGCGATCCCGGCCGGGGAACGCCGCCGGATCACGACCCGGCTGCTCCCCACCCGCCGCGGGGACCGGCGGGCCGACCGCGTGACGGTCCGCTCGTACGGGCCGCTCGGCCTGCTCGCCCGCCAGGGCACGCACACCGTCCCCTGGACGGTCCGGGTCCTGCCGCCCTTCACCAGCCGCAAGCACCTCCCCTCGCGCCTGGCCCGCCTGCGCGAACTGGACGGCCGTACGAGCGTCCTGACCCGCGGCGAGGGCACCGAGTTCGACAGCCTCCGCGACTACGTCCCCGGCGACGACACCCGCTCCATCGACTGGCGGGCCACCGCGCGCCGGCACAAGGTCGCCGTACGGACCTGGCGTCCGGAACGCGACCGGCACATCCTGATCTGCCTGGACACCGGCCGTACGTCGGCGGGCCGCGTCGGCGACGCCCCCCGCCTGGACTCGGCCATGGACGCGGCCCTGCTGCTGGCCGCCCTCGCCTCCCGCGCCGGTGACCGCGTCGACCTGCTGGCCCACGACCGCCGCACCCGCGCGCAGGTCCAGGGCCGCGCGGCCGGCGACGTCCTGCCCGCCTTCGTCGACGCCATGGCCACGCTGGAACCGGAACTCGTCGAAACCGACGCCCGCACGCTGGTCTCCACCATCCTCCGCAACGCCCCGCGCCGGTCCCTGGTGGTCCTCCTGACGAGCCTGGACGCCGCCCCGACAGAGGAAGGCCTGCTCCCGCTCCTCCCCCGCCTCACCCAGCGCCACACGGTCCTGCTGGCCTCGGTGGCGGATCCCCGCGTCGAGGAGATGACCCGGTCCCGCGGCACGCTCGACGCGGTCTACGAGGCCGCGGCCGGCACCCAGTCCCAGGCCACCCGCCGCCGCACCGCGGACCAGCTGTCCCGCCACGGAGTCCACGTCGTCGACGCCACCCCGGACGCCCTGGCCCCGGCCCTGGCCGACGCCTACCTGTCCCTGAAGGCCGCCGGCCGCCTCTAGACTCCCGATTCACCATGGCCGGCCTCACCCCCGAGCAGCTGCGCCGCATGGCCCAGACACCCGAGGTCATGGCCCTCAACGACACGAACATGGGCGATCCGCTCACGGGCTCGGCCAAAGTCCCCGAAGGCCACGTTCGGGGACACCGTCACCACCAGCCGCTGGACGCTCGACACCATCAGCCTCAAGAGCTACCCCGCCGACTGGTGAAGAAAGCGGAGCCGGATCACTTCCAGGCCGAACGGGCCCCTAAACGCAGAAAAGCCCCGTACCGGATACCCGGTACGGGGCTTTTCTACAATGATTGTTCGGCGGCGTCCTACTCTCCCACAGGGTCCCCCCTGCAGTACCATCGGCGCTGAAAGGCTTAGCTTCCGGGTTCGAAAT